>JBOGJT010000366.1:0-18304 GCA_050745065.1 Terriglobia bacterium
AACCCCGCCGAAAGCTTGCGTCGTTCTATTCCCTTTGTCTTACCGGATGAGCGGCTGTTATAACGAGCCGCTCATCCGGCAAGACAAGGAAATCTAAAGCGCCTTTTAACGGCACGGCCGAATCTTAAAAACCGGCCGTGCCCTCCTGACTGTCGAACCGACGCTTCATGAGTTATGGCCAGTGAAACGCCTAGATTTCTTGAGGCCGGCAACTTAAATTTAACGGGTCCAGTGTATAGCGATGCCGTACGCCTCTGCGCAAAATTGGTCTCGTGAGTTTGAGGCCAAGCGTCGCTAGTTTTAGGTGCGGCGAGTCATGCTCCCCCCAGGTCTCGATGCTGGCGATTAAAAAATGAAAAGAGGGTTCAACCTGCGGGACGTTGATTGGCTGCTCTTCGCGGCGGCGCTTGCCCTCGCCGCTCTAGGGATCGTAGAGATTTACAGCACCACTCTGCATACGGCTCTCGCTGGCGAATATCGGAAGCAGATTGATTGGGTCTTCGCGGGAACCGTTCTGGCGCTTCTCGCCAGCCAGATCGACTATCACATCATTCTCGACCAGGCGGCGGCGCTGTATGCGATCGGCGTCCTCGGACTCGGGGCGCTGCTGGTGATCGGGCATCCGGTGGGTGGCGTTCGCCGTTGGATTGAGGTTGGCGGACTCACTTTCCAGGTGTCTGAAATGGTCAAGTTGATTATAATAATATGCGTAGCAGCTTATTTTTCCGGACGCCGCGCAAGGCCGGTCTCGTGGAAGGATCTGGGCACACTCGGGATCATGGTGGGCGTGCCCGCATACTTGGTGGTGCGGGAACCCGACCTTGGGACCGCACTCACGCTTCTTCCAGCGGTTATTGCTGGCGTATTCTTTGCAGGTATCCGGTTCCGGAAACTGGTGATCATCGGATTGGCGGTTCTTTGCATGGCGCCCCTTGGGTGGCATCTGATGCGCGCCTACCAGCGAGAGCGAATTATGACGTTCATTCATCCGGCCCAGGACACACGCGGCTCAAGCTACCAAGTAACGCAGTCGAAGATCGCGATTGGATCGGGAGGTATTTGGGGAAAAGGGGTCGGACAAGGAACACAAAGCCGACTCGGTTTTATTCCCGTTTCGCATGCCGATTTTATTTTCGCGGCGTTTGCCGAGGAGCAGGGCTTTGCAGGCGCCTTGATCGTGCTTTTGCTTTACGGCGTATTGCTGATCCGCCTCCTCGACGGCGCGCAGCTCGCCGGTGATCGGGCGGGGGCTATTTTCATTATTGGTCTGGCGTCGGTTTTGTTTTTCCAGGTTGCGGTGAACGTGGGGATGATGATCGGCCTGCTGCCGATCACAGGCATTCCGCTGCCGCTCATGAGCCAGGGCGGCTCCTCGGTGCTGTTCACGTTCCTCGGCTTGGGTCTCGCCCTGAGCGTTAGGACGCGCCGCTTAGTGAACTAAGGCAGCGTCCCGCCTGGTTGTGCCGTGAATTGCCGTGATGAGTTTGCAGGTTTCGCAGCCATTCGATTCGAAGACGCGCAACATTGGAAGGTTTGCCGCGAGTCATCGCACATACAGCCGAAAAACGCGGTGTGCATGAGGTTCTGCGCGGCCGACGGTGGCGCCGAGCCGCACGGAAGAGCGAATCGTCGTGTAGAAGCACGAAACGCGAAATTCTCCGCTGCGCCAGCGTGATTCACCTGGAGGCCTTCCAACGTACGATTTGGTGTCCGTGAGCCGCTCGCGCCGGTAGCGAGCGAGCCACGAGCAGACCTGGGTGGTTGAAGCCCCCAGGGCTGCATGGGTTCAGCCGGAAGTTGATCCCCGCGCGAGCGGGTTGATCCTTTCGGGGACTCCCGGAAAGGAATTTTCATGACAAAGGAATTGCTGATTTCCTCGTCGCCGCACGAGACGAAGGTCGCCGTGTTGGAAGACGATCAATTGGTCGAGGTTTATTTCCAGCGGGACGTCGATGCGGGCTTGGCCGGAGGAATCTACAAAGGCAAGGTGAACCGCGTACTACCCGGAATGCAATCCGCCTTCGTGGATATTGGCTTGGAACGGGACGCGTTCCTCTATGTATCGGATTTCTTCGAGGATTCGGAGGAATATGAAGGTGTCTTTACCGACGCTGAGAATCGAGTGGCCCGCGCGACCAGCGCTACCGCGACGCAGGCTGCTATTCCGGCGCCGGAACCGTTTGGCGCTGCGGCGGCTCCGCCTCCTCCCGAGCTACTCGCGGATGTTGGGGGGCCACTTACGGGGAAGGCCGAAGCGCCGCCGGAACTAGCAGGGCCGGTGTCTGTGGTCGAAGCGCAGCGAACCGGCGGGACCGAATCACCACCGCCTTCCGCGGCCAAAGAAGGCGCAGCGGAAGGGCGGAAGCACGATTTTCATGGACGGCGCAACCGCCGCCGTGGACGCGGCCTCCGGGAGAGCAGATTTGGAGCGCGGCGTGAGAGCAGTGAAACGCCGCGCGAATTTCGCGACGAACCGCCCTCGCGGCCATTGGAACCGCTGCCCGGCGAATCCCTCGCCAAATACGGGGGCGGCCCCATCGACGATCCACATGAGGGATCCGGCAAGATAATCGAAAGCACCGGAGCGGAAGTCTCCGGTGAGTCACGCGCCGGCGTGGAGGCGCCGACAACCCCAGCTGAAGGCGCGGGATGGGCGCGCCAGGCGGCGGACGCGGAGCGGGAAGGGGTACCAAGCGTTGACGAACCCCTGGGCCAAGCGGACAGCGTTGGCGAAGGAGCACTCGGAGATAATGCGCCTGAGCCTGCTCCCGGACTTGCGGCCCGGCTCTCAGAAGACGTGGCAGGCGCGCCGCGGACGCCAGAAGCTAGCTTTGAAGATACCCTCGCCGCCGCGGGGCGAATATTTGAGGACGCCACGGAGGCCGAGAACGATGCGGCGTCCGAAGGGTTTGAGGAAGATGAATCGTTTGGGCGTTCTACGGCTGGTTTTACCGGGCGTGAGACCTCGGAAGAACTAAGCGACTCCAGCGGATTTCCCGAAGGGCCCGGCGAGGAAACGGAAATCTCCGCCTCCAGCGGAGAGGCGCCGTCTCAAGGGTCTGACGACGCGACGGACCGGGCGGGGGCAGAACAATCGTACACACTGCACGATTATCCTCAGCGTCCGCGCGCGGCGCCGCGGCGCGGACGCAAGGGCGGGCGGCCCTTCCGCGGGCATCGAGGTCCGCGGCCGGAAAGCGGAAGCGCGGTACCATCACGAGCCGGAAACCATCACCCTCTGCCCATCAGCGAGCTGCTGAAAGAAGGCCAGGAAATCCTCGTCCAAATTGCCAAGGAACCGCTCGGCACAAAGGGAGCTCGCATCACTTCGCACATCGCTCTGCCGGGACGCTACCTGGTCTACATGCCGACCATCACCCACATCGGCGTATCCCGCAAAATTGCCTCCGACGAAGAGCGGTTGCGCCTGCGGAACATTCTTCTCGACAACCGCGGGTCGCTCACCGGAGGGTTCATCGTGAGAACTGCCGGCGCCGGCCGTAGTGAGGACGAGCTGAAGGCCGACCTCGCATTCCTGACCAACCTTTGGAACGATATTCGAACCCGAGCCGAGCGCAGCCGGGCCCCAGCGCTTCTTCACCGCGATCTGACGCTGGTCGAGCGGATCCTCCGCGACCTGCTTTCTCCGGATTTCAAATGCGTGCGCGTGGACAGTGAAAGTGAATACGAGCACGTGCTCGACTTCGTCAGCCGGTTCCAGCCGGCGTTGGTCGGCCAAGTCAAACTCTATACGCGAGACGCGCCCATGTTCGAGGAGTTCGGCGTGCAAGCCGAAATCGACAAGGCGCTAAAGCCCAAGGTGTGGCTCAAATCCGGAGGCTACATCGTCATCAACCAGACGGAAGCGTTGGTGGCCATTGACGTGAACACGGGCAAGTACGTGGGCAAGACCAACCGCCTCGAAGACACCATCGTCAAAACGAACATTGACGCGGTCATCGAGATTGTCCGCCAGATCAGGCTGCGCGATCTCGGCGGGATTATCGTGATCGACTTTATCGACATGGACGAGCGGCGCAACCGCGCCAAAGTGGTGCAGGCCCTGGAAGACGCGCTGCGCCACGACCGCGCCCCGGCGAAGATCCTCGCGTTTAATGAATTTGGCCTGGTTGCCTTGACGCGCAAGCGGGCCAAACAGTCGCTCGAGCGCACGCTCTGCGAGCCTTGCCCTTACTGTACTGGGGCAGGCTGGGTAAAGTCAGCGGCAACCGTGACCAATGAGATCGTCGCGGAGGCGCGCAAAATGGCCTCGCAGATCGACGGCAAGGTGATCACGCTGCGGGTGAATCCGCAGGTGGCCGCGGCGCTGAAAGCGAAGGCCGGAGCGATGATTTCAGAGATCGAGTCCGCCGCGCGGAAGGAGATTGTGATTAAGAGCGACCCAGCCGTGCATCAAGAACGGTTTGAGATTTTTTAACAGGTTGCCAAGAAATTACTATTTCGCTTTTCGGCGCTGGCGCTGAATGAAAATAGGGCGTAGGGGCGCTGCTGGCTGCGCCCGGTCATCGAAGCTCGCGCGCTGCAAAATGCGCGAAGTGTGCGTCAGCCAACACACGGCAAGGGGCAGAAGCCGTGGGCCGGCGTCATTCGTCCGTGTCAAAGCGCTGCTCTTTCCACGGGTCCCCGTACCGGTGATAGCCGTTCTGCTCCCAGAAACCCGGCTGATCGTGCCGCATGAATTCGAGGCCGCGCACCCACTTGGCGCTCTTCCAGCCATAGAGCTTGGGAGCGACCAGCCGTAACGGGCCCCCGTGCTCGGCAGACAGCGGCTCGCCATCGTGCTTGAGCGCGAAAAGCACGTTCTCTCCCAGCAAATCAACCAGCGGCACGTTCGTGGTGTAGCCCTCGGCGCAATGCGCCATGACGTGAGCCGCTGCCTCTTCCGGGCGCGTCATATCGTAAATCGTGCGGAAGGCCACACCCTCCCACTGATTATCAAACCGGCTCCAGCGCGTGACGCAATGGAAATCCGCCGTCACCTGGATTTTTGGCAGCGCAAGGAATTCCTGCCAGCTCAATCGAAGCGGCTTTCCCACCAAGCCTGCGGTGCGGAAGTCCCAATCCTCAGGGTTAAAAGCGGGCACGCCGGCGTAATGTAGGACGGGCCACTTCAGCGTCAAAGACTGGCCTGGCGGCAGGCGGCCGTCCTGTTTCATCTTCTGCTCGAGGGCTTTGCGTTCGTTGTCAGGCCATAAATTCATAAGAATAACCGGAGGTCGTATCAAAGAGGCGCGGGCGAGGTCATATTTAGTCGTAGGGGCGCACAAGGCGCATAGAGTCGGCTGCCAAAATTCCGGCGAATACTCCACGCAAGTTCGTGCAAGAATAGTGTTGACATGACCCCTACCTTGGAGCGCGGAATCCAGCTTTTCAATGAGCGCCGCTTCTTTGAAGCCCATGAGGTGCTTGAGGAAATCTGGTTGAAGGAGCGCGGGCGAACCCGAACCTTCCTGCACGGCTTGATCCAGATCGCCGCCGCGTTCCATCACTACTCGCGCGCCAACATGGCTGGGTTCCGCTCGCTCATCGACAAGGGCTGTAAAAGGCTCGACGGCGTGGGCGGCGAGGACTGGCAGATCGAGTGGGCGGCGTTCCGGAGAGAACTGGAAGACTGGCGCCAATTTCTTGCCGCCCGTGAGCGCAACGCCGGGGTACAACCTCCGCCCTTACCGCAGATTGCAATAAAAACCCGCGTGCCAGCACAAAAATGAACTGTAGCGGCGGCGTCCCTGCCGCCGCTGAATCTGACGGGGTCAACGCGGTTCGGCGGCAGGGACGCTGCCGCTACAGCCAAAAGATCAACCCGTTCCTGAAGCCTGGCAGCGCGGACACGTCAAACGCGCCGGAATGAACGCTTGCGGCAAGCGCCGCGAGCTCCTTGCGGGTATACGCCTGGCGCACACTCGCGATGCCATCCAGGCGCGCGATGGGGTGGCGGGCAATCCACGGAGCGAAGCGGATCAGGAGATAGGGCAGCCACCCGCGGTCCAGATCATTGATAATCACGGCTTCACTGGCCGCCGCAATCATGGCGCACAACAGGCGCTGTGCCGCATCTCCGGAGAAATGATGCAGGAAGAGATTGCACATGACGACTTCAAACGCGGCGGGGCCGAAAGGAAGGGTCAGCGCGTCTCCCACGACGCGTCTCATATCGCGTTCTGAAGTTGCATCGCTCTCCAGGTGGACAAGCTGCCGGTCCAACGCATAGAACCTGGCCTCAACCTCTCGTTCCGCCAGCCGCTGCCTAAGATGGGCGGCAAGTTTCCCGTCGCCCGCTCCGACGTCGAGCACGCGCACAGGATGAGCGCCGGTCCGGGCGAAGAACCGCTCGAAAAGGGTGAGCGTACCCGAGACGCCTCCCCAGTGGAGGTTAATACGCCAGATATCCTCAAGGCACGCGCGCCGGTCTTTGGCGGGAACGGGGCTGTCATCGAGCAGCTCTCGACTTGGCGTGCGCTTCATCCGCACGGGATAGCCCGTCGATCGGAGGGCTGCGGCTGCAGCGCCGCGTGATCAGGCGCCGGAGCGGGGAGCGGAAGGAGGAGTAGGGAGCAGAGGCGGTCGCGGAATCGCGATTTCCTCTTCCCCACTCCGGTCATTCTTACCGCCGTCATCGTCAAGCCCCGCTGGCCTTGGAGAAGCTCGCGATGGCCTTGGCCTCATCGTCATAAACGTCAAAAACGGTGAGGAGTTTGGTAATTTGCAGTAAGTCCTGCACCTTCTTAGTCAAGCTCAACAGTTTTAAGCTGCCGCCCTGGTTGGATACCGCCGTAAATCCGCTCACCAGCTCGCCAATGCCCGAGCTGTCGATGTACGTCACGTCCGCGAGATTGAGCAGAATATTCTTTTGCCCCTGCGCGAGTAGGCCACGGATGAGCTGGCGCAGCTCGGCCAAGTCGTCCCCCAGAGTGATCCTCCCGCTGATGTCCACAACCGTGACCGAATCAACGCGGCGCGTTTTCGCCTTCATGCTCACGATGCGTTCCTCCTTGATCGATTTTCGTGCTCGAATCCTTGAACTTTACCATGATAACTTCCGTTCCTGCCCCAGGTAATACCCGCACGCGGAATTCGTCTACGAACGAGCGGATCAAAAAAATGCCCCGGCCGGAAACCTTGAGCAAATTCCCCGTCTCCAGCGGGTCCGGAACGCGGCTGAGATCGAATCCCTCTCCCTGATCGCGGATGCGGATTTCGAGGCGATCGGCGTAGATATGAAAGTTCAGCCAGACCCGCTTTCCCGAGTCAAACTTATTGCCGTGTCGGACCGCGTTGATGATGGATTCGTGCACCGCCATTCCGACGCGGTGCTGGTCTTCCTCATCGAAGCCCGCCTTTACGCACACCCCGGCGGTCACTTCCTCCGCTTTCTCCACGCTTTCCAACGTGCTTGCGAGTGTCAGTTCGATGACTTCGGAATTTGCCGTCATGTCTCCGGGATTGATCCCGTGATTCCACCGCGAACCCAAAACCTTTGTGACAAGAGGGAAAGGCACGAATCTACCTTACGGGCCACGGAAAGTCAATGGAGAAGCGCGGAACGCGCATCTGCCGGGTTTTGGCGCTGGCTCCATGGCCCCATTGAGGCCTCACGACTGGCGGGCAGGGGGAACATATGCGAGTTGGTCCCGGCGACGATGTTGCCACGGCTTCGCTAAGGGGTGCGCGTGTGAGGAAGGCTGTACGGCTGATCGACCTGAGCTTAAATGACGCGCGGCTCAGCGTTGGGGTTCTGGCACGGGACCTCGGGATTTCAGCCGCCCGGCTTAGGCAACTCTATGCGGCCGAGTTAGGTGTAGGGCCGAAAGCCTACATCATCGAACATCGTCTCACGCGCGCCGCGGCTCTTTTGGCCGCATCGCCCGTTTCGGTCAACGAAGCGATGGCCGTCGCCGGCTTCAACGACGCCAGCCATTTCTCGCGAGAATACAGGAGGCGGTTCGGCGCGCGTCCCCGAATCCACGGGAACAACCTCAATGCCATCCAAAAATGGGATCAAACAGGACTGATTTTCGATTTCTCCAAGAGATTATCGTTTTGGCCAACACTTTTCGCTTGCAAGCATCCACGCGGCGCGAGTAGCCTTCAAAAGGAATGAGGGCAAAATGGAGCGCACTCCATACGTGGGGCGGAAGATACGGCTAACGAGCTTTGGCGCACGGTTGGCGAAGGAAGTTGATCTCAATAAGCGCGGACGGTCGCGCCAGCAGAGTCGAGCACGGGGTAACTCGGCAGAACGACCATAGAGTTAGTTCCTTACCCGCTCAGCGTTTGACTAAAGCAGTTCAACAATTCTGGGCGTAGTTACGTGACGTTACATCGAACCTGGTATCGTCGTCATTCCCGCGAAAGCGGGAATCCAAAGCCTTGCACGGGTTGACATGGACCCCCGCTTTCGCGGGGGTGACAACGAAAGGTGGCCTGCGGTGGAATCCCTATAGGCAAATTTCAAATATCTTTGGCTAGGAATTATATCAAGGCTTCGGATGCTTGATGAGCAAAGAGTGGGGTGACGAAGGGAGGGAAGAAGGCGATGCGCAGCTACTATCAAAATTTCTGCAGACTGTTTTTTTGTGCGGCGCTTTGCTTGGGAATGCCCTTTATTTGCCTTTGCCAGAGTACAGGCGGTTGGACAGTGGACACTCCGCCCAACTCCGTCGAACTGATTTCCGTTGGTCAAGGATTGTTCCCCCACGCCTTGAAGTTCACGTTTGTGAATGTATCAGGGAAAACGATTATCGAGTTCTTTGTCGGTAAGCTGCATTGGGGAGAAGGACGCGACGGTTTCGTGACGGGAGGCACCTGGGGGAGAGTTGCGCCTGGCGCAACGATGTCTATGTACTTTGACTTGCGTGAGCTATCTACCGGAGGAAAGCTCCGCGTTAAGACAATTTTCTACGACGATGGCTCAGGATTTGGGTTTGGTTCATGGAAAGCGCGCACAGAAGATACGATGCTTGGCGAGGCATTGGAGACAAAGCGAGATGCCGACATGCTCTCCGCCAGGCGGGGTCCCAGCATTTCCGGCTTCGATAAGGTCGCAGCGCAAATCCGCAATCAGCCGCTGGATACTCCTGCAGAAGCAGTCCAGTGCCTACGTGGAATAACATTGCCGGGCATTTCGCGGGCCTTTATATACAAGAATTTGGCTCACCCGAGCTTTTACTTCAGAAGTGGGGCGGCCAATACGCGAACGGAGATCCTACGCGACATTGCGCGCGTAAAATCGAAAGATGGGTACGCGCTGGCCGGATCGAAGGAAGCTCAACATTGGGAACTGTATAGACGGGCACACGACCTAGCCGACTTGGCCAAGAAATACTCGTCACTGAGTGAGTGGCAGGTCGAATATATCAAGAAGGCATTTCAAGGAGCGGGTCAATGACAACTAAGGGCTGGTTCCTGGCTGCATTAGTCGGCCCCCTCATGGTAGTAGGCGCTGCTCGAGTGATTCTCGGACAGGTGATATGCGCGGCGCGCCCGTCCAGGAACGCGGGAACGTACGAATGGGCACAAATTGTTGCCAGGTTCAGCGGTACCGCCGTCTCCCGCTCGACGACATACGATTGCAGCGCGACGACAGGCTTGGACACCCGATTTCCCTATGACACGGGGCTGACCCAGCCCACAAACGACTCTCCGTACATCGGCCTCAACTCCAGCAGCTACTACAAGCAGACGTTCTCCTTCGCTGCTACGATGTATTTCATGGGGAACCCCGGAACAGGTTCTAACGACATCCCTGTGCCGCTGGGCTATGTGACTTGGACTGCATTTGGAAACGCTACCGACAGCAACAACAACAACTGGACCGTTCAAGCAGACAGCGGCGGGAGCGCGGGATCATTCCAGGCGAGTTCGTCATACCCGTCTTGGACCAGTGAATTTGAGCGGAGTAACGAGATGACGTGCCAGTGAAGAGGGACACATGAAACGAACCTTTCGGCGTCTCGTCTATGCCGCCCTTGCCGCCGTAGCGCTCTCCCTTCTGGCGGCGCTGGCAACGGCTGGCCCCCGCCAACGGGGGCCTCTCACATTGACCCTCGTCGCGCCGAGCCAGCCGCTGACGGCGGGCCAGCCGCTGCTCCTGCGCGTGACGGTGGGGAACACGTCGGACCGTACGCGCTACGTCCCGGTGACTAGGGGCGTTTTTTGGATAGGCGCTGCCTACCACGTCCACGTTCTGGACCGGCGGGGCCGACCGGCCCCGCCGGCCCAGCGGCTGGTGCCCAAGAAGGGCGTGGTCGTTCTAGGGGGAGGGAGCAGCCCGAGCCGTCGTCTGAAGCCGGGGAAATCGCTCAGTGACTTGGTGAACGTTACATCCCTTTACGATCTGAGCCGTCCGGGCAAATACAAGATCTGGATCGCTGAGCCCATATCCAAGAATACCTCCGTCAGGTCCAATACCGTTACCGTAACGGTGGTCAAGTAGATGCGGCGAACATGTTGCGACGCTCGCGATGCGCGGTCAATAAGCGGGGTGCCGGTAGCGAGGAGAGGCGGCGCAGGCGCGCCGAAGCGAACTGAGAGGTAACAAATGGCCAGGATTGTGAAATGGAAACAAAAGCTAGCACTTGGGTGCGTCGCGCTCTTTCTCTCCATGGCGCGAGGGTGGTTGCCCGAAGCGCACAACCCGGCCGGCCAAGGGGTTCCGGCGTCCTCGCGGCTATTAGCCGGGGCGGGCGGTCACCGAGCGTTGGGCGTGGAACTAACGGCGCAGCAAATTCTTTTTCACCTCGAACGGGAAGGGTACACTACTGAGGAGTACGCATTATAGTGACGGTTTTCGCTGTTGCGGCGCTCGGGGAGCGCCGAAAACACCGGCGGCCAGAAAACGCCGTTACAAAAATAGGCTCCGCGATGGTATGTATTCTTTAAGAAGCAAAAGGAGTGCAAGGGGGGCCATCCATAATGGCACGCGTGGTTCATCCACCCTTCTCCGGCTAGTATGAAAACTGATTCACTCAAGCGCCTGCGGCGCGAGGTCTGGGCCGCCAATCTCGAGATTTTGCGCGGCGGCCTGGTCACCATGCACAGCGGAAACGCCAGCGGGGTTGACCGGAAGAAGGGGCTCGTGCTGATCAAGCCGAGCGGCATGGATTATGACCGGATGCGCCCCGCCGACCTCGTGGCGACGGACCTCGACGGCCGCCAGATCAAAGGCCAATGGAAACCGTCCGTAGACCTTCCGCATCATTTGTATCTCTACAGACACTGCCCGCAGATTGGCGGCGTCATTCACACCCACTCGAATTACGCCACGTGTTTCGCGTTGCTGGGGCGGCCGATTCCCGTTTACCTCACGGCCATCGCTGACGAGTTCGGCGCGGAGATCCCCTGTGCCCCTTACGTGGATAACGCCGGCGACCATATCGGGGAAGCGATTTTAAAGTATATGGGAAAGGCGCCCGCCATTCTGCTTGGCAATCACGGCGCGTTCTGCTGGGGTGCGACTCCGCGCGCCGCGTTGAAGGCTGCCGTCATGCTGGAGGACGTAGCGAAAACCTGTTATCTGGCGCTGACTCTAGGCAAGCCCAAGGCACTGCCCGCGAGGGAAATCGAAAAATGGTACCGCCGTTACCATACTACGTATGGGCAGAAGGAAGATGCCTGATATTCACGCGGCGCTCCCGCGTTGCATCGGGACAGGCTCCGGGCGCCCCTGCAGCGAAAGCTATCACGACGACATGTAATCCTCAGCAGCTTCGCGCGGCCCAGGCTGTGGCTCGAACGGCTGGCCGCTCATCATCACGCGCATTTTTCCTGGCAGGACCGTGATCTCGAGCGGCAGGCGGCCGAGCGGTTCGCCATCCAATTCAATCAGCGTTGGCGCGGCAGAGGTGGCGTGAATGCGCACGCCCCGCATGGCGTGAACCTTGGGATGCGAGAAAATGTTCCCGTCGTAAAGCACCCGAATGTCGTGCAGCAGACGGAACATATTCATATATTCGATGACTGTCACTTCAAAGGTTCCATCGCCGGGCGCCGCTGTGGGGCACGGAAGCATTCCTCCTCCGTGAAAGCGGCCGTTGCCCACGGCCACGTTTGTGACGTTGCATCCCGTGATTGCGCTACCCTCGTCCACGCGTACGCTCACTTCCCGGCCCCGATACGTCAGGAGCACCCGGAACGTAGCCCACAGGAAAGCCAGCCGCCCTCCCAGCGGCGTTAAAAAATTCCGCGCCCGCGCCGCCACCGCGCCGCCCATCCCGAAGCTCACCAGATTAATGAAATACCGCTGAACCTCGGCGCCCTGCGCGCTCACGAACCTCGCCTTGCCGGCATCGATTGCCACCGGCCTCCCGGTCGCAATGATCTCGATGGCCTGCGCCGTGCTCGATCTCGAAGATAAGCCGAACATGCGCTGGAAATCTCCACCCGTCCCAGCGGGAATAATTCCCATGCAGGCGCCCGGACGAACGGGCTCGTCCGACTCAATGAACCCGTTGACGATTTCGTTGAACGTGCCGTCGCCACCCACGCCCACAATCAAATCAAAGCCCTCGCCTAATAACTCTCGCGCGAGCGCGATGGCGTGGCCGTGCTTCTGCGTAAACCGGCAGGCGACGGGCCCCAGGCGCTCCTCCAGCTGGCGAGCCATCTGCGGCCAGCGTTTGCCGGTTCTGCCGCGCGCCGAGTGCGGGTTTACAATCACTGCAATTTTGCGCATGAGGCCGGTGAGGCAGCAAAGGGGGTCAGGCAGACAAAACGCGATCACGCCAACGGCTGTAGATCACAGATCGTGTCCTTCAGCGTTTCAAAAGGGTCGCGGGTTTCAAACCCCAGCTCCCGCCGGGCCTTGGTGGAATCGCAGTACCAGAAAAGCGCAGACATTTTGATCGACGCATCATCCAGATCGAAGGATTTTCCGGCCAACGGAAAAAGCTTTCGCAAGAGGCGTGCGCTCCACAAAGAAACCGCGAGCGAGGGTTTAAGCTTTGGCGGCCGCCGGCCGGACAGCCGCGCCACGCTTCGGATCAGCGCTTCGAACGTCCAGTTCACACCGCCAAGCAAATAGCGCTCACCCGGCCTGCCGTGCTGCATGGCTTGAATCACGCCCCGCGAGGCGTCGCGCGCGTCAACAAAATTCAGACCGCCGCCGGGAAGCGCAAGAATCTGACCTTGCAAAAACAGCGCCACGTCTCCGGTGGACGACCGCCGGTCATCACCCGGTCCGAGGAGCAGGCTGGGATTGACGACCACCAGCGGCAAACCATACCGCGCGTAATAGTCGAGCGCCAGCTTTTCGGCAAAAATTTTGCTCAAATAATACGGCCACTCTTGAACCACGTCGTATTTGTAACCGGAGTCTTCACGATGCACGACGGGAGTGGAACTGACTGCGATCGTTCCGGAAGAGGAGACCACGGCCACTTTGATTCCGCCCAGCCGCGCAGCCTCACACACGTTCCGCGTGCCCTCAATATGCGTCCGGTAAAGCCGTGGCGCGTCCTCCGGGCGCCGCGAAACGATGCCCGCCAGGTGGTAGATCGCGCTCACGCCTTCGGCCGCCCGCATCACGTCTTCCGGCCGAGTGACGTCTCCACGCACTACTTCGACGCCCGGATCGTTATCCCAGCGTGTTGGCCCGCGCGCTAAAACCCGCAGCGTATTCCCAGAGTCTCTCAGTTGCTCAACCAGGTGCCTTCCCAGGAAACCGCTGCCGCCGGTGATCAGGATCAAGCTCATGGAAGGAAAGGACGCGTAAGGCCAGATCCGCTGCGCCTTACGCGGTGTTCCCAGCTTCCCGCGCTGGCGAAACATCCGCCATCAGAATCGGGGCAAAGTGCATCATGGTAACGCTGGGTTTGCGTCCAACGTGGCTCGCGGCCATGGCGAGGGCTTCTTCCACGGTGGCGGCGGTATCCCAGCCCATGGTGCGCGCGGCCGCGTGGCTTTCGGCGCCGACTACGATCACCTTGCCCACGTGGGCGCGCCCGTTTTCGCCCCAATACCACATATAGAACGGGTGCACGCCGTGATAGGCGTTTCCGGTGCGGTACATCCGGATGTATTCGGCGTCGTGCGCAAATTCGGATTCATACTTCCGCTGCAATTCCATCGAGTCGCGCGTTTCGGGCAGGATCCGGTGAAAGAATTCGATGTAAGAAGGATGATGCCGGGCGTCAAACTCGTCATAAAGCGGATGGGTGATAATCAATACGCCGTTTTTCTTCACCACCGGCATGCCCCGGTACATATTGTGAAAATAGCCGAGCGCCATCACCTGCACCAGCAGCGGGTTGAGGATGGAGTTCACGTTGTATGGCGAAATAAAGGGGATGCCATACACCACCACGTCCGATTGGCCCTCCAGCGGCACGCAGTACTGCGCGTAACAATACGCCAGGCTTTTCTCGTGCACCGGCAGCGTTGCTCCGGCGTGCACGGCGATCATCTCGTAGGACGCCGGAATCTCAAACAGAATTTTGCGCTTCGTCCGGCGCGGCAGCTTGCTCAGTGCGAAGCGTGCCGAGCGGAACATGATGCGGTCAAACCGGGAATGCTCGTCCTCGTTCTTAACGAAGAAGGCCATCCTCGGGTCAAACATGGCGTTGTTTAGCACCGTCTCGATGTGAAAAACCTTCAGCCGCCGGTTAATGACCTCGCCGATGCGGTCGCAGGAGCGGTTCATCTCGGAGCGCGTGTGGTCAAAATAAGAGTCGCACTTCAAGATCGTCTGCGGCGTGTGGTGCGCCTGCAGAACGGCGTAATCGCATAATCCAACGCCCACAGATTTGTTGCCGCCGTCCATCGGAACCAGATTAATGTTCACGTAGATCAGCAGATCCGATTCCGCCGCGCGGCGGTTGATGCGCACGTGTTCGCCATGGTCCGTCAGGCCCAGGTCCACCATGCCTTCGGGCGCTTCGCCGTCGTGATTGTAGAGGCGGTCCGGATAAAACTGGCGATAGATGTGCGCGCCGGTCGAGCGCGCAATTTCCGCCGGCGTGAGGCGGCGGTGAAACGAAGTGGCCACGATGATGTGGATGTCGTCCACACCCTTGGCGGCCAGCCTTTCGAGCACCGCCTCGAGCACGAGCTCGCGCACGTCCGGCCTCTTCATAGGAGGCAAAGGCAGAGAAATATCGTCAATCGCAACGGTCACTTTCATGCCGGGCTTGAGCAGCGAATTAAGCGGCTCCATGCCCTCCGGGTGATCCAGCGCATAGCGGATGCCCGCCTTCGGGTCGCGGAGGCCGTGAATGGTGGGCTTGGGATATACCACGCGAGTGCCAGCCGGCATCTTCACTCGCAGAAGGTCTTCGCCGAACCACATCAGGCGCGGCGCCGAGCGCTCATCGAGCTCAACCACGCACCCATCGGCGGAGACCAGCGCGTCTCGTCCCACGGCGTTGGGCGCGGGGTCCATGGCCGCGAGCCGCTGGGCTAGCTCTGCGTGCGGCACGTCAAGATATATGGACATGATCTCCTCGCTCCGCGTCATCTCCGCGCGTCCCTCGCAGCTCCCGGATAGGCCAGCCGCGCTCACCCGCCGCAGCTCGCAAGCGCCGGTCCGGGTTTATCGCGCAGGGAAAACCCACCGCCTCCAGCATGGGGACATCGGAAAAGCTATCTGAATAAGCCTTGGCGCTCCGCAGCTCCGCGTGATGCCGGGCACAGACGCGCGCCATCGCCTGCGCCTTGGTCTCCTCGGCGATGAGCGGTGAAACAACTTCGCCGGTCGCGACCCCGTCTTTGAAGACCAGAGAATTTGAAACAACGTCGTCAAACCCAAAATAACCTATCACCGGGCCAAGCGCCACATCAAGCTCGCCGCTTACCAGCGCAACGCGAAAGCCGTGGGCGCGGTCCGATGACACCAATTCCTTCGCACCCGCATAAATGCTGGGTCGGATGACGTCCTCGAACAACGCCTGCGATTGCGCTTCGAGCCACTCCTTTCGCATGCCACGATATTCTCTGAAGAACACCTCGTTGAATCGCCGCCGCGAAACGTGGTCGAGCATCAGGTAACCCGGCACGCTCGCCGCCAGTCTGAGGAGTTTCCAGTAGGATCTCACCCTTTGAGGTAGCCGCTGTACAAAGTAGGCGTAGCGAGTGACGATATTGCCCGACACCAGCGTGCCGTCAAAGTCGTAGAATGCGATCGGTGCGGATGGGGTCATCGCCATGTGAGGTCCGGCGCCGCTCGCCGCGAAAAATGGAGCGGGCAACAACGCAACTTGGTTAGTATAACGTAGCAGGCAAATGAAAAACCCTGGAAGCGCGTCAAATTCCAGGTCCGCCCATCTCCAGCATTCATCATCGAGTCATACCTGAAATAGAATTGCGGCGGTGCTAGGCGTATCATAATCATGAGAGGAGTTTACAAATTTCCGGTTGGGGGGCATTGCCTTGGTACGCCCATCTGGTGATACGATGCCAGCAGCAGCTAGCAGCGAAGCCCGCGAGCGCGCAATGCCTGTGCGCAACCTCGAGCAGGAAATCCAGCGGCTAAAGCAGGAATTGAACGCCGTCATCCTGGCGCATTTCTACCAGGAGTCGGAAATTCAGGACCTCGCCGACTTCATCGGAGACAGTCTCCAGCTTTCCAGGCAGGCAGCAAGCACGAACGCGGACGTCATTGTTTTTGCGGGTGTGCATTTTATGGCCGAGACAGCCAAGATTTTGAACCCGCAGCGCCGAGTGCTGCTACCGGACTTGAACGCCGGATGCTCGCTGGCCGATAGCTGCCCGCCCGATCTCTTCAAACCCTTCCGCGAGCGGTATCCCGATCATATCGTCATCAATTACATCAATTGCAGCGCAGAAATCAAGGCGATGAGCGACATCATCTGCACCTCAAGTAACGCCGAAAAGATCATCAACCAGATCCCCCCGGAGCAACCCATTATTTTCGGCCCCGACCGCAACCTCGGCCAGCACCTCATCCGAAAAACGGGCCGGCCGCTGCGCCTGTGGCAGGGCTCATGCATCGTGCACGAAACGTTTTCCGAACAGAAGCTATTGCGTCTCAAGCTCCGCCATCCCGCGGCGCAGGTGCTGGCGCACCCTGAGTGCGAGGAGCGCGTCCTTCGGCACGCGGACTTTATCGGCTCGACAACCGGCATCTTGAATTTTGCCAGGCAGAGCGCAGCGGGAGAATTCATCATCGCTACCGAACCCGGCATCATCCATCAGATGAAAAAATCGTGTCCGGAGAAGGTGTTCATTCCCGCCCCTCCCGAAAGCAACTGTGCCTGCAACGAGTGCCCACACATGCGGCTCAATACGTTGGAGAAGCTCTACCTCTGCATGAAGAACCACGCGCCTGAAATTACGATGGACGAGGCGATTCGGATTCGTGCGCTCCGCCCTATCGAGCGGATGCTGGAAATGAGCTGAATGGGATCGATTCATTGGGTCATTGATTCGTTCAGTCATTGCTGGGTTGGGCCGTCTCCTGGTAAGCGCATCAAAGCAGCCAATCCGTCTTGTCAATGATTCGATGGAACAATGATCTAATGATGCAATCTTTTGACCCCACTCCGCATCGTAACCTCCTGCGAAAATTTTTACGCGAAGACACCGGATCCGAAGACCTGACAACACGGGCGACTGTGCCGCCGAAATGCCGGGCTGAAGGGCGGCTTGTGGCCAAGGCGCCGATGGTGCTGGCAGGACTGGAGATTGCCTTCGAAGTGTTCCGGCTGCTCGACGCGCAGCTTTCCACCACGGTATCGCAACATGACGGGGATCAACTCTCGCCCGGCGATGAGGCGGCCGTAATCCGCGGCCGCGCTCGGGCGCTACTCACCGGTGAGCGGGTTGCGCTGAACCTCCTGCAGCGATTCTGCGGCATTGCTACCTTAACGCGAAAATACGTCGACGCGATCGCCGGCACAAGCGCTCAAATTTTCGATACCCGCAAGACGACGCCGGGTCTTCGCGCGCTGGAAAAATACGCGGTGACGGTTGGCGGCGGGCAAAATCACCGCGCGGGCCTTTTTGACGCAGTCTTGATAAAAGAAAATCACATCCGGTTAGCCGGCGGGCTGCGCCCGGCGCTCGTGGCGGCGCGTGCGTGCAAGAGAAAGGTCCGGTTTATCGAGGTTGAGGTCACAACCCTTGATGAACTAACGGAAGCGATGGCGGAATCGCCGGATATCATTCTTTTGGACAATATGACGCCGGCAGGCGTTGCGGAAGCGGTGCAAGTCGTCCGGCGGCAGAATGGTAAACTTTTACTTGAGGCTTCGGGCGGAATCACTCTTTCGAACGTCCGGCAATACGCCGAGGCAGGCGTCGACCGCATTTCCGTTGGCGCGCTGACGCA
>JBOGJT010000367.1:0-1562 GCA_050745065.1 Terriglobia bacterium
CGTTCACCCATACCGAAAGGTTTGCCAGGTGTTCACGAGAAAGCTCACCCGAATAGTATTTCTCCATCACATCGTAGGCGGAGTTGAGCGCGAGCCGGGAAAAAATCAACCTCGCGATCTCCGCTCCCGGCCCAAAACCATCCGTTTGACGCGCCGCGGCCCGCACCGCTTCGCGTCCGATCCAATAGGCGCTTCCTTCGTCACCGAAAAGATGACCCCATCCGCCCACCCGCATCTCGCGGCCTCGCGCGTCGTGCCCCCGCGCGACGGAGCCCGTCCCCGCGATCACGATGATTCCCGGCCCTCCGGCCGCGGCGCCCGCTAGAGCATTTACCGAGTCGTGAACCACGCTCAAGTGAGGTGTTTTGACAATATCCTGCAGTACACGCGTCTTGATGCGGGTTTCGCCGGTCATTCCGAAACAGGCCGCTGCAAATTCCGGCTGCTCCGAGGGGACCACTGCTGCTTGCGCGAGCAGGCTTAAAATGACGCCGGAGATGACGTGCGATAAGCGCTCCGGCCCGCCCGGCTCTTCGGTATGGTCGCTGGGTCCGGCAGAAGCGCGCGCCAGAATTTTTCCGTGGGTGTCCGCGAGCAGGGCCTTGGTCGTGGTTTGCCCGCCGTCCACGGCGAGGAAAAGGCTCATCGGCGCTTCTCCAAGGCTTTACGTTTGGCAAAAGATCGCAGACCCTTCTTGGGGGTCATTCGGGCCGATCCGGTTCTGGCTACCCGCGCCGCGTCTTTGCGTGGCGCCGCTTCCACAAACGCGCGCGCCAGCCACTCCACATTCGTGATAGCGCCGCCGACGACAACCGCGTGAGCCCCGAACTCAAATCCCTTGCGCAGGTCGTCCGGAGTGCGCACCCGCCCTTCGAGCACCACCGGAACGGAGAGCGTGCGCGCCAGTTTCCGTAGCAAGGTAAAGGCGGGCCGTTCGCACCCACGCGTGGCCTCCGTGTAGCCTTCGAGCGTGGTTGCAACAAGATCAGCTCCCATCCCGGCCGCCTGAAGACCTTCTTCTGCCGTCGAAACATCCGCCATGATAAGAATGTCAGCGGTACGCCTCAGCTCAGCAAAAATCCGCTCGAGCGACTCGTCGACGGGCTGGCGCCTCGCTGTGCAATCTAGCGCGACGATATCGGCTCCAGCACCCACAACCCGCAGGGCAGTGCGAAGTGTGGGCGTGATGTAGACGAGTGATCCTTCCCGCTGCAGCTTTTCGATCCCAATCACCGGGATACTCACCACCGAGCGAACGGCACGGATGTTTCCGGGACTATTGATCCGCACACCGGCAGTGCCCTGCCGCTCCGCCGCCAATGCCAGCGCGGCGATGATGCGAGGATGATTGAGCGGTGAGCCTTCGGGCGCCTGGCACGACACAATCAATCCACCCTTCAATCGGCGGAAGATCTCTGCTGCTCTGCTCATAAACGAGCCTTTTTGAAATTTACCACAAGACGCGAGAACTTCTTTTTCTCAGCGGTTTGCCCGCGGAATGGCGGCGTGACGCAGAGACACCTGTTCAAGCCAGATGGCAAAAGCGGCGCGGCGAACGACCT
>JBOGJT010000368.1:0-5769 GCA_050745065.1 Terriglobia bacterium
GGGATGTCGTCTTAAATCCCCTGGACGCACGGATGCCTTATTGGTCGCCTGCCGATGAGTTGCTACATCACGCCGAGGCCGATACGCTGGCCAAGTCTCTTTACCCTGACCGCGACCGAGAGAACCGCTTCTTTGTAGAGAGTCCCCGTAAGATTTTTGCGCACCTGCTGAAGTACCGCCCCACGCCGGAGGAACTCTGCCATTGGATCGCCAATCCTGACCCTGAAATCGACCGGAGGGTGGCCCGCACGCCACTCGAAGCCATCATTTCAAAGGCCGCGCCGCAGCAGCGCAGCGGCGTCCTGTCGGGCCTCGAACGGGTCAGCAGCATCTTCGAGATATTACCCCGGCCCTCGAACAACGCCCGCCGCTGGCTGGCCACGGAATGGGCGGAGAACCGCACCGGCTGGCTCTTTCTGACCACGACGCCGGAGACACGCGAGCGCACACGTCCGCTTCTCAGCCTTTGGCTCGACTTCCTGATCCTCAGGCTGACGGCGCAGAACGATTACGGCCTCCGCCCCGTGTGGGTGATCCTCGACGAGCTGGCAAGTCTCGAAACCTTGCCCACATTGCCGCTTGCGCTCACGGAAAGCAGGAAGTCGAACACGCGAATCGTTCTCGGTTTACAGGGTCGCAGCCAGGTGGAATTCCGTTATGGCCGGGAGGCTGAAGCCATGCTCTCTCAACCGAGCACGCGCATCTTCCTGCGTACCAGCGAACCGCGAGCCGCCGAGTGGGTGAGTAAGTGCATCGGCGACGTTGAAATCGAGCATTTGCGCGAAGGGCGGACGAGTAGTTACACCGGGCTTTACGCAAATCGGAATGGAACCGTCGAACGTCGGATTGAGGCGGCGATTCTCGCCTCCGAGATCAGCAACCTGGCAAACCTCACCGGCTATTTTCAGACACCTGGATACACGCTGAAACTCAGCTTCCCGTACTTCACGCCCGAGTGCCATCACCCGGCTCTCGTCCGCCGGGATGTTCCTGATTCCTATTCCGTTGCGGTGCCCGCTGTAGCCGACCAGCCGCCCAGGAGTCACGAGGCGCAAACACAGACGGTTGGTCCCGCTAAAGATGCAGTTCAAACCAGTCTATTGGATAACGTCCGCGCTCCGGCGCCCGAGAATGATGGTGGAGACAACTACTCGATTTCGGGTGAACGGTAATGCTTCGCATGTCCAAAGAACCGCTGAATGCCGCCCAGGTCCGCAGCTACCACGAGAACGACTTTGTGAATGCGGAACAGCGCTACTACTCCGAGGACAGCACTGTCCGCGGTGAGTGGCAAGGGAAGCTCGCCGCTCAGTGGGGATTGAGCGGTGGAGTCCGCGACGCACAATTTTATCGCCTGACGGAAGGCCAGCATCCGGTCACCGGCGAGCAGCTTGTGCGCCATCGGATGGCTACAGAATACAAAAACCATGACGGAAATACCGTCACCAGCGTCGAGCACCGTGCCGGCTGGGATGCCACGTTCAACGCCCCGAAAAGTGTCTCGATCACGGCTTTGGTGGGCGGAGATGAGCGGTTACGTGAGGCTCACCGGGAAAGCGTCCGCACCGCGCTCGAAGAGCTGGAGCGATACACTCAGGCTCGCATCGGGGGGAACCATCCAGCCGAAACCACCGGTAAAATGATCGCTGCCAAGTTTGAGCATGACAGCGCCCGGCCCGTGAATGGGTATTCGGCCCCGCATCTTCATACCCATGTCGTGATCTTCAATGTGACCGAAACGCCGCATGGCAAGGCGCACGCTTTGCAGCCCCAGGAGTTCTACCGCAGTCAGCGATATGCCACGGCCGTCTATCAGTCGGAGCTCATGTTCCGGCTCCGGCAGTTGGGCTACGAGATTGAGCGGGACTCGAAGGAAACGCCCCAGATCAAGGGCTACACCGAAGAATATCTCAAGGCGAGCAGCCCTCGGAGGCAACAGATCGAGCAATATCTTGAAGCCCGCGGCCTTGAAGGTTACGCCGCCGCGCAGATTGCGGCTCATCGCACGCGCCAAGCGAAGGTCCATCTAACACCGGAAGAGATAAGGCGCGTCAATCGGGCGCTGGCGGCTGAGTATGGCAACGATCCGCAAGCCATTGTTGCCCAAGCCCAGGCACGCCGCCGGGGCCTTGCAGTGGAACCCCATGACCGGGCAGCAGCCCAGAAGATCGCCCACGCAGCCTTGACCTTTGCACGCGACCGCAACATGGAGCGCGAAGCTGTCGTCGATGAGCGGGTTCTCCTGCGGGATGCCTTGACCCGTTCACTCGGACACGCAAGGCTTCAGGACATTCAGGCGAATCTTGACGCCCGCATCCGTAGCGGTGAGTTCGTTGCGACGCGGCACTCAAGCCCGGAGCATCGGACATACACCACCGCACAAATGCTCGCCTACGAGCGCCAGAATCTTGACACAATCGCGGCCGGACAGGGATTAAAGGTGCCTCTGGCCCGGCCTGAGACCCTGCGGAAAATGCAAGCGGAATTCCAACACCTCAGCGCCGCCCAGCAGAAGGCAGCGACGGAGATTCTCGAAAGTCACGACCGTATTACCGGCTTACAGGGTGTTGCGGGCGCAGGTAAGACAACCACGCTGAATGCTATCCGCCGAGCCGCAGAGCGAGACGACTACCAAGTCGAAGGCTTTGCACCCACGTCACGGGCAGCACAGCAGCTTGAAGAAGCCGGGATCGCGTCAAACACGTTGCAACACTTTCTTGCTACGAGTAAGGCCAGGGACATAGAACAGAAACACCTCTACCTTGTCGATGAGTCGAGCCTCGTCAGCACCAAGCAGGTGCATCAGTTTTTCAAACACCTTGGCCCGAACGACAGGGTAATCCTGGTGGGCGATATTCGCCAGCACCAGGCCGTGGAAGCCGGGCGGCCCTTCGAGCAGATGCAGGAAGCGGGCCTCAAAACGGCACGCCTGGAAGAAGTCATCCGGCAGCAAGACCCAGAGCTGAAGAGTGCGGTCGAGCTTCTCGCCCAAGGCCAGATCAGAGAAGCGGTTCAGAGTCTCGACCGTCAAGGCCGGATTCATGAGATCAAAGATGCCCGGGAGCGGCTTGCGGCCGTTGCTAAGGACTACATACGGGAGCCTGACCGGACACTGGTCGTCGCCCCGGATAACGCCTCGCGTACCCAGATCAACCGCCTGGTCCACCACAACCTTCAGTCTGACGGCAAGGTCAGCGCGGAAGAATATCGGGTGATGGTCTCAACCAACCGGCAGGAGCTGACGGGCGCCGACCGCCAGTGGGCGGCGCGATACGAGATTGGCGACGAGGTTCGCTACGCACGAGGGAGCCGTGAAGTAGGCATCTCCCAAGGTGAATATGCGACCGTCGCGGGAGTGGACGTTAAGACCAACGTCCTCACCGTTCGCCGGCAGAACCAGGAACCCGTGACCTATGATCCCAAGCGGCTGCAAGGCGTAAACGTCTACCGGAAGGAAGAGCGGTACTTTGCAGCCGGAGACCGCATCCAGTTCACCGCTCCTTTCAAGCAACAACACATTGCCAACCGGCAACTGGGCCAGATCGAAGGGATCGACGACAAGGGCAATCTTCAAGTGCGGCTCGATTCAGGCCGGAGGGTCGAATTCAACCTCCGCGAACATCCACATCTTGATTATGGGTATGCGATGACCAGTTACAGCAGCCAGGGCCAGACCGCCGACCGTGTGATCGTCCACATCTCTGGGAAGGACGCCGACAACTCGCAACTCGTCAACCGGCGTTTTGCCTACGTGGCCCTTTCGCGAGCTCGCTACGACGCACACATTTATACCCAAGATGCGACCACATTGGGCAACAAACTCAGCCGGGAAGTGTCGAAACGAGCGGCACTCGATATCGGGCGCGGCGAAACCCAGGAAATCCAAAAACGGCCTTCGCAGGCTGTCGCCCAGCAGCAGAACGAACCCTCATTGGAGCAGAGCATCGCATGAACGGATTTGAAGTCATTCTGCCATTCCTGAGACCGATTGAACCGTTGATTCTCGATCCCGACATCAGCGAGATCATGGTGAACGGTTCAGAGCGTGTTTTTATCGAGCGCGCGGGGTTCATTGAGGAAGTTCCCGGCCTCAGCCTCACGGAAAAGAGTTTGAGGATCGCGGTTAAGAACATCGCCCGGCGACTCGGAAGTGATGTTTCGGAATCGCAACCCATCCTGGACTCACGCCTCCCTGACGGCAGCCGCGTGGCGGCGGTTATCCCGCCGTGTAGCGTCAATGGCGTGACCCTGACCATCCGCAAATTCAATGCCCGGCATTTCACCATGAGCGATCTGGTCGAAATTGGAACGGTTCCACGATGTTTAGCCACCGAGCTCGGGAGGCTTGTTCTCGAACGGCAGAACATCCTCATCAGCGGCGGCACAGGAACGGGGAAGACCACCCTGCTGAATATACTGGCCGGCGTCATTCCCAATGATGAGCGTCTGGTCATCATCGAGGACACGGCTGAGATTCAGCTTCACAAAGACAACTTGATTCGCCTAGAAGCCCGACACGAGCAGGAGGGCCTGGCGGCCGTCACCATCCGGGATCTTCTGAAAGCCACGCTCCGCCATCGGCCTGACCGGATCATCCTGGGTGAGATTCGTGGCGGAGAAGCCTTTGATCTGCTTCAACTTTTGAATACCGGACACTCAGGCACGCTCTCAACGGTCCATGCGACTTCGGCCGCCCAGGGGCTTGCCCGGTTTACAAGCTGCGTTCTCCAAAGCGGCATCGAGCTGCCCTACAAGGCGATCAAGACAAACATTGCGGATTCGCTCAATCTGATCGTTCAACTCGAACGCCGGCCAGGGCGCCGCTTTGTCTCCGAGGTGCTCGAAATCAAGGGTTATGACATTGAGAGTGACCGCTACGAATTCAATTCGGTTTACATCGGCGAGGAGAAACTGCCATGCCCACGTTAGAACAAAAGCCGGAAGGCGATCATGCGCTCTCACCCGAGGAGTACATCCGTCAGAATTTTAAGCCTGCAGACCGCCTCGCGGTGGTCATCATCAACCGGAAAGAGGGAACCGTCACTCAGCGCGTGGAGTCGATAGAGACCATTGCAAGCGCCGCATACCAGGCGTGGCTTCGCGGAGAAAACGCCCGTGGGTCCGACATCTACATCTCCCAGAACTCATTGCAAGAAACCGCGAAGGGTCGGACCAAAGCCGACATCGCAGCCATCCGGCACGTTTATCTCGACCTCGATGATGGCGGGCAGAAGGCGCTGGCAGCGATTGAAAACAGCCCTTACGTTCCAAAACCCAGCTACGTCATCAACAGTTCGCCGGGGAAGTATCAGGTGATCTGGAAGGTTGAAGGCATGAACCAGGATCAGGCTGAGGGCTTGCAGCGGGCGATGGTGAAGGAATTTGGCGCCGATCCGGCCGCCACCGACTCGGCTCGCGTCCCCCGACTCCCAGGTTTTGTCAACAAGAAGTACGAGCAGCCGTTTCGCGTGGTGGCCAAAGCCAGAAGCTCGCAGACTTACGACTTGACTGACTTCAAACTCTCCCGAGAGCAGAAGCAGACAATGCAGCCCGTGAGCCAAAGAAATGGCGCGCCGCAGGCAGCAGGCCAATCCCACCGGACGCCATCAGAGCACGACTGGCGCTGGGCGATGGACCGCATTAAGCGGGGCGAGTCGATGGAGGACTTAATCCGCCGCCTGGAAGATTACCGGTTCGACAAGCCTCAGCCTCACTATTACGCCCGGCGGACTGTGACCCGCGCCTACGCCCAGGTTGCCCTTTCTCGCG
>JBOGJT010000369.1:0-3866 GCA_050745065.1 Terriglobia bacterium
CTCTGGCCGCCACTACAGAATCGGACGCCGCTGACTTATGCGTCATGTATAGATTGAGGTTGATGGTAGCTTTATCTGAAATTTTTGATTCTGCGATTTCGGATGAGGTGTAGTCCTATCGCAGACATCACAAAACGATGTCTGCGCCACCCGGCGGCAGCACCAGCGGATACTCGTAAATTTGTGATTTGTGATTTGCGATTTTCGAGTTTGCATTGAGCGATGATCGTGGTAGCCAGGGTCAGTGCCTGTCTGAACGTGGGCATTTCGGCGAAACACAACCCGCGGTCAATCCACCGGCCATTGACCGTGGCGACCGGTTTTTATCCGGTGCGTAAAATCTAGATTAGCTGCTATGATTGAGCCTGACTTGCGAGGGGACGGGAGGATTCGTTGAATAGCACGGCCGTTCCAAAGGGATTCTGCCTTGACGTGAACGCGGCGCTGCACGCCATTTGCTCCACGGGAAAGGGTTGTTGCTGGTTTTGCGACGCGAAGCTTCCGGCAGAGAGCGAAGCCGTCAAGTCGGGTTGGGATGTCCAGCGCGTTGACGACCATCCGGTGGCCACGATTATTCTTGTTTGCCCCAAGTGCGTAAACCAGCCCTGCGATCCTCTCGAACACCGGAAAGCGCTCGAAAGCGTTCCCATCGCCGCTATGCCCACGCCGCGGCGGTCCCGCAGCCGTCGCGGCGCTATCGCGCAGTGACGCCTCAAGGGTCTTTTCCGTAGTCCGCCCAGAGCCTCCCATCCATTACAACGCACTGTTCGTTACCATTGTTTTTACTCGAATGCGGCTCCGGCAAGGGGCCGGGTTCCGTGTGGAGAATTCATGAAGAAGAATGCGGCACACAAGAGTACGAGGGGAACAGCCACAGCTCGAACGAGACGCGCGCAGGCCGCCTCGAGAACGCCGCCGATGCTGTCGCAAAGCCCGGAGGTGACGTCCAAGCCTGAACTCGCGTATGAGAACCAGCAGTTCATAACATCGCTGGAGGCTCGGACAATCCGTATTCTCTCGGAATACCTGGAGCCGCAGGCGCAGTTGCACGAAGCGGGCGTGGAGAACACAGTGGTGTTTTTCGGTTCCGCGCGAATCCTTCCGCAGGATATCGCTGTGGAAAAACTGAAGGCGATGGAGAGCCACTCGAAGGAGCCGGGCAGCAAGGCGGGAGCGGAGGATTTGCGCGCCGCCCGCATGGCTGTGGACATGTCGCGCTACTATGAAGAAGCCCGACGCCTGGCGTTCCTCATCACGCAATGGTCGAAGAAGCTGAATCGCGGTAGCGGCTTTCTGGTGGTCTGTTCGGGAGGCGGGCCGGGTATCATGGAGGCAGCCAACCGCGGCGCGTTCGAAGCGGGAGGTAAATCCATCGGGCTGAATATCATGTTGCCGTCAGAGCAGGACCCCAACCCTTACATCACCCCTGAGCTTTGCTTCCTGTTCCATTATTTCTTCATGCGCAAGCTATGGTTCGCTCAACCCGCGAAAGCGTTGATCGTGTTTCCCGGTGGTTTTGGCACGATGGACGAGATGTGGGAGTTTCTGACCCTCGTCCAGACGGGGAAAATGAAGCATCGGGCCGCAGTGCTACTCTATGGCTCGGACTTTTGGCGGCGCGCGATTAATTTCGACTGGCTGCGCGAATCCGGCACCATTAGCGGCGAGGACCTGAGCCTGATTCAGTACGTAGACAGTCCCGAGGAAGCATTCTCTTTCTTGAAGAAAAGGTTTGAGCACGATCGGACACTGCGTCCCGCGCATGCCCGCCCATTTTTCTGATCCCCATAACGCATCGTATGCCACACCAGTGTCTGGACACACCGTTATTCATGTCGTGCTGAGTGCAGCGAAGCATCTGCTGTTCCACCCGGAAGGAAAAGCAGATCCTTCGCGGAGTTTACCCTGAGCCTACGGAGATTCTTCGCGTTGCTCAGAATGACAGGCGAAGGGCCCAGGATGACATTGGGCGGTATATGACTAGCTTCGCCAGCGGAGCGTGACGGGGCCGGGGATCGGGTGCTGCATCGGCTCTCCAGTGCGGCGTGATTCGACGAGGGCCTGCTTAAGCTGAAAGTACCATTTGGCGGGGCGGTCGGCGTCGTCAATCAGCATCAGGTTGGGATTGTATTTCAGCCCTTGGGCTTGCCGCTCCATCGTTCGCGCGTCCTGGCCGATGAACGTGCGCGCGAAGACGCGGAAGATAGGAACCATGAACGGGACGTAGCGGAATACGTTCCACGCGGCGCAGAAATCAATGCGGCACTGATTGGCGGAAACCGGCGTCACTGTGGCGCGGCTGGAAAACCACTTGTCGCCGCAATGGATCTGCTCGAAGCGCATGTTGGGCAGCACGAATTCGATGCTGGTGGTGATGGGCTGACCGTAGACCCCGAGCAGCTTGTAGGCGCCGCTGTTTGACGAGGGCTTGTGGGCGCGAATGCGGAATCCGTTCGGAACCGGCTCGAAAACTTTTTCCTTCTGACGGATGCTGCGGCGGCTCCGCCACCACCAGGACTGATGGACGAAGGGTCCGTGCGCCGGGTCCATGAGACCGATGATGCCGTGGTCCACGTTCACCGGCAGGTCGGCGGAAAGACGCGTGATGCGGTAGTCCTTGCTGAACACAGGCAAGCGCGGCGCGGGCGGGACCGCCGTGGCGCCGCCGGAATCTGCGTCCGGCATATGAACCCAGACGTAGCCATCCTGGTCTTCGCAGGGGAAATGCGGCGCATAAATGCGGTCTATCTTCAGCTTATCGCCCTCAACCCACGACGGAATCTCCCGGCATTGGCCGGAGTGCACATCAAAACGCCAGCCATGATAGGAACACTCGAGAAGCTCGCCTTCCACGCGGCCGCACGTCAGGGGCATGCCGCGGTGCGGGCAGGCGTCGCGCATGGCGAAGGCGCGCCCTTCGACGTCCCGGCCGACCGCGAGCGGCACGCCGAGCAGCATCGCCTTACGAATCTTCCCGCGAGGCACATGGGTGCTCTCGATCGCCGGGTACCAGAACCCGCGCAGCATTTCGCCCTTCGCTCCGCTCGAAGATGAATCATTATTCATCGCGTGAATTCCACTGGATCATTATAACCGCAGTAGGGAGGCGAGCAGCGGCCTTGCTTCTTCGCTTGATTTTTGCCGTGACGCCCTGTAACATCGCGGCTTGGGCATTCGAGGGTTGGGACTCGGAAGCGGGAGGCGGTGGTTTATGGCAACTCAGGAACTTGAGGGCATCCACGACGCGGGACGGCGCAAGGTGCTGAAGAAGCTGGCGATGGGCGCGAGCGCGGCCACCGTATTCCCGATTCTAGGGCAAGCGGGGCCAGCCCGCGACGGCCGTGCAGCGCACGCCGCGATGACGGGCCACGGCTCGATGGAGATGGCTAGCGCTCCGCCTATCCCTGATCCCAACTGGAAGCCGCTCTTCTTCGATGCGCATCAAAACGAAACTGTGATTGCCTTGACGGAGTTGATCATTCCTGCCACCGACACCCCTGGCGCCAAAGATGCCTTGGTGAATCGCACCATCGACCTTTTTCTAAACGACGAAGAAGCCGATGCTCAACGTGAGTTTATCGAAGGACTTTCGTGGATTGACGGGCGCGCCATGAAGCTGCATGGAAAACCGTTCGCCGCGCTTACCGGCGAGCAGCAGACGGCCATTCTTGAGCCGTTGTCCGAGCCGGCCAACCGCAACCCGGAAGACCTGGCCGGGGTTAAGTTTTTTCAGGCGATGAAGGACGCAACGCTTTTCGGGTATTACACATCTCAAATGGGGTTGGAGCAGGAATTGCATTACAGCGGGGATGAGTACAACGATTCGTTCCTCGGCGCCTGCACACACCCCGAACATCAAAGCTGAG
>JBOGJT010000370.1:0-13576 GCA_050745065.1 Terriglobia bacterium
CGATGATCGCTGCGGTGATAGGGAGGATATAGTGGATGCCCGCGAGACCCAGCGGGATGAGCAGCGTGAGCGCCGCTTCGGGCCCGTATGCGGCGGAGCTCAGAGCGTCGAGACCAAAGATCGGGAGGCCGGCGCGAGTTCCCAGCTTCTCGCCCCTTTCCTCCGCCGAGCTCAACGGCCTGCCGAGAACGAAATCAACCCATGACATAGGATGTCCTCCAGAATGTCTTTCCAGAGCCGTCGTTAAGCGTTTTTCCGGTTTGCGGCAGACAACGCCCAGTAGATAGGCAGGCCGATCAGAACGATGCCGAGTCCGGGCCAAGTGGTGGCCGGCCGGTAAACAAATAGGACAGCCAGGATCGCGCCCGCTCCTAGAACGTAGAACGTAGGGACGGCAGGGTAGCCGAGAGTGCGGTAGGGCCTTGCGGCATGAGGGCGCAGCTTGCGAAGGCGGATGACTCCGATAATCGTGAGGATATAGAAAATCAATGCCGCCGAGATGACGTAATCCAGAAGGTTGCTGTACACGTTCCCGTACTGGTGAGTGGCCGGGTTATAGGTTCGCGGGAGCACCAGAAACGCGGCCCAGGTGCCTTGGACCCAGAGCGACCATCCGGGAACCTTCATGCGGTTCAAGCGCGACGCCGCCCGGAAGAAGAGCCCGTCGCGGGCCATGGCATAATACGCGCGTGGTCCCGCCAGCACCAGGCCATTAATGCAGCCAAACGTGGAAACCATGATGGCGATGGCCATGAGCGCCCTGCCGGCATGCGGATAGGCGTGGGCGAGCACGGCGGTGGCCACGCGGTCCGCCGGGGCGTGCTGGATGGCGGAAAACGGCAGGACGCAAAGATACGCCACGTTCACCAGGAGATAGAGCGCGATCACCAGCACCGTGCCAATGGCAAGCGCCAGCGGCAGCGTGCGGCTCGGGTCCTTGACTTCACCCGCGGCGAAGGTGATGTCGTGCCAGGAATCCGCCGAGAAGAGCGACCCAGACTGAGCGACACAAATGGCAATGAAAAGCCCGAATGCCGTCGCAGCGGTCAAGCCGTGGCCCAACGGCGCCACCCCGGTCGCGTGCCAGAAATGGAGGCGGCGGAAATTCGTCCGGATGGCCTCGGCGTTCCGCGCCACGATCAGCCCCACCACAATCAGCGCCAGCAGAGCGCCCGTCTTCGCCAGGGTGAAACCGCTCTGCACGATTTTGCCGTATTCGAGTCCCCGGCCGTTGGTCCACGTGAGCAGCACAATCACCAGCACCGCCACAAGCTGCGCGCTCGAAAGCGATAGCGCGTAACCGCTCGAAACGTGGACCGGCGCCACCAGATAATGAGTTTCGGAGATCCACGGCCAAAGGACGCCGGAAAAGCGCGCAAAGGCCACGGCTACGGCGGCGATGGTGCCCGTCTGGATGACCATGAAAAGCGTCCAGCCGTAAAGAAAACCCAGGAGCGGGGAATAAGCCTCGCGGAGGTAAACGTACATTCCGCCTGCGCGCGGCATCATCGAGGCCAGCTCGCCGTAAGAAAGGGCTGCCGCGATGGTGAGCGCGCCCGCAAAAGCCCACGCTACCAGTAGCCAGCCGGGGCTGCCGATCTTTCGCCCCATGTCGGCGGAGACGATAAAGATTCCGGAGCCGATCATGATGCCGGCCACGACCATCACCGAATCAAAGAGACCGAGGCCGCGCACGAACTCCGCGTCAATCGCGGCGGCCGCCTGGCGTGGCAAGGTTCGATCAGAATCCGGCATTCAAGCTCCTGTTTTCCGTCAGCTATCAGCGCTCAGCCGTCAGCTATCAGCAGGAAGATTCCATGCAGGCTGATGGGTCTCAACTCTCCGTGCTGGGCCTGGAGGGGAGTTGCGTGTGTTTGCATGTCAGACAACCGGCCTCTTTAATTTCGTTCGCTTATCGCTGATTGTTGAACGCTTGTTCGCGCGCCGCGATGACGCCCGTAATACTACACGATATTGCGGATCACAAACAGGGCGTTGGCGGGCCGCTCGGCAAGGCGCCGCATGAACCAGGGAAACCAATAGTCGCCGTAAGAAATCAGCACCCTCACACGATAGCCGGCCTGAGCAAGGCGGGCCTGCTCGCCACGTTGGATCCCATATAGCATTTGAAACTCTATGCCGTCCTTACGGAGGCCGCTGGCTTCCGTAAACTGGATAATGCGCCGGATCAATTTGCGGTCGTGCGTTGCCATGGCCGCGCGAACATTCGCGGCGCGTACGTTCTGGCTCAGCAGGGCTTTTGCCAGGGCAAAGTAATTCTCATCCACGGCCTGCTTGCGCGAAAATGCGCGGTCGGGCGGCTCGTTGTATGCGCCTTTCACCAGGCGGATGGACGCGCCCATCGGCAGCAGCGCAGCCAAGTCCGCCGCCGTGCGGCGAAGATAAGCCTGCACACAGACGCCGACGTTAGGAAACTTCCGGCGCGCCGAGCGGTAAATTTCCAGCGTCGCGTCAACATAGCGGCTGCCTTCCATGTCGATCCACACCATGCTGGCGTGACCCGCGCGCTGAATAATGGCTTCGAGGTTCCGCCCGCAGAATTCCGGATCGAGGTCGAGACCGAGTTGTGTTAATTTTACCGAAACCTCCGCGCCAAGCGCGGTGGACTGGATGGAGTTCAACACTTCCAGGTAGTGCTGCGTGACGCCTTCGGCTTCCGCCCGGTCGGAAATGTTTTCGCCCAGATGGGTTAAGACGGCCCCGAGCGATTGCTTTTTGATTTCCGCCGCCGCCGCCAGAGCTGCGTCCGCAGTTTCGCCGGGCATGAACCGGCTCACCGTGCGCCGGACGAACCAGAGACGCGTGGCCCGCTTTCGGAGCCACGAGCTCTGCGAGCAGGCGAGAAAAAACGGCCGCATGACGCTCATTTAGCCTCCAAGGTCTGCGGATTGTTTTCACTTCACACACCACGGCCCTGGAAAACACAGGTCCGCGCCACTGCTTCCAGCGAGATTCCGAGTCTAACAGAATTTGCTCGATCGGCGCTGAACGCGCTGGAATCCCTGTCGCCTGTCTGAAAAACTCCGCGAGTGTGTCATCCTGAGGAGCCGAAGGTGGTCCTGAGCGAAGCGAAGGAAGAATCTCGCCCGTTGTTGATTTCGTACAAGGGCAGATTCTTCGCTATGCTCAGAATGCCAGTGACACGGAGCCCGTCAGCATTCTGGCAATGAGATACGGCGGCGCCACAGGCGGCCCCTGCGATATGCTATCTTCGATACGGGAAAACAAGATGCGTGAAATCCGCAAAGTTGCCGTACTTGGGGCCGGGACGATGGGAGCCCTGATCGCCGCCCATCTGGCAAACGCTCGCATTCCCTGCGTTCTTCTAGACAGGATCCCCTCCACCCTTACTCCGGGCGAAGAGGAGCAGAAACTCGCGTTGAACGAGGCGGCGTTCCGCAACCGTCTGGCGCAAGCCGGCATTGAGAGCGCGCTCAAAGCACGCCCCGGAGCGTTCTTTGTTCCCGAGGGCGCCCGCTACATCACCGCCGGGAATTTTGACGATGACCTCCAACGCCTCCGGGACTGCGATTGGGTTATCGAAGCCGTCGCGGAAAATATCGAGATCAAGCGGGATCTGCTGAAGAAGATACAACCCTTCATTGCGCCCGGCGCGATCGTCAGCTCGAATACGTCGGGCATCTCCCTTGCCGCCATCGCGGAAGGCTTCGGCGTGGACTTCCGCCGGCGCTGGCTGGGCACGCACTTTTTCAACCCGCCCCGCTACATGAAGCTGCTGGAGATCGTACCTACGCCGAACACGCTGCCGGAAGTGGTCGAGCTCGTGTCTTGCTTCGGAGATGAAGTCCTCGGCAAGGGAATCGTGCTCGCCGAGGACCGGCCCAATTTCATCGCCAATCGCATCGGCGTTTACGTTCATCTCATCGTTCTGCAGTTGATGCAAGAAGGCGGATTTTCGATTGAGGAGATCGACGCGCTCACGGGTCCGGCGATGGGCTTGCCCAAGTCCGCGATGTTCCGCACGCTGGATATTGTGGGTCTCGATGTGATGGCGCACGTAGTCGGGAACCTCTACGAATCGCTGCCAGGGGACGACCAGCGCGAAGCCTTCCGCATTCCGGACTTTATGTCGCGCCTGATCGAGCGCAATCTTCTGGGCGAGAAGACCGGGCAGGGTTTTTACAAGCGGGTCCCATCGAAGGCGGGGAACGGCGCGGACATCCTGGTGCTCGATCTCGCCACTCTTGAGTATCGTCCGCGCCAGAAACCCAGGTTCAACGCTTTGGACATGGTCAAACGGATAGAGGACACTCCCTCGCGAGTCCGCGCCCTTTATCAATCCACCGACCGTGCCGGACACTTTTATCAGAAGCTATTCGGTCGCACGTTCCACTATGCCGCGAGCCGTATCCCGGAAATCTCGGACAGCATCGCGCCCGTCGATCGCGCCATGCAGTGGGGATTCAGTTGGGAGTGCGGTCCGTTTGCTCTTTGGGACGCTATCGGCGTCGAAAACATTGTGGCTGAGTGGCGGCGGGAAAACACCGGAATCCCTCCGCTGGTCTCAAAGCTTCTGGACGCAGGGAAAACGTCATTCTATTCTCAGTCTTCCGGACGAGTTTCGGTTTTCGACTTTGCGCGCGAGGATTACCTGCCGATCGAGGATAAGCCGGGCGTCCTGTTGCTATCCGCGCTGAAGTCCCAAGGCCGCGAGGTAAAGAACAATGCCGGGGCCAGCCTCATCGATCTAGGTGACGGCGTGCTCTGTCTCGAGTTTCATTCCAAGATGAACACCATCGGGCCGGACGCGATTCAGATGATCCACGCCGGGCTGAAAACGCTCAATGAAAGCTTCGATGCGATGGTCATCGGCAATCAGGGCGCCAATTTCTGCGCGGGAGCCAACCTCATGCTTTTACTTCTCACCATTCAAGAGGGCGAGTGGGATGAAGTCCACGAGGCCGTGCGGGCGTTTCAGAATGCCAACATGGCGCTGAAGTACGCGGAGAAACCCGTGGTCGCCGCTCCGTTTGGACTCACGCTGGGCGGCGGTGTCGAGGTCTCGCTCCACTGCGCGCGCACCGAGGCAAACGCTGAAACTTACATGGGGCTGGTCGAAGCGGGTGTGGGCTTGATTCCCGCCGGGGGTGGAACCAAGGAAATGCTGCTGCGCGCGGTTGACGCCGTCTCTTCCGTTGAGTCCGCGGACCTGTTTCCCCGCGTGAAGGACGTGTTCCAGACCCTCGGCATGGCGAAGGTTTCCACCAGCGCGCCCGAGGCTCGAAAGCTCGGGTTTTTATCCGCGCGAGACGCCATCTCTATGAACCGCGAGCGCCAGATTGCCACGGCGAAACAGGTGGCGCTCGAAATGGCAAAGCTGGGTTACCACCCCGGCGCGCCCCGGGAAGACATTGTGGCGCTGGGAGAGCCGGCCTTCAGCAAAATGCGCTTAGGGCTTCATTTAATGCGCCGCGCGGAGTATATCTCGGAGCACGATGTGCTAGTCGGAACGAAGCTGGCCAATGTGCTCTCCGGGGGCGGAGAATTCACATCGGCCCAGAAAGTTTCCGAGCAATACCTGCTCGATCTCGAGCGCGAGGCGTTCGTCAGCCTGTGCGGCGAGAAGAAAACAGTTGAACGCATCCAGTTTATGTTGAAAAATGGAAAACCGCTGCGAAATTGACCGTCTGGCTCTGGAGGTAAACGATGCGAGGCCAACGAATGTTTTGGAGTCTGGCGCTTTCCCGTCGCGCGAAGCAGTGCTGCATCTGCGCCTCAGTCCTCGCGCTCGCCGTGCTTGCGTGCCTTCTGACCGCTGCCCGTGCCGCGTCCGTGCCCGCTGCGCGTTGGGAAGCTCAGGGCGAGATGAGCGAAGCGTGCACCTGCCAAGTTCCCTGCACCTGCAACTTTGGCCAGGGTCCTTCGCCGCACCATTACTGCTGGTCGCTGGCATCGTTCCATATTGAGAAGGGTCATTACGGAGCGGTCAGCCTCAACGGGCTTCACTTGGTTCGCGCTCACGGCAACCAGACCACCGTCTGGTATATCGATGACAGCGCGACCGCCGGGCAGGCCCAGGCGCTGCGGTCGCTCGTACGCCTGGCCACCCACGGCGACAGGAAAAATCCGCGCCATTTCGAGCGCGCCCACATCGTGCAAACGGTGGGCGGCGGGCGGTTTCTGATCAAGATCGGCGGCCATGGCGGGTTTGACGCGGACGAAATCATGGGTATGGACGGAAAAAATCCGATCGTAGTTGAGAACATGACCGCATGGAACGTTCAGCACGACATCAAGGGAAAGACCACCCGGTTGCGATATAAGGATGAATTTGGTAATCGGCTTGACTTCGAGCGGACGAGCGCCAATCTGGGGAAGTTTGATTGGACCGATACGACGCGGAATCCATTTTGAGCCGGTCAGCCGGCGTGAGCTCTGCGCCCTCCGGGATGCCCGTCATCCTGAGCGAAGCAAAGAAATTGCTTTTGTATTGAATCGGCGACTTGTGAGATTCTTCGTCGCCTTCGGCTCCTCAGAATGACACGCGTTCGGACTTTTCCAGCGATCTGTTAAAGCTTCTGCGTTTTCCCACTCTTGTAACAGCCGAGCACGCGCATGAAATCGGTGACTTCTGACAGATGGTTCAGCGCGTTCTGGCAGGTCTTATCCTTAACGTTCCCGGCAAAATCCAGGTAAAAGAAATACTCCCACGGGCGGCCGCGCAGCGGGCGGGATTCAATCCGGCTCAGGCTGATATCGCGCAGCGCAAACACGCTCAGGCACTTAAAGAGCGCTCCTGCCACGTTGCGCATCGAAAACGCTACAGACACCTTGTTGCTGCCAGGCGCGACGATGGGGGTGCGCGAGAGCAGAAGAAAGCGGGTGTAGTTCTGGCGGTGGTCTTCGAGATGGCTCCGCAGAATGCGCGCCGCATACACTCGCGCCGCAGTGCGGCTGGCAATCGCCGCAGCGCCCGGCGTCCGCTTTTCCGCCAGCATCTTCACGCTGCCCGCGGTGTCGTAATAAGGCGTCTTTTCCACCTTCGGATGGCGCTTGAAAAACGTTCTGCACTGAGCCAGCGCGACGGGGTGCGAATATACGCGAGCGAGGTTCTTTATCGTTGTGCCCGGAAAGGCGATGAGATTGTGCACGATGCGCAGGTTTATTTCGGCGACGATGTGCAGCTCGTTTTCGAGCAAAAGGTCGTAGTTCTCGTAAACGGACCCGGCCAGCGTGTTCTCGATGGGCGCCAGGCAGTAGCGCGATTTTCCTTCAGCCACGCTGCGAAAGATTGCGGCGAAGGTCTCTCGCGGTTGGACGGCGGCCGCGGGCCCGAGCAGCAGGGCTGCCGCCTCCTCGCTAAACGCTCCGCGCTCCCCTTGGATTGCTACGGTGGTTCGTGGCATGGCTGGTTTACGCCTCGTTCCGGGTCTTGCCTGTAGTAGCGCAGGGCGGCGAAGCCGCAATCGAAAAACAGTCCCGTCGGGAACTCCATAACTTGGGTGGGCCGCACGTCTTTGCAACTGGTGCTCCGTGGTCTCGGTGGCCTCCGCGGTGAAGATCTCTACCACAGAGCGCACAGAGATCACGGAGGGCGAGTGCGTAGAGGATGGAATTTGTTGCCACAATTACAAGAATTTACGATCTTGCAATGAAGAGTTTTGCTTTTAAAACTCTGCGGCTTTTTCATGCTGAACGCCGTCATTCCCGCGCAAGCGGGAATCTCATCGCCGGCAAGCCAACCTTAGTAGTGGATTCCCGCTTGCGCGGGAGTGACACGCCCCTGACTCCCGTGTCGCGCGTCAAAGCGCGATGCCAAGCAATCCGCGAAAAAAGAAGTCCGAATACGCCCGCGCCAGCTCCTCTTCGGTAACGGGGCCCTCCTGTCGATACCATTGATACAGCCAGTTGATCATGCCCAGCAGAGCGAAGGCCGCGAGTTTGGGCGAGATCAAAGGCGCGGCGCCGGACCGCTTCTGCGTCTCCGCGATCATCCTTTCCAGAAACGCGATGTATTGCCGCTTGCGAACGTTGATCTTTTCGCGCAGCTCGCGGCCCAGGGACCGATTCTCGTGCAGGATCACCGTAATTTCCAGGTCGCGCGCGCGCACCACGAGGTGGATGTGTCCGGCGATGGTCGCGCGCAGTCTCTCGGCAGGGTCGGCGATGCCACCGACTTTGTCAAGCACCGTCTCCTTTAGAATGTCCATACCGTAATCCATGATTTCAAAGAGCAGGCGGTCCTTGCTGCCGATGTGATGATAGAGGCCCGCCTTCGTCAGGCCCACCGCGTCCGCGATATCCTGCATCGACGCGCCGCTGTATCCCTTTTCGTAGAACACACGCGCGGCAATGCGGCAGATTTCCCTGAGGCGCGCCTTATCGTGCGATGTGGGCACGAAGCGAATTTACCACAACACAGGTTCACCCTTGAAAAGAAATCCTTTCGTCGCCCATAATAAAGCATCGACAGTCAGGAAAGACGGAGGCGCATGGGATTACTCAACCACTTGCGGAAGATCAATCGAGAGCACTGGTTCATCTGTTACACGTGCATGGGCGACAGCGGGCACGAGGAAACAAAGTCGATTTTCCATTCTCTAGCGCCGAAGGTATTGGTGGTGGGACGGCCTTGGCAGCAGTGTCCGCGTTGCGGCGGCACCAACACCAAATCCTTCACCGATCTCAAAAACGAAGGTATGGACTCGGCGCTCTGGGGCCTCGAGCGCATCGTCAAGAAGAACCCACGCAGCGTCTTTGAAGTTACCCGTCTGTAGCGGCGGCCTCTGGCCGCCGGTCTTTACCATTGAAGAGCCGGCGGACAAAGACTGCCGCTAGAACCACATTTCGGATCCAGTTTTTCCTCACGGGCTGCGCAAAGCAGCCACCGGGAAGTAAAGCCCCAAGTATTGCCTCCGCCACCAATCGCCGGTGGCTCGCCGCTCTGCAAAGTTTGTAAACGTATAGTCATAGGCTATTGCGCGGATGTAGCGCGGTGGGGCCTTGGTGAACGGATTCCTGCCCATGAGGCCGAGCGCCTGCGGTGAGCCTTCGAGCAGACGGAGCATCAAGTTCTCGAACCATGGGTTGCTGCGGTAGTTGCTCAGCGCCGCGAACCACATCTGCCAATCCAAACGCGGCTGATAGGGCGCCACCCAACCGGGCCTCCGTTTCGGATCGCCCGGCTTGTACCTGAATCCGTAGTCCTGCCAGTGAACGGCGTCATCGCTTCCCTGGATAACGATCTCGATTCGCGAGGTCGTCATCACGGCAAAGAGTCCATAGCTATTCACGATATGGAATGGTTCGAGCGCGTTCGTTGCTATGAGCGCGGCGCGCGGAACCGCGCTCGCGCCGAAGATCGTCGCAACGACAAGAACCACGCTTCCGAAGAGGATGACGACCGCCAAGACAGTAAGCCGGATTCGCCTCCCAAGCGAGCTTTTCATCCGCACCGCCATTAGCGGGAGTCTGCCCGAGGCCGTGCGCGGAAGGATGCGCCGCAAAAACTGATCATCCAATAGCATGAGGCAAAGGGCCACCGTCAGCAGGTTGAAGAACGCGTAGTTCCCCGTGGTGGCGATTAAAATCTGGAAGAAGACGAGCAGCGCGCAGCCCACCAGGCGGATGCGGCGCGGAAAGAAGATCAGAAACGGAACCGCGAGCTCAAAGAAAAACACGCTAGCGGTAGAAAATCGCTGAAACCACGCTGGCAGTTGGAAGGCGTACCACGCCAACGGTGTCGGCAGAGGCTGCGTCTCGTAATGGTATTCAAGCGCAGTAAGATTCCGCCACGTGGGGTCGTGGCTGGTGAGCTTTACGCAGCCGGAAAGGAACACGAGCCGGAAGAGAAGCCATCGCAGCAGCCAGACGACGGTCTTCGACGGCGGCCGCGCGCAGGCTTCGAGACCGGCTGCGGAAGTGAGCCCGGCGAGGTGGCGCAGCCAGGAAATTCCCAGGTTTTTCCACGAGGGGAGAAAAATAGCCAGAAAGCCTGCCTCAAGCAGCAGAATGTCCCATTGAAAGGACATAAAGTCCTGGCCCACATTGACCAGCGACAAATAAAAAAGCCAAAGAAGCAGCAAAACCGGTCCGGGCGCAAAATCGAGGATCAGCAGAATCGAAAGCGCCGTCCCGCCACCCGCCAGAAATTTCAGAAATCCATCACTCGCGCCGAGCCAAGCCAGCGTGGGCAGCAGGCGAAAGCGGGCTGGCCCTACGCCCTGAGCCACCTCCGCAAGAAAGTGATGGGCCGGCAGGAGGCCGTGGGCGCCGATGAGGCCGCCAATCTGCGGCCAAAGCGACGCGAACGCCGCTAGATACACCAAGCCCAAGAGCCGCAGAAAAAGCCAGCGCGTGAGGAAGTGCGATGACGGATCAAGACGCTTGCCCCAGAAAAACAGCCGGAGCGTGTCGAAAATCGAGCGATGACGCGCCACCAACCGGTACGCCATCTCACTGGCGAGAGCGAAGCCTGGAACCCGCAGATAGGCCCACAACAGCCACGCGTAACCCGGCGCCAGAGCCGCAAGGCGGAACACCGCTTCAGCCGCGCTGGAGACGCGGCCCGAAGGCTCGATGAATTGCACGGCTCGCTGGAATTGCTCGCGTGGAATGCCAGGAAGATTCTCCGCCGCTTCCTGAAACGGAGCGTAGTCAGCGGCGTCCCCGGTGATCTGGCGTCCGTAGTCGACGCAAAAGCGGCAGAAGCCGCACTGGCCGTCAAACACCAGGAGAGGTTTTGCAATTTGCATGGTGGACTTTCGGCGGGGCGGCGAGGATGATGTTGCGTTCGTTCGCAGGCGCGCACTCCGCTGTGTGGCCTGCGCTGCGCGTACTTAGCTCTCAACAAGCTCCGGGACGCGTGGAGTTGTACGGTATGGCTGAAGCAATGCCCAAATACACCGCGCACGAACTTCGCGCTCTACGTATCGCTACGACGCCACTTTGTTCTCGGCGGCGTTCCATGCCGTTTTCAATCCGCGCTTGAGCGCGATGTTGCCAATCCATGAGGCGCGCGCGGCCTCGAAACCCACTTCGATGTTCGCATTCGGCGATTTGCGCGAGCGCATGCAGTCGAGAAAATTGCGGACGTGGTCCATCGTCCCGTCGTGCTCGGAGCGCACCAATATTTCAGGCACGGGATAATTCCGGTACGGCTGCCAGCGAGCGCCCTCGGGGTAGACGGCCAGATGCGAGCGGTCGATCTTTAGCGTCGCCTTCGTGCCGCGGAATTCGATGCCTCCGTCGTCAATACTGTTGTTCAGGGCGCTGTTAAAGGTGACGTTGAATTTCCCCGGGTACTCATACGCCGCCGTAATGGTATCCGGGCATTGCCAGCTCATGAAATAAACGTCGCCCGTCGTGGTCGCCGTCTTCGGGCACGGCTGATTCATGTACCATTGGATCACGTCGATCCAGTGCGTCAGCAGATCGGTAAGCGCGCCGCCGCCGAAGTCCCAAAAAAAGCGCCAATGAACGAACTTCTCAAGCGTGAAGGGCTGCTCCGGCGCATCGCCCAGAAACATCTTCCAGTTGAGCTTTGAAGTATCGATCGGGTGCGCTGCCATCCAGCCGGAGTTTTCGGTATAGTTCTGGAACCAGTAGGTATAAACGAACGCCACGTCGCCGAGCATTCCGGAATCAATCAGCTGTTTGCCCAGGATATAGTGCGGCCAGCTTCTCTGCTGCGTGCCGGTTTGCACCACGCGGCCCGATTCCTTAACCGCCGCCACCATTTCGATCCCTTCCGGGATGTTGTGCATGATGGGCTTTTCGCAATACGCGTCTTTGCCGGCGTGAACCGCGTCAACCAGCACTTGCTTGTGCCAGTGGTCAGGCACGGCAATCAGCACCGCGTCAATGTCCTTGCGGTCGAGGACCTCATGATAGTCGAGGTAGGCTTGAGCCTCAGGGCCTGCCACCGTCTGCTGCCTCAAACGGCGCGGCTCGTAGACGTCGCATAACGCGACCACCTCCACGCCAGGGTTCTTCATAAACAGTGACATGTCGTAGCTGCCGCGTTCGCCGCACCCGATCAGCGCCATGCGAACACGGTCATTGGCGCCCAGCACACTCGCCGGCGCTAAGCCGCCCAACGCCGCGATGCCCGCGCCCGCCGCCGCCGTACCTTTCAAAAACTCGCGCCGCGTTACCGATTTACTTTCTTTAGCCTCCGGTTTCACAATCCCTCCCGCCGCTAGGATTCAACCTCGATACGACTGCGCATCATACCACATCCCACCGCGGTGGCGACGGCGTCCTGTTCACGCCTCGGCGGAGCCGTCTTGGCCCCGCGAGCGCCGGGCGGTGCAGGCAATCCTCTCATGCGCGGGCGCCCCAGCAAGGCGGGCAGCATCGGCTGGTGTCCGTGACGTTCTGAGCGACGGCAATTTTGACAAACCTTCCTCCATCCACTAGACTGGTTACTTCGGTTTTTGTGGCTGGGACTGACACCTTTCACCCGCTCGGACCCGCCCGCTTCTGCCCCCGAAGCTATCCCAAATTCTGGCAAGGACACAAAACCCATGAATGGACTTATTAAGGAACGGCTGTTCACCCCCGGGCCCACGCCGATTTTGATGGAAGCGAACGTGCGCGCCGTGACGCGTGATATTCATCACCGCACGGAAGACTTCCGCAGAGTGATCCGCGAAACGCTGGAGCTCCTGCACTACTACTACAACACGAAAAACGACGTGCTGCTGTTTGCAAGTTCGGGCACCGGCGCGATGGAAGGCGCCGTGGCCAATCTTTGCTCGCCCGGCGACCGAGTGCTTGTCGGCACGGCGGGCAAGTTCGGTGAGCGCTGGCTCGCTATCGCGAAAGCCTATGGCGTCGAAGCCGTGAAGGTGGAGTCGCCATACGGCACGCCGGTAAAAATCGACGACATGAAGCGCCAGCTTGAGGCGTCAGGCCCGTTTCGCGCGGCGTTTATCCAGGCAACGGAAACGTCAACGGGCGTCAGCCATGACGTGAAGGCGCTTGCGGCGCTCACGGCGAAACTCCCGGATACGGCCCTTGTGGTGGATGCCATCACGGGCCTGGGCACCACCGATCTGCAGCCCGACGAATGGGGATTGGATATCGTGATTGGCGGCTCGCAGAAAGCCACGATGATGCCACCCGGCCTTGCGTTTGCCAGCGTTAGCGAGAAGGCGTGGAAGATCATCGGGACATCGAAATGCCCGAAGTTCTATTTTGATTTTTCCAAAGAGCGCAAGAGCCTTGCAAAAGGTGAGACAAGCTATACACCGGCCACGTCGCTGGTGGTTGGCCTGCACGGCGTTCTGACCTACATCAAGCAGATCGGGCGCGAAAACCTGATTGCCAATGCCGTCATGCTGGCGGATGCCACCCGTCAAGCTGCTGCCGCCCTGAAGCTGAAGCCATTTGCGGTATCATCACCCGCGAACGCCGTCACGGCGCTGTGCGCGCCCGATGGAGTGGATTCGGGAACCATCATTAAAGAGTTGCGCAACCGCTTTGGCGCGATCGTGGCTAACGGCCAAGGCGACATGAAGGGCAAGATTTTCCGTTTGGCGCACCTTGGCTACTTCGACGCCACGGATTTGTTCGCCATTATCGCCGCGCT
>JBOGJT010000371.1:0-4140 GCA_050745065.1 Terriglobia bacterium
CGTTATAACGAGCCGCTCATCCGGCAAGACAAAGGGAATAGAACGATGCGAGCTTTCGGCGGGGTTAAAACCCCGCCCTCCTAACCATTGAAGAATAATCCAGGCTTGCGGCTGCGCCATTGCCGCCAAAAACCGGCTCGGTGCATTTAGTCCGCAAGCGCCTGGAGTTTCGCCGAAGCTTCAAGCCGCACCGGCTGTCTTGCGGCGATGACGGCGTTTCCGCCGGACAGCGAGATCCAGCAGCAGCCGGGTCAGGCGTGCGGGATCATGGCGCGCCACGCGGTCTACCGCAAGCAGTTGTGCCTCAATCGGCTCGACGCCAAGCGCTTGAATGCGGCCGACATCGTTCACCACCGGTTCGGCGCGCTGCGAGGCGTAACGCTTGCGCAGCGCAGGCGGAAAGGGACTGGTATTAAGGACCATGCCGTCAAAAACCCTATGTCCTGCGTGCTGGTGCAGCGCCTCCAGATGATCGGCGGCGGTGTAGCGGTGCGACTCTCCCGGCTGGGTCATCAGGTTGCCGATATACAGCTTGAGCGCGCCCGAGCGGACAATTTCCTCCGCGATTCCCTCCACCAGAAAGTTGGGGACGAGGGAGGTATATAAGGAACCCGGTCCCACGGTGATCAGGTCCGCCGCCTTTATGGCCGCCAGCGTCTGCGGCAGCGGCTTGCAGCGCGCGGGAATGATGGAAAGCTTCGCAATGGGCACATGGGTTTTTGTTATTCGGGATTCGCCATAGATGGTGCGGCCGTCGCGGAGCTTCGCCTTGAGATGCACGTCGGAAAGCGTGGAAGGAAAAATCTCGCCATGGACGGCGAGGATCTCGCTCGAAACGCGTACCGCCGTGGCAAAATCGCGCGTGATGTTCGTCAGCGCGGTGAGAAAAAGGTTGCCGAGATTGTGGCCGCGCAGGCCGGCGCCGGACTTGAAACGGTAATTGAAGAGCTTGGCAAAGAGCGTTTCGTCTCCGGCTAGCGCGACCAGGCAGTTGCGGATATCTCCGGGCGGAAGCACGCGGAATTCGCGCCGGAGCCGGCCGGAGCTGCCGCCCTCGTCCGTCACCGTCACAACCGCGGTGATGGCGTCGATGGCCGGTTTGAGACGGGGCGGCGCGTCCGTCGTGTGCCGCTTCAGCCCGCGCAGAAGCGTTGCAAGGCCCGTGCCCCCGCCTATGGCTACCACTCTCATCTTTGGCGTTTTTCCACGGAGTTCGGCGCTTGATGAGCGATTGAACGCTGCCCGCGTCTGCGGCAGTGTCGAAGCCCTGCCCTCATGTTCCAGCCGCCGCAATGGTGAGAAATCCCGGCTGGGCGCAACACTGTTCGCTCAGGCAGCGTCTTGCCATTGTGCGAAAGAGGTAAGTGCCTGTCATTCTGAGCGGAGCGAAAAATCCGCTTGGTGAACAGCGTTGCGGCGAGGTGGACAGCGTGGAGGTTGTATCGCCGCCACAGCCGTTGAGCGGGTTCACGGGCGCCGGCTGACGCCGAAACCCAGTATAACAAACGCGCTCAGCATTCTTCAATCACTCCCACGCAGCGCGCGAGGCTCCGGTTGATATTGGCCGCGGCGGGGGCTTGCTTTGATCTGGCCTGCCAGCTCGTCGAGCAGGGCTAGAAATTTTTCGCGGGGAACGGGCTCGCAACCGAAGCGCAGCGCGTTGTAGAGCCGTGTGAACTCTTCGACGCCGGGTCCAAGGGGAAAAGCCGAGAGCGCGGCGGCCAATTCGCGCGGTGTCTGGGCGGGAAGGCGTTCGATTCCCTGACGGCGCAGAAGCTTCATGAGCTGGTGGTATGCCGCCGCGCCGTGCCGGGCGCGCGCTTCGGGTCCGGCGCTGTGTTTTGATCCCAAGCGGAACCAGAGTTTTTCGAGCCACGCGCGCCGCGTGAGGCACGCCCCGGCGGCAAACAACACCGCCGCCACGCACCATAGGAGCAGTCCACGGGTGGCGAAGGTTCGCCGGGCGCGCGCCGCCCAGAGCGGCCCAAGCTGGCGCAGGCTGCCCAGCCACTGCCGCGCTTCACGGCGAGCGAGACGAGAGTCGCGATCCGCCCTGCGCCCCAGCATGGCCTGATGGGCGAAGTCGTAGTTGATCACCCACTCGTTCCAGAAGAGACCGGCAGCGTCGAGATAATCGTCCAGCGTGCTGGGCGCGGCGGTCTCCGCAAAGCCGGGCGGCGTGGGATCAAACGGAACCCAACCATAACTTGGAAAGTAAACTTCCACCCAGCTATGCGCGTCACGCGCGCGCACGATGAAATCGCGCGCCACGGGGTTGAATTCGCCCGTCTGGAAGCCGTTGACCACGCGCGCCGGCACACCGAGCGTGCGCAGCATCAGCGTCATGGCCGCGGCAAAGTACGCACAATATCCCTTTCGCGCAACAAAGAGAAAACTGCCTACGGGATCGGAAGGCTGGATCGCAGGCGGGTCAAGCGTATAGCCGAAGTTTTGCCGGAGATAGTCCTGGATGGCGCTGGCGCGGTCATAGCTATTCGATTGGGAAGCGGTGATCTGCCGTGCGAGCGCGGCGATGCGCGGATCAAGCCGCGTGGGGAGGCCCAGATACTGCATGCGGATTACCGGCGGTACGCTTTGTCCGTCCTGGCGCAACTGGCCGGCGGTGGGCAATCCAACGTCAGAGATGACGGTATACTCAACCGGCGCGCCGGTCCGCTCGGGGATATGCAGCGACGAGGTTTCATCGAGCGTGATGGCGTGAAACGGACCCGTCACGTCCACCGGCCGGGCGGCGGCAAAAAGGACGTCAGTTGAGACGTTCGAAAGCACCACCCGGTAGCGAAGCACGCGGTGGGGGCGGTTACGCGAGTCTTCTGCGCGCGGCAAAACGAAATTCCCCGGCGGAGACTGCTCAACGCGTATGCGCCCGGTGTTGTCATCGAACCAAGTCCGCCCGGTGAAGCTGGTCAAGGCGATGCCGCGCCAGTAGACGCCGGCGAATGCGCGCGGGCCGCCCTGCGGCTGGATGCGCATCACCACGAGGCTCGACCGCTTGATCCGGCCAATGTCTCCCAAGTGCACGCTATCGGAAAACCCGGTCACGCTACCGGCCTGGGCGGCGAAGTTGCCCAGATAAGACGTGTGGTAGCGGGGAATCACGAAAAACAAAATCGCGGCAAGCGCTGTGGTCCCGAGCGCCAGCTCGAGCGCGGTGACCGCTAGTGAATTCTCGATGGCGGTGCGGTTGCGTGCGGCCTCGGGATAGGGCCCGCGAGGCGGCTGCGCCGCCCAGTCCATTCCGCTCTTGATATCAAAGCTGATGAACATGCAAATGGCAAACAATACGTAGAGCACGAGACCTAACAAGTAGCCCGAGCCCACCGTGAGCACGGCGCTCGCGAGCATCATCAGGAACGAGAGCGCCGCGAGGTAGGCATAGTCGCGGTAGCGCCGCGCGGAGAAAATCTTCATTACTGTGAGGAAGAGGATCATGTGGACGGTGGCCGCAAGCATGCGCTCCGCCGGGCCCGCGCCGCGCTCGAGAAATCCGAGGTCGAACAGGAAGAAAAACAGATATCCGATGGCCAGGCGATTGACCGTGCGCGGCCGAAGGCGGTAGCCCGAGGCCCCACGGGCGTAGCTCCATAGCTTTGCGCCCAGCGCAAACGAGAAGAGGACAATGGAGATGAAATCGAGTTTGCCGGTGGAAGAAAGCGTCAGGAAAGCGGTCCCGAGCATCAGCAGCAGCGACACCTCGAAAAAGCGCTGCACGCTGATGTGGCGCTGCTGCCTTGCCGAGATATCTTGATAGCTATCTTCCGCCACGCGCTGCACCCTCAACTACGGGTTAGTACGCATTATAGCAATGGTAGCCCATTTATTAATATCGGCATTATGAGGAACCGGTCTTGCGGACGCGTGAACGGAAAACTCGACGGCCAGAACGCCGTCGCGACGCACATGGACAATCTCCCGTCGGGGGTCTGCAAATGCGGGAGGGGGGAATTGCAGCCCACGGCGCGAGCCGTGGGATAAAGAACTGAGCGATACGCAGCGCCATAAGTCCGCGATGGGCAACTGCTGTAGCGGCGGCCTCTGGCCGCCGAGTTTTCCGTTCACGCGTCCGCAAGACCGGTTCCTCATAATGCCGATATTAATAAATGGGCTACCATTGCTATA
>JBOGJT010000372.1:0-10140 GCA_050745065.1 Terriglobia bacterium
GGGCGCTTGCATTTTTGGAGTTCAGATTCTAACATCAGAAGTTTCGGCGCTGGCGTAGCTCAGTTGGTAGAGCATCTGATTTGTAATCAGAGGGTCGGGGGTTCAAATCCCTTCGCCAGCTCCAGTGATTACCCTGCCGGGCAAGATGCGCCACGGTTTGGCCGAATGTTGAAAGGTGTGCGGTGAACCGCGCGGCAAGGGCCGGGAACGGCGGGTAGCCGGCTGACGTCATAGTTGGACAGGTGGCTGAGCGGTCAAAAGCAGCAGACTGTAAATCTGCCGGCCCATGCGGTCTACGGAGGTTCGAATCCTCCCCTGTCCACCAGAAGAACGGAGAGAAGAGACAACGGACAGGCGGTGAGACGAAGGGCTCCTATCGTCGAGCTCATTTCCAGTCTCTGTCGTCGAGGGCGGGAGTAACTCAGTGGTAGAGTCACAGCCTTCCAAGCTGTTGGTCGCGGGTTCGATTCCCGTCTCCCGCTCCAGAAAAACTTTTAGCGATCAGCAGTCAGCTTTCAGCAAGAACAATGTGACTGATTGCTGTTTGCTGAAGGCTGACTGCTGATAGCTTCTTTTGTGGGCCGATGTAGCTCAGTTGGTAGAGCGCGTCCTTGGTAAGGACGAGGTCAGCGGTTCAATCCCGCTCATCGGCTCCAGGTTTTCTTGTCAGGTGTACGAGCATCGCGCAACGGAGGTTGTTCGCGGACCTCGCTGACTACGGGCGGACCGACAGGCAAAGGAGAACGCTGATGGCGGGCAAAGTGAAGCCAGTACCGGAGGGATACCACACGGCGACGCCGTACCTGATTGTGACGGGTGCGGCCAATGCCATCGAGTTTTACAAAAGAGCATTTGGCGCGGCGGAACTGATGCGCATGGCCCGGCCGGACGGCGCCATCGGACACGCCGAGATTAAGATCGGCGATTCGGTAATCATGCTTGCAGATGAGCACCCCGAGATCGGCGCTCGAAGCCCGCAAACGATCGGAGGATCACCGGTAAGCATTCTTCTCTATGTCGAGGACGTGGACGCGGTGTTCAATGCCGCTGTCGCGGCGGGCGCCCAAGTGCAACGACCCGTGCAAGATCAGTTTTATGGCGACCGGGCGGGCGGAGTGACGGACCCCTTCGGGCACGCTTGGTACATTTCAACACACAAGGAAGATGTTGCGCCCGAAGAAATGCGCAAGCGCGCCGCGGCGGCGGCCTCCGGGAGACAACCGGAAAAGTGATTGTTGCTGTTACTCTGCTTTTGTGAATTACCCCGCTTCGAAGCGAAATATTGCGAGCGCGTCGCATGAGAACGTGCGGGCTGTCAATCTCCGGTCGGCAAAAACGAGCGCCTTCCTGCTGGGTTTGCCATTGCGTGGTTTTTCAGTAAGGTTATGATGACATTGAAGTTACTTACTCGCGATCGGGGCGCTGCGAGCGGGTACGGCGGCTAAAATTATTTTGGTACAAAAAATGCTTTCCTTGATTAAAAATTCTGCTATACTCATCTGAGGAGATCACGGGATAGGTGTGTTGTCATCAACTCGCAGAGTTGCCGCAGCGAAAATGGCCGCGGAAGGTGAGCCGCGCGCAGAATTATTCGATCAGATTTCCAATACGTAATGAGGCGTGATTTTTTTCCGGGACGTGGACTGTCGAGTCCGCAGTGACTCTTATGCGCGAAATCATCACACTACAGTGCTCTGAATGTAAGAATCGCAATTATACGAGCACGAAGAACAAAAAGAAAAATCAGGACCGGCTGCAGCTCAAGAAATTTTGTTCGTCGTGCCGCCACCACACCCCGCACAAGGAAGTGAAATAGCCGCGAGGCGCTTCAGGCGATCGGGCCCTTCTGGGCAGGCCACAGCAGCGAGGGTCCGGCAAGTTTGTAGGGGCGTAAGTTTAACGGCTAGACTGCCGGTCTCCAAAACCGGACGTGGGGGTTCGAATCCCTCCGCCCCTGCCAAGCAGGGATTCCATTGCACGCCGCTTCTTCAGGAAATGCGACGGCAATCTTCAAGGTCAACGAGCCCATCATGGCGGATGAAATAAAGATTCAGCGCCCCCTATGGCAGCGCTTTTTTGATTATTGCCGTGAAGTGAAAGTGGAGATGAAGCGCGTCACTTGGCCCGGCAAACAGGAGGTTTACGGGACCACGATTATGGTGCTCGCAACCACGTTTGCTTTCGCGGCGTTCTTTTTTATCTGTGACGAGGCATTTAGAAATTTGGTTAAGCAGGCGCTGAATTACCTGCTGCACCGCACCGCGTAGGACCGCTTAAGCATCGAGAGGAATTTCCCGCAGGGTTCCGGTCCGATGATCAGGAACAAGACCACCGCTCATGTCTATGAATTGGTACATCATTCATTGTTATTCCGGCTTTGAGAAAAAGGTCGCGGAGGCGCTCAAGAGCCGGGTAGAGGCTGCAGGTCTGGGCGACCGGATCGGCGAAGTCCTTGTCCCCAGCGAGGATGTCGTCGAGATGCGCAACGGCAAGAAGGTGGTGGCGCCGAAGCTCTTTTACCCCGGCTACGTTCTGGTGGAGATGGACCTTAACAACGAGACGTGGCACTTGGTGCGCTTCACCGACCGCGTGACCGGCTTCGTGGGCTCCGGCCAAATGCCAAGTCCGCTGACGCGCGAAGAGGTTGACCGCATCGTGCACAAGGTGGAAGTGGCAGCGGAGCATCCGAAACCGAAGCTGAAGTTTGAGAAGGGTGAGAGCGTCAAGATCAACGAGGGACCGTTCAAGGATTTTATCGGCCAAGTAGACGAGATCAACGACGACCGCTCGACTCTGCGGGTAATGGTCACGATTTTCGGACGTTCGACTCCGGTCGAGTTGGACTTTTATCAAGTTGAAAGAGGTTGAGGCATTTGAGACTTCAAATTTGAAATTCGAGATTTGAAACTTTGAGATTTCAAGTTTCTGCGGTCGAGGGCGTGCTATGGCGAAAAAAGTTCAGGCGATGATCAAGCTGCAAATTCCCGCGGGCAAGGCCACGCCCGCTCCGCCGGTCGGGCCGGCGCTTGGCCAGCACGGCGTGAACATTATGGAATTCTGCAAGGCCTTCAACGCCAAAACCTCGGCCAAGGACCAGGAAGGCCTGATTATTCCCGTGGTGATTACGGTTTACCACGACAGGACGTTCACCTTCATCACCAAGACTCCCCCGGCGGCAATTTTGCTCAAGCGAGCCGCGGGTATTGCCAAAGGATCGGGTGAGCCGAACAAGACCAAGGTCGCTAAGGTCACCGAGAAGCAGGTGGAGGAGATTGCCCGCGCGAAGATGCCGGATTTGAACACAAGAGACCTTGCGGCCGCGATGGCGACCATCCGCGGCACGGCCCGGAGCATGGGCCTTGAGATTGCTTCATAAACCGGGTTTTTCCCGGAGGAGAGCTGCGTTGGGAAAGAAATACGAGCAAGCTGCGAAGTTGGTTGACAAGCCGTCATACACGTTGGCGGACGCCATGCCATTGGTGAAGAAGACGTCCTTTGTCAAATTCGACGAAACCGTAGAAGTTTCTATGCGTCTGGGCGTCGATCCCAAGCATGCGGACCAGATGGTGCGCGGCACGGTCGTGCTGCCGCATGGATTAGGGAAGACGGTGCGCGTGGTGGTGATTGGCTCGGGCGACAAGGTGCGCGAGGGGCGCGAAGCGGGCGCTGACGAAGTGGGCGGCGACGACTTGGTTCAGAGAATTCAGGGCGGGTGGTTGGAATTTGACGCGGTTATCGCGACGCCGGACATGATGAAGTCGGTCGGCCGCCTCGGAAAGGTGCTGGGTCCGCGTGGATTGATGCCAAACCCGAAAACTGGCACCGTCACCCTTGATGTGGCGAAGGCGGTGCGAGAGGTCAAGGCGGGCAAGGTGGAGTTCCGGGTGGACAAGACCGGCATCATCCATTGCCCGGTCGGCAAAGTCTCGTTTGTGCCGGAAAAGCTGGCTGAGAACGCTCATGCGCTGATTTCGAGCGTGCTTAAGGCCAAGCCCGCCACGGCGAAGGGGCGCTACGTGAAGAGCATTGTGATTTCATCGACGATGGGGCCGGCGGTCCCGATCGACTTGGCTTCGGTAGAGGCCGCCTAAACGGTAGTCCAAGGGAACCGAACGATGAAAAGAGATATCAAACAACAGAAGGCGGAAGCGCTCCACGAGGAGCTGAAGAAGGCCAAGTCGGTGATCCTTTCGGGCTTTGAAGGGATGACGGTGGGCCAGGACTTTGAGCTTCGGCGCAAGCTCGAGGATGCCGGGGCGAAGTATCGCGTGGTGAAGAACAGTATTATCGAGCGCGCGGTGGAGGGAACGCCAGCCGGACCTGCGGTGAAAAGCCTGCGCGGAACTACGTCCCTCGCCTATACGGAAACGGACGCCGTCGCTCTGGCCAAGGCGATTTCCGCTTACGCCAAGGAAAACGCGGTCCTGGTATTCAAGGCGGGCGTGGTTGAAGGGCGCGTCATTGACCTGGGCGAGTTGAATGTGATTGCGGCGCTGCCGTCGCGCGACGCGCTGTTTGCCAAGGTGCTTTTCCTGGTGAATTCACCGGCGCAGCGCGTGGCATCGGTTTTGGCGGCGGTGGGCCGGAACCTGGCAGTGGTGATTCAGCAGGGCGTTGAGAAGAAAAAGTTCAAGGAGGCCGCGGGCGATTGAGGCTCCGCCGGCGGGAATCCGGATTTTAGATTTCGCATGGCTTGATCCCGGGTTTGAGATCCCGGGTTTGATGCCGGAACTTCAGGAGGAAACGAAACGATGTCAGAACGGGTACAGAAGATAGTCGAGATGGTAAAGGAGTTGAATCTCTTGGAGGCGGCGGAGCTGGTGAAGGCGCTTGAAGAAGCTCTCGGCGTCAGCGCAGCGGCAGCGGCGCCGGTGATGGTGGCGGCGGGCGCGGCGGCGCCTGCGGGCGGCGCGGCGGCCGAAGAAAAGACGGAGTTCTCCGTAGTGCTCACTGCGGTGGGCTCGAACAAGATCAACGTCATCAAGGCGGTCCGCGAGGTCACCAGCCTCGGCCTGAAAGAGGCGAAGGACCTCGTGGATGGCGCGCCGAAACCGATCAAAGAGGGCGTGAACAAAGAAGAGGCCGAGAACATCAAGAAGAAGTTCACCGAGGCCGGGGCGACGGTCGAAGTAAAGTAAATCATGGCTCGCGCCGGCGCTCCCAACCGGACGGCCTCCGCGCGACGCGCGGTTTTTCCGCGGGGGCGGCTCTCCTGGCCGGGAGAGAGGGGCACACCTACGATACGGCTGCTGCGCGCCAGGCGGTTGCATCCTCCGCGGTGCTCTCTGCATCCTATGTCAATAGGGGCGTATTTCGTCATCGCACAACGTAGCTTCAAAAAATTCACAGCAAGGAGATAAAGGGATGCCTAACGGCCGGAACGGCACGTCGCGTCACCGCATTAATTTCTCCAAAATCCCTACCGTCATTTCCATCCCCAACCTGATCGAAGTGCAGCGGAGGTCTTACGAGCGCTTTCTGCAGATGAATCTGCTGCCCTCCGAGCGCGAAGACACGGGCCTCCAGGCGGTGTTTAACTCCGTTTTCCCCATCACGGATTTCCGTGGCGTGTCACAGCTTGACTTCGTCGACTATTCGATTGGCAACTGGGAATGCAAGTGCGGCAGTCTGCGCGGCTTGCACCATCTGAGGAGCACCTGCAAAAACTGCGGCCACACCGTAATCACCGACCCGTTCAAGGCCGGCGAAGTGCTTTGCACGCGATGTGGTACTTTCAACGAAAACGTGGTGACGTTTTGCAATAAGTGCGGCGACCCGGTGGCCCTACAATTGAAGTACGACGTGACCGACTGCCAGGAGCGCGGCATGACGTTCGCGGCGCCCCTCAAGGTCACCATCCGTTTGACCCTGTACGATAAAGACAGTGAGACCGGGCAGAAGAGCATCCGCGACATCAAAGAGCAGGAAGTCTATTTCGGTGAAATTCCGCTAATGACGGATAACGGCACTTTCGTCATCAACGGCACCGAGCGGGTGATTGTAAGCCAGTTGCACCGCTCCCCCGGAGTCTTTTTCGAATCCACGGCGCAGAAGACATACTTCCTGGGCAAAATCATTCCTTATCGAGGCTCATGGGTTGAGTTCGAGTACGACAACAAGAACGTTCTCTACGTGCGCATCGACCGCAAGCGGAAGTTTCTGGCCACCATTTTCCTTCGCGGGCTGGGTCTGAAGACCAACGCCGAAATCATCAAGGCCTTTCATCAATCGTCTCGCGTGGAAGCCAAGGGTGGAAAGCTCTTCATGGAGGTGTCGGAGAACCTGATCGGCTGCCGCCTGACGAAAGCTGTTGAGCACGCACGGGGCGGTGGCGTGATCGTTCACGCCGGCAAGAAAGTTACCCCGTCGCTTCTGCGGGAGATGCAGAAGGCCAAGATTGCGCAGGTCGAGGTGGCGCCGCAGGATATCGAGGGCGCGTACGCGTCGGCCGACCTGGTGGATACGGCGACGGGTGAAGTGCTGGCCGAGGCCAACAACGAGCTGACGCCGGGCCTTCTGGTCGCGATCCTCGAAGCGGGAATCCCCGAAATCGAAATCTTCTTCCCCGAGCGCGACGACGTGGGCGTCGTCGTGAGCCAAACGCTGAAGCGCGATACGCTGAAGACCCCGCAGGAGGCGCTGATCGAGTTGTACCGCAAAATGCGGCCCGGCGATCCTCCAACGCTCGAAACCGCAACCGCGCTCTTCAACGGCATGTTTTTCGACCCGCGCAAATATGACTTCTCGCGCGTGGGGCGGCTGAAGTTCAACATTAAGCTCGGTTACTACACGCGCTTGAAGGCGCGGATGGACGCGAAGGCCGCTTCCTTCGATCTGGACGAAACCCGGAACCTGCCGTCGGCGAATTTTTACGCTGTGGTGGACCACGAAAAGATTTACGTGGGCCAGCGCCACGGCGCCACGTGTTCAGAAGCCGTTCGGGGATGTGACGGAACACTCGCCACGGACCATTCCGAAGGGTCTCCTGTGCAATTGCCCCTCGACAAGCGCACACTCGACCCGGAAGACTTTTATTCGTGCATCCGTTATCTGTTGAAGCTGCGCAAGAACCCAGGCGGCAACTACAGCGTGGATGACATTGACCATCTGGGCAACCGGCGCGTGCGTGCCGTGGGCGAGCTGCTGGAAAACCAGTTTCGCATCGGCTTGGTGCGCATGGAGCGGGCGATCAAGGAGAAGATGTCTGTCTATCAGGAGATGTCGACGGCCATGCCGCACGACCTGATCAACGCCAAGCCGGTGATGGCGGCCATCCGCGAGTTTTTCGGCTCATCCCAGCTTTCGCAGTTCATGGACCAGACAAACCCGCTATCGGAGATCACCCACAAGCGGCGGCTTTCGGCCCTCGGCCCGGGCGGACTGTCGCGCGAGCGCGCCGGGTTTGAGGTGCGCGACGTACACCCCACGCATTACGGCCGCCTCTGCCCCATTGAAACGCCTGAAGGGCCCAACATCGGCCTGATCTCATCGCTCTCCTGCTACGCTCGCATCAACGAGTATGGCTTTATTGAGAGCCCGTATCGAAAGGTTCGGGACGGCGTGATCGTCGATTACGTCACCATCGTACACGGCGGCGACGGCCCGTGGCGGGTGGGCGAGCACGTGGAATTAAAGGAAGCACAGAAGGTCTCGAGCGAGTTGAGGGAAAAGCGCCGTAAACCGGTGGAATACGAGCCGTACTCCTTCTACCTGTCTGCCTGGGAAGAGGACCAGCACATTATCGCGCAGGCGAACGTGGCCGTGGATGAGAAGGGCCGCGTGGTGAGCGAGCTCATCAACGCCCGGCAGGCGGGGAACTTCATTCTAGTCCGGCGCGAGAACGTGGATTACATCGACGTCAGCCCCAAACAGCTCGTGAGCGTGGCGGCTTCGTTGATTCCATTCCTGGAAAACGACGACGCCAACCGCGCCCTGATGGGATCAAACATGCAGCGGCAATCGGTGCCTTTGCTTCGCGCCCAGGCGCCGCTCGTCGGCACTGGGATGGAAGAGGTGACGGCGCGCGATTCCGGGGCCGTGGTCCTGTGCAAGCGCGACGGCGTGGTGGACAGCGTGGATAGCGAGCGCATCATCGTTCGCGTGGAAGGGACGGGCCACAGCGGCCACCTCTCGCGCGAAGTGGGCGCTGACATCTACCAACTGATAAAATTCCGCCGCTCGAATCAGAACACCTGCATCAATCAAAAGCCCGTGGTGAAAAAGGGCCAAAAGGTGAAGGCGGGCCATGTGCTGGCGGATGGACCCTGCACCGAAGGCGGCGAGTTGGCGCTCGGGCGCAACGTCCTGGTGGCCTTCATGCCGTGGCGCGGGTACAACTACGAAGACGCCATCCTGGTCAGCGAAAAGCTGGTGAAAGAGGATTCCTACACCTCCATTCATATTGAGGAGTTCGAGATTGAAGCGCGCGACACGAAGCTTGGCCCCGAAGAGGTCACGCGCGATATTCCCAACGTCTCCGAGTCACTGCTGAAGGATCTTGACGAAAGCGGCGTGATCCGCATCGGCGCGTACGTTGTGCCGGGAGACGTTCTGGTGGGCAAGGTCACGCCCAAGGGCGAAACTCAGCTCACGCCGGAAGAGAAACTGCTGCGTGCCATCTTCGGCGAAAAAGCCGGAGAGGTCCGCGACGCGTCGCTCACCTGCCCTCCGGGCATTGAGGGCATCGTGGTGGACGTGAAGATTTTTTCGCGTAAGGGCGCGGAGAAGGACGAGCGGGCGAGGTCGATTGAAGCCGGGGAAGTGGAGCGGCTGGAGAAAAACCTGAACGACGAGATCCGCATCCTGAACACCGAGCGCATCGAGCGGCTCGCGGCGCTGCTTGACGGTGAAGTGGTGCTGGCCGACCTGCACGATGAGAAGACCAACAAGCGCTTGCTGTCAAAGGGCACGGCGCTTGACCGGGAATCGCTCGGCCGAATTACTACGCGCAACCTGAAGCGCATCAAGATTGCGAAGAAGGATCCCACGCTCCTCGAAAAGATGGACGAAATCGAGGAGATGACGTCGCGTCAGATCGATATTCTGCGCAAGATCACAGATGAAAAGGTGGCGAAGCTCAAGAAGGGCGACGAGCTGCCGCCTGGCGTGATCAAGCAGGTCAAGTGCTATATCGCCATGAAGCGCAAGCTTTCGGTTGGCGACAAGATGGCCGGCCGCCACGGTAACAAGGGCGTGATCGCGCGCATCGTTCCAGATGAAGATATGCCCTATCTTCCGGATGGAACTCCCGTCGAGATCGTGCTCAATCCGCTGGGCGTTCCCAGTCGTATGAACGTCGGCCAGATTCTCGAAACGCACTTGGGCTGGGCGGCGCAGGCACTCGGCGTCCGCTTCGCCACGCCGGTATTTGACGGCGCGACTGAGAAAGACATCAAGTCCCAGCTCAAATCGGCGAGCCTGCCGACCTCCGGCAAGATCCAACTCCATGACGGCTTGAGCGGTACGCCGTTCGAGCAGCCGGTGACGGTCGGATACATCTACATGCTGAAGCTGTCGCACCTGGTGGACGATAAGATTCACGCGCGCTCCATCGGGCCATATTCGCTGATCACGCAACAGCCTCTAGGCGGCAAAGCTCAGTTCGGCGGCCAGCGCTTCGGCGAAATGGAAGTCTGGGCCCTCGAAGCTTATGGCGCAGCTTACGTCCTGCAAGAGCTGCTCACCGCGAAGTCGGACGACGTGTACGGCCGCGCCAAGATTTACGAAGCCATCGTCAAAGGCGAGGCGGCCGCGGAACCGGGCGTTCCGGAAAGCTTTAACGTCCTGATCCGCGAGCTGCAATCGCTGTGTCTGGACGTGGAATTGATGAAGAAGCCGCGCGAGGGCATGGAAACTGCCCTTGCCGCTGATTAATCGGAATAGGAGATTTTATGTATCGTTCTTCTCCATATGATCGTGCGAATTTAATCGCGGATTTCGATTCCATCCGCATCTCGCTGGCTTCTCCGGAAAAGATCCGGAGCTGGTCGCACGGCGAGGTCACCAAGCCGGAAACCATTAACTACCGGACCTTCAAGCCGGAACGCGACGGGTTGTTCTGCGCCCGTATTTTCGGACCCATCGCCGACTGGGAGTGCCTCTGCGGCAAGTACAAGCGCATGAAGCACCGCGGCGTCATCT
>JBOGJT010000373.1:0-10654 GCA_050745065.1 Terriglobia bacterium
GGCAAAGAAAATAAACGAGATCTGCTATGCGTTTTTTCGCGCCTTGGCGCCTCGGAGAGCGGCTGTTGAGTTTTTCAAAACCTCTCTGCCTCGGGCGCAGATGTAGCAGCGGGTTCACGGCGTTGCGTAAAATGGCCGCCTCAACCCGGCCAGACTGGCGCATTGCCATTCGAATTGGAGTGATTGGAAACTGTCGTGCTAGCGGGGGTTGTTGGGAGGGTCAGGGAACAATTCGGCGATGATTTCGTCGCTGACGGTGCGTTCGAGGTCCAATAACATTTCGGCAGACAGCGCTGGCGGCGCCATGCGGTTGACGACAACATGAATCACCGACGCAACCAAAGAAAGGTCAACGAAGGTTTGCGGGGCAGCGGCACGGCCGTCCGGTTTCTCGAGAGAAGCTGCGCAGTCCGCAGCGCGCGCGGTAGCGGCCGGAGGCGGGTATGGTGCGACGACGGCTTCGGTCGGTGTTGCTACCACATGAGGCTCGAAGCTATCCTCAGGTGCAGGCGCGATGCATGATGGCGAAACGGCGGGATCGAAAGCCTTCTCCTCCGTGTCCTCCTTAGGTTGAGCGTCCTGCACTGGCGTTTGACTTTGCTCCGGCACATCTTCAACTGTCGTCAACACCCCATCAAAAGCCGCCTCGATTCTCTCCGCTGAGGGGTTCAAAGGAGCCACCGAAACAGAATCGCACGAAGGGGCTGGCTCGCAAGACAGATCATCCGTGGGGCCGATCCCGTCGACGATTTTGCTATTGGCCTGATCGTCCGCGTCAGCCAGATCAACCGGCGCTTCCGAGTCCTCCTCCAGGGCGCATTGACTCGGCAATTCCGACTCTAGCAGAACGACTGGAAGATCAGCGGCAAGCGCGGTGGATGTAATACCCGCGCATTCGCCGGAATCGGGTGTGTCAACCTCATCGAGGGTCTCGCCGGCCGCGGCCCCTGCGCCGCTTTCGTCGCGAGCAGGCGGAATCACGTGTTCAGTAGGCGAAGGCTCCGGAAAGCCGGGATCGCCTGGCGCGGCCGTCTCACCGTCGGGCGCCGCGTCGGGCACCCAGTGCGCCTCTGCCGGCGCAATGGCAGGGAGAACTTCCGCAGCGGCGGTGGGTGGACACAAGGCTTGCGCCTGCTCGATAGATTTGGCCACCAGCAGAGAGAGCTCTGCCGCGTCGAACGGCTTCTTGATGACGCCGTCTGGCCCCACCTGCTCGCCGCGCACCTGGTCGTAGGGATCGGCATCGCTGACGGCCAGCAGAACGCGCACGTGGACAAGGTCTGGTTGGGCCTTAACGAACTCACACACTTCGTACCCGTCCTTGCCGGGCATATCAACATCCGCCAGCACGACGAGGGGTTTGAGGGCGGTAATCTTCTTGATGGCCGCCATGCCATTGGCCACCGTCACCACCGCCAGCCCGTCCCGCGAGAGCATATCTGAGGTCACACGCTGGACAGTCGGATTGTCATCCGCTATCAGTATTGTTTGGTTCATAAGGGTCCGCGGAGTTACTGTAACATATATTTACTAAGTATGCACCCAGTCCTTGCGTGACCGAACTTGCGCCGTGAACGGGCGCGATTCGCCAAGCGCCGGCGCGGGCGGTTCGGCCGGACCTTTTGTCGAGATATAATAAATAGTTTGCGATAGCACGGCGCTTCGCGCAGGGAGTGAGCGGCCGGGAGAGCGCCCCGCCGCCGCTAGAGTCAACCACATGAGCGAAACTTCAGAAACTCGAGTGGAGGTCCAGGGACCCGAGCCGGCCTCGGAGGGAGCAGCCCTTCCATCCATCGCTTCGAGCCCCGGCACGCCTGTGCCGGCCTCCGGCGAGGACTCGATCGTTGTGCGCGGCGCCCGCGTACACAATCTCAAGAACGTTGACTGCGACATTCCGTTGAACCGCTTGACGGTGATCACGGGCGTTTCCGGATCAGGAAAATCGAGCCTCGCGTTCGACACACTCTACGCGGAAGGCCAGCGGCGCTACGTGGAATCGCTCTCCGCCTACGCGCGTCAGTTTCTCGAGCGCATGGAGAAGCCGGACGCGGATGAGATCAGCGGCATCGCGCCTGCTGTGGCGATCCGGCAGAAGAATTCCACGCGCAATCCCCGCTCGACCGTGGCCACGGCAACGGAAATTTATGATTATCTGCGGCTCTTGTTTGCGCGGACCGGAGTAACAATCTGCCCACGGTGCGGCGAAATCGTGCGCAAAGATACGGTCGATGAAATTGCTTCGCGGGTGCTTGCCATGGGGCCGGAGCGCCGTTTTCAGGTGATGTTTCCCCTCTTGAGCAGCCCTGGCCCCTCGCCGGAGGCGCAGCGCGTTTCGGCGCCCGATTCGGCGTTCACCGAAGAATTGATAGGCTCCTCGCCGCGGACGACGGATCAGCAAACGGCGGCATCGCCCGGAAAGAAGCGGAAAGGGCGGACCGCAAAATCCAGACTGAGCACCGGGGAGACGGACCCATCCGCCTTGGGTTCGCAAACCATGGAGCACGGTGTCCGCGACCGGCTTTTCTCATTGCGCGAGCTCGGCTTCAACCGGCTTTTTCAGAACGGCCGCGTGTTTGAGTTCTCCGTGCCCGAATCCTTGCTGGAAGTTGACTTCTCGCAGCCCGTTTACATTCTGGTGGACCGCCTTGCGTCGGGGCCCGAAATACGGCAGCGGCTGATCGACTCCGTCGAAATCTGTTTCCGCGAAGCCGGCGAAACCATCCTGGAATTTCCGGACTCCGCCGGCACGCCGGAGCGGCTGGTCTTCAACGAGCGTTTCGAGTGCAAGAACTGCGGCGCGCGTTTCCAGGAGCCGGAGCCGCGCCTGTTCTCGTTCAACAACCCGTTTGGCGCCTGCCCCCGCTGCCAGGGCTTTGGAAACACCATTGATCTCGACCTGGGCCTGGTGATTCCGGATGCAAACAAGAGTCTCAATGAAGGCGCGATCGAGCCGTGGACCAAGCCCCGTTATAGAGATTTTTTGAGCGCGGTAAAGCGGCTGGCGCGCGCGCGCAAGGTGCGCCTTGACGTCCCCTATCACGCGCTGACAGACGCCGAAAAGCGATGGGTCATGGAAGGCGATGACACGTTTCCCGGCGTACGCCGCTTCTTCGAGAGGCTCGAACGGAAGAAGTACAAGCTCCACGTGCGCGTCTTTCTCAGCCGGTATCGCGGCTACACGCTTTGCCCCGAGTGCCATGGCGGCCGGCTGCGGAAGGAAGCGCTTTACGTCCGTGTGGGCGGGAAAAATATTACTGAAGTTTGCCGGCTGCCGATCCGCGAGGCGCGCGAATTTTTTGCTCATTTACGCTTCTCACCCGCGCAGATCACCGTGGCGGATAAGCTGCTCGAAGAAATCGGCTCGCGCCTGCGATTCCTGGACGAAGCCGGCCTGGAATATCTCACGCTGGACCGCCTGGCGTCGACGCTTTCCGGTGGAGAGTCACAGCGCATTCAGCTTGCCACTTCGCTCGGATCAAATCTCGTGGGTGCGCTGTACGTGCTCGACGAACCTTCGATCGGACTCCACCCGCGCGACACCGGCCGCCTGATCGAAATCCTCAAGCGCCTTCGCAACCTCGGCAACACCATCCTCGTGGTGGAGCACGACCCCTCGATGATGCGGGAAGCGGACAAGATTCTCGATCTCGGCCCGGGCGCGGGCGAACACGGCGGGAGGATCGTCTACGAGGGAGACCTTGCGGGGCTCGTTGCGAACGCTCACTCGCTTACGGGCCGCTACCTTTCCGGCGGGTTGGAAATTCCGCTTCCGCAGTTGCGCCGTGCCCCCGGCAAACTGTGGCTCAAGCTCAAAGGCCTGCGCGAGCACAACCTGAAATCCATCGACGTAGCGATCCCGCTGGGAACCATGACGTGCGTCAGCGGTGTTTCCGGGTCGGGCAAATCCACCCTCGTGCATGACGTGCTTTATCACGCGCTGCTCGCGCGGCGAGGCGTGGAAGCGCACCGCTCCGGGTACGATGCGATCGAGGGAGACCGCGCCTTATCCGGCGTAGTGCTCGTTGACCAATCGCCGCTCGGGCGCACGCCGCGCTCGAATCCGGTGACCTACATCAAAGCCTTCGACGAAATCCGCAACCTCTTTTCTGCCACGCCCGAGGCGCATAAACACGGCTATACGCCCGGCCACTTCTCCTTCAACGTGCCGGGCGGCCGCTGCGAGACCTGCCAGGGCGCGGGCACGGTGACGGTGGAAATGCAGTTTCTTGCCGACGTCGAGCTCGTGTGCGAGGACTGCCGCGGCCGCCGTTTCAAGCCTGCCATCCTCGAAGTTCGTGTACGGGGCAGAAACATCGCTGAAGTCCTCCAGATGACCGTCCGGGAAGCGCTCTCATTTTTTGCCGCGACGCCGAGAGTCACGCACAGGCTGCGCATCCTGGAGGAAGTGGGCTTAGGCTATCTGAGGCTGGGTCAATCCGCCTCCACGCTTTCCGGCGGCGAGGCGCAGCGCGTGCGGCTGGCAGCGCACCTTGCCGAGCAGACCAGCGTCAACACGCTGTTTATCTTTGACGAACCCACCACGGGATTGCACTTCGATGACATCAACAAACTCCTCTCCGCGTTTCGTAAGCTGATCGACGCCGGCGCCACGGTCTTGATTATCGAGCACAACCTCGACGTGCTGAAGTGCGCGGATTGGATCATCGACCTGGGGCCGGAAGGCGGCGAGGCGGGCGGCTACGTGGTAGGCGCGGGACCGCCAGAGATCATCGCGGCGATTCCCGCTTCGCATACCGGGAAATTTCTGGCACCCCTGCTGGCGGATTCTGGGCTCGGCGCTTGAGATTAGATATTCAGGCCGGGTGCGCGGTTGCCGCGCCAATGCGATTTGCAAGAATCACTGCATTGCCATATGATAGTCAGCGAGCAGAGTCAATCTGCTCGCTGGCCAAGGGAGTCTCAACCAGAGAACACAAAATCAATCCGGCTGGATGAACGGGAAGCGCGGTGAAAATCCGCCACTGCCCCGCAACTGTAAGCGGCGAAAAAGCCTGAAAGAAGCCACTGCCCTCACGGGTGGGAAGGCGCAGGCGAGGTGAAAGACGTCGCGAGTCAGGAGACCGGTCCTGCTGGAAATTCACAGAGTCCGCTCTTCCGAGGGCGAAAGAGGACACCATGCGTTCATCCACCTATCACCACACCCTTCGCCGTGTGTGGACCTTCATTTTTTCCTTATTGATCATCTCATCCCTTACGCTTCCCTCAAACGCGGCATCGGGCGGTACGCTCCGGGGCCGGGTCACTGATCCACTCGGCGCGGCCGTCGCGAACGCCAAAGTCACGCTATTACGCCGCGGTAAGCCGGTCGATCACACGCGCGCCAATGGCAGCGGAGAATTTTCGTTCACTTCCCTGCCCCCGGGCAGCTACAGGGTGCAAGCGGAAGCTCCGGGATTCAACCCAGTTGAGAGCGCTCGAGCCTACGTGGCTCAAGGAGCTTCGACCCGGCTTGCGGTCATGCTCCAGGTGGGCCCGCTCGAGCAGCAGACTGTGGTATCCGCCACCGGGCAGGCGACGCCGCAATCGCAGACGGGGGCGCCGGTCAGTGTGATTGGACCCCATGAGCTCAAGGCGCTCAACAAGCTTGACGTGCTCGACGCCTTGCGCCTGGTGCCGGGCGTCGCCGTCGTGCAGGTGGGGCAGCGGGGCGGTGTGGCTTCGGTGTTCGTGCGCGGAGGAAACGACGACTTCAACAAGATCATCATCGATGGCATCCCCGCGAACGAAATTGGCGGGCAATTCGATTTCGCCAACCTCGCCACCAGCGGCGTGGATGAGGTCGAAGTCTTCAAGGGGCCAAACAGCATCCTCTACGGCAGCGACGCGCTCGCAGGCGTGATCAGCGTGACGACGAAACATGGCTCGACCACCACGCCGCGGTTCACATACTCCGTGGATGGCGGCAATTTCAACACTCTGCGCCAGGAGGTTTCGGTGGGCGGCGTTTTCAAGCGCTTCGATTATTTCTCTGACTTCATGCGCTTTGACACCCAAAACAGCCTGCCCAACAGCTCCTTTCACAACGGAACGTACTCCGGCAATTTTGGGTGGGAGCCCACGCAGCGCTCGAGTGTACGCTTTACGGCGCATCACGACGCCACCGGACTCGGCAGCCCCAACGCGCTCGCCGTCTACGGCATCCCGGACGACTCGTTCCAGCACGAGCAGGATACGTATCTAGGGCTTACCGCGCAAGACCAGACAACCACCCGCTGGCATAATCTCGTGCGGCTCACCTCCACCGGCAATCATTATTTCTTTGACACGCCCGCGCCGGCCGGGATTCCCTTCGAGGGCAATTACGTGGGCCTTCCTGTAACGTTCTGCGGAGCGAACGGAACGTGCGCAAGCGGGCAAGCGATTCTTGATTACGGCGGCGTCTATCCCAGCCTTTACAACTCGCGTACGGTGGTGCGCTCGGTGCGCGCCGAGACGGATTACGACTTTGCGCCAGAACTCAGCCTGGCGGGCGCCTTCCAATACACCCACGAAAGCGGTTTCACGCAGGCGTCAAGCTCGTCGCGGACCAACGACACGCGAAGCAACTACGACGCCTTTCTTGAGGCGCGCGGGAGCTATGGCCAACGCGCTTTCGCCACCGCTGGCGCCGGATTTGAAGACAACGCCATCTTCGGCTTTGCCGTCACCCCGCGCGTTTCAGCCGCTTATTATCTGCGCCGGCCGGATTCATCTTCCGCCTGGGGTCACACAAAGCTCAATGTCAATTTTGGCGAAGGCGTCATGGAACCGAGCATTTTTCAAGAAGGTTCGTCGCTTTACACAACCCTTGCCGGATTGGAAGGCGGGCCGTCATTGATTCAGCAATTCCACGTCACGCCGGTCGGCGCCGAGCGTAGCCGGAGCTTTGATTTCGGGGTAGAACAAGGCTTCTGGGGCGAACGCGCGCTGGCGAGCGCTACGCTCTTCCACGAGCGGTTCTATGATCTCCTCGACTACGTGCCGGATAGCGCGCTACCCGGTTTTGGCGTTCCGCCGGCCGTGATTGCGGCGATTCCTTTTGGGGCGTATATCAACTCTGACTCGTATCGCAGCCGGGGAGTCGAGACGAGCCTTCGCGTCAAACTCACAAGCAACCTTCTTCTCCAGGCAGGTTATACGTACCTTGACGCCATCGTCACTCAGTCTTTTACCAGCGGCGCGCTGAGCCCGGCCTTTAACCCGGCGTATCCCAACACTCCCATCGGAGCCTACGCCCCTCTGGTCGGCGCACTGCCGTTCCGCCGCCCGCCACATTCCGGCGATTTCGTTTTGACGTATGCACGCCGGCGTTTCGGGTTGAATCTGAACGGATACCTCGTCAGCCGCTCGGACGATAGCACACTACTCACCGATGAAAATTTCGGCAATACGCTGCTACTGCCGAACCACAATTTGCTGGCGGGCTATCAGTTGATGGACTTCAGCGGCTGGTACGACGTTCATCGCGGCGTGACGCTCTACACGACGATGGGCAATATCTTGTCCGAGCACTACCAGGCGGCTTTCGGCTATCCGGCGCTTCCCTTCACCTTCCGCGCCGGCGTGCGGTTCACGCTGGGGGGCGCGCGGAAATAGCCGCAGCATCCCGGCCGCCGGGTTGGATTGGAAGCGCCAGTAGCGCAGCGCGGCCTTACGGCCGCAACCCAAGGGCATTTCCAGTCATTCCCGCGCAAGCGGGAACCCAGTGAATGAATGGACCCCCGCTTGCGCGGGGGGACACCGGCGGCGGCCGCAGACCTCCAAAATGTTTGTAAAAAAGACAAGAAATTACGCTTTTGCAATGCAGGCCGTTATTTCTGAGGTGTGCGGCTCTTGATTGAAGAGACGCCGCGGACGCGGAAGGCACACGTCCGCACTACTCGCTGTTACGCCTTAGGTTTTTGCCAGACGCTATAATGGAAATAGACAGTGGAGGACAGGTGGATTCCGGCAAGTATTCGCGGCAGATTCTTTTCCCACCCATCGGGCGCGAAGGCCAGGCGAGGTTGAGCGCTGCCAAAGTGGCGATTCTGGGATGCGGCGCTCTCGGGACGACGCATGCGAGCCTGCTCGCGCGCGCTGGCGTAGGATGCCTGCGCATCATTGACCGCGATTTCGTGGAAGAGAGCAACCTCCAACGCCAGATTCTCTTTGACGAATCCGACGCCGCCGGGCGCCTGCCGAAGGCCACGGCTGCCGAGCGAAAGCTCAAACAGATTAATTCCAGCATCAGCGTGGAAGGCGTCATCGCCGACGCGCAGGCGCGCAACATCGAACAACTCGTGAGCGGCTTCGATCTGGTTCTGGACGGCCTGGACAATTTCGAGTCCCGCCTCCTGCTAAACGATGCCGCCGTCAAACTTGGTCTGCCGTGGATTTACGGGGCGGTAGTGGCGAGTTACGGAGTCACGCTCTCGGTGCTGCCGGGAAGCACCGCATGCCTATCGTGCGTGGTGCCGCAAGCGCCGGAAGGCATTCAAGAAACCTGTGACACGGCGGGCGTGATCGCGCCGGCCGCGGCGTGGGTCGCGTCAATCCAGGCAGCCGAAGCATTGAAGATTCTATGCGGGCGCACTGCTGCCCTTCATGGAACGCTCCTGAGCTATGATGTTTGGCAAAATCGGCTTCAGCGCGTGGCGGTCCAGCGCGATCCCGCGTGCCGCGCCTGCGGGCGGCGCGAGTTTATATACCTAAACGCCGGCTCGCCTGCACATTCTTCGATGTGTGGGCGCGGCGCCGTGCAAATCCATCAACAAACGTCGCGCCATCTTAACCTTGAAGCCCTCAAGAACCGCCTCGCCCAATTTGGTCCGGTGTGGGCGAACGCCTTCCTGGTTCAGTGCACGCTCGACCCTTACGAGATCACCGTTTTTGAGGATGGCCGCGCCATCATCAAAGGCGTGCAGGACGCATCCATTGCCCGCTCGTTGTACGCGCGTTATGTCGGATCATGAACCGTAGCGCCGACGTCCCGGCGGGCCGAAGCAGCAGAAAACCAGCCCCGAAACGCGGTGACAACGCCCATCTACTGAGGATTTCATATTATAGTGACAGCTTTCGCTGTACCGGCGCTCGCTGAAAAACCGGCGGCCGGAGACCGCCGCTACAGCATGTGGTGTCACTAGAATATGTGATCCTCATTAGTGCACCACGATCCCGGCGTATCCCACCACAGCCTCCGGCTGCCCGCCCGCATCAGCCGAGGTGGCGTATTTTTCCAGCACGGCGCGCGTAGCGCCTAAATCTTTCATCGCGGTGATCGTGGCTACGGCTGCTCCCACGCCGCACATGGAAATATTTTTCTTCCTCACCACGTCGTAAAGCCCTTGTGCGTCGACTGCCAGGATTCTTTCGATGGCTTTAGCGTCCTTCGCTCGCGTCACGGAGTCGGGCTCGTAGTGGTTCAAATCGCTCGAGGCGATCACGATGACCGGCGCAGCGAACTCGTGGAGCGCCAGCGCCACGCCGTGGCCCAACTCAACCAGCGTGTGAAATTCGGTGGAAGCCACGGCGATGGGCACGAAGCTAAAATCTGCCATCCGCCGCTGAAGAAAGGGAATTTGGACCTCGAGCGAATGCTCAGCGGCGTGAGCAAACGCGTCTTCGGCCATCCCCGCGCAGTGGCTTTGAATCATCCGGGCAAGGTCCCGATTGATCACGGCGTCTCCGAGCGGCGTCCGCCAAACGCCGTGGCCCATGAGCGCGAGCGGCGCACCCCTACCGAAATGGTTCGGCCCGATCACGACGAAGGTGGAGCACGCGGGAAGCGTCCGGTAAACCGCGCCTGCCACATGACCGGAATAGACGTAGCCGGCGTGAGGGACGAGGCACGCAACGGCGGCGCTTGCGCGTTTCGATGACTCGGGGAACAGATATCCGTCGAGATCGGTGGCCAGGCGAACAGGATTCGCAGGGTAGAACCGCCCTGCCACGGCAGGCATTCGGACCGGCACGGGCTGCATGAAAAAATGCTACCGTCGCGGTCCGCAGGAGTCAAGCAGGAGGAAACGACGATTATGCGCCGGAAGTTATGCGGCCGGATGGATCGCCCGGCCAAGTTCTTCGCATGCGGCAACGGCCAGCGCTGCCGCGTGCGTTGAAGCCGACGGCAGCCCGCCAAGTGAGCTCCCGATTTCGGCGGCCGACAGCGGCGGCAGTTGGCCCGCCTCCTTTCCTTCCAGCCACTCGGCCAGCCACGATCCACACGCCACAGCGGGCACGCAACCGGCCGCCTGAAAACCCACGTCTCGAATGGAGCCGCCGCGCACCACGACCCACAGCTTTAATACGTCTCCACAAACGGGATTCGTTACTTCAACGATCGCCGTCGCGCCGGGAATCGCTCCCGCATGCCGGGGATGGTGAAAGTGATCGAGAACCTGAGGAGAGTAAGCCATGCGCTGTGCACCTTAGCCTGGATTATTCATGAATGGTTAGGAGGGCGGGGTTTTAACCCCGCCGAAAGCTCGCATGGTTCTATTGCCTTTGTCATGCCGGATGATCGGCTCGTTATCACGAGCCGATCATCCGGCATGACAAGGAAATCTCGGGCGTCCTTTAACGGCACGGTTAAAACCGTGCCCTCCTTACTGTCGAACCGAATTTCATGAATAATCCGGGCTAGAGCATCGGGTAGAGAACTACTACCTCATAC
>JBOGJT010000374.1:0-26985 GCA_050745065.1 Terriglobia bacterium
ACCTGCTGAGGCGATGCGGTCGCGGGAGCTGAATAGTACCCGCCCGACGCAATCGTGCCCGCGGAAGAGTTCCCGCCTAAAGCGCCGTTAACGAGCCAATTAACCTGGGTGTTTGATGACCCACTGACGCTGGCCGTGAATTGAACGCTTTGCCCTGCGAGGATGGCTGAAGACTGCGGCGAGATGCCAACGGCTACGGCGGCGCTGTCCTGCGGACCTTTCGTGTCTAAACTCTGGACGGCTTCCCCTCCACATCCCCCGACAAGCAATACAAAGAGGCCCAACAGGCCCAAGAGGTGGGGATACTTTCTCGCAAACATCAGCATCGCTGTAACTAACCCCTCGCAAGCTTAATTGTTGCGGCATCCGGCGCATCATTGCCCTCGGTCAATTGACTGCTATTGATTCGAGGCCCACCCATCTACTAATAACGTCCACAATCGAATTTGGTTACATCGTGGCGCGGAATAACTCACGCGCCGTCTGGGCGCTGGTATAACCCTGCCATCGCGAGCACGGCGCCGGCAGCCCAGCACGACGGCGTCGCAGATGCCGTAAAGCCGGGGCCGCGGCCGAGTTTGGCGCAGGCCATGGCGTGAGTCTGGGATAACCACCTCGATGCATACGATGCCGCGTTTGTGGCGATAACTTCCCTCAGAACCAGCGAATCAAGGCCGCCATTACCCCTCTCAATCACAGGAGTACACGCCGCAGGATGCTATGTAATCCCGAAGGACCGAGGTCTTCCAAAAGCGGTGATCAGCGAGGGTGCATCAATGGGTGGGCGATCTGAGGTAGCGCAGACTTCGTGCACTTCGAAGCCTGCGGCTTTTCTTCATGGGCGCACGGGCTGAGTTAGGCCGCAGAGTTTCCCCAGGCTCGAAACTCCGCGCCAACTCTCCACGGCGGGCAAAGCGCCCGCCGTGGTGCTTCCCGTGGATTGGGTTAGTGTAAGTCTATCCGCCCACGCTTACGCTTGCGGCGACCAGGCCGGCGTTTAAGCGATCACGATATTTCACCGTGACCTGCTGGCTGGTGGATCCGGAAAGCTCGTCGAGGGTGCTCTTCTTGCCGTTCATCTCGATTTTAGTGGCGCGGTTTACCTTGATATTAAACGGCGTTCCGTTCGAGTCGGTAATTACCAGGACCTTTTGGCCTGCCTCCACCGACTCCAGAGTTCCGGAGAGCTCTTGGACTCCAGCGGCATACTTCGCCGTGTAGTTCGTGCCCGCCGCCTTCTTCATGTGGTGGTGCATGGCATGATGGACGTGATTTTTGGCGGCCGGAGCAGTGGTGGTCGAGGGCGTTTGAGGGGTAGATGTATCCTGAAGGGCTGGCTTAGCCAATACTGAAGCTCCGCCGAGAAAGGCGAACAGCGAAAGGGCCATTATAGAAAGCAGAAATTTCTTCATTGAATTTCACCTCTTTCCCCGCAGAATCATGCGGAAATGTTTAAGCGAAGATGGGTATACATGCAGCGGTGGGCGCCGGAGCCTCCTGGCCGCCTTGCTTGGCGTTCAATCGCACCGGCAAGACACCGCACCGGCCGCCCGGCTCGGCATTCCCGACAGGCTCACAGGCACTGTCCAACGGTCGCCACCGGGTGGCTTATGGCTCGAGGGTCTCCGAGGTCGCACCGCTGAATAAAGGAAGCCGCTGAAGAGCGGCTTCCCCGCAGTAGAAAATGCTTGTGGAAGCTTACATCCCGCCGCTTGGACTGGCTGGCGCGGCGTGATGATGTCCAAAGTGAACCGCGCTTACGGACGTGACGGCAATGGAATCACCGGTCACCGTTCCGTGGACGCGCACCATGCGCCCGGCATAATCCGCAAAGTCGCTTTGCGGGTCAACTTGATAAACTTTTCCATGCGAAACCAGGACGTACTTTGATCCCTTCGCAACACACGAGGCCACGCATTGCGCCGCCGCTTTCGAGGCGTGCGAATGCTTGACGCCGCACATGCTGTCACTGACTACCCCCACCATCGAAGTCGCGCTGAATGCCAGGCAGCCGAAAATCGTGAGGGCTGCGACGAGCATCATAAGTCTCTTAGTCATCGGAATTTCCTCCTTAGAAATCGGTGAGTTAATTGAAGTGAAGAGCTTGGTCATCCGCTGCGCCCCGCGCCGGACTTATTGCTCTCCGCAAGGGCTCGCCCCTCGTTGGCCTCCTGGCGGGATCGCCAAAAGCCAGTCCTCCGCAGAGTTTTCAACCGTCACCATACTACAACAGTCACATGCAAACCTCAAGCGTTACCCGCGGCTCCGGCCACGGTTGCGGACGGCGTAGGTTCGAACGAGTTTACAGCGACGGTGAAATTCTATTGTCCCGGATGCAAGATTAATTTTTGCACACGCCAGTTCAGTAATTCAGCCACGAAGAGATCATTCTCCGAGGGGCACGCCATCTCATGGACCCAGCCAAATTCGCCCAACTGCTTTCCGGGCCTGCCAAAGACTCCCAAAATTTTCCCGTTCAAGTCGAGCTTGTAAATGCGGCCTGGGATGGAATCTGAGCTGTAAATAACCTGATGGGGCCCCGGCGTGACGCACAACGCCCAGGGGGCGCCCACGTTGGTCCATTGCGTGATAAAGTTCCCATCGGTGTCAAACACCTGAATCCGCCTGTTCTCGCGGTCCGCCACGTAAAGCCGGCCCTTGGCGTCCACCACAATCGAGTGAGGCGTGTGGAACTGGCCCGGCGCTGTTCCTCGCGAGCCCCATTCCTTCACCCGGCGGCCAAACCGGTCGTATTTCACCACGCGCGAGTTAACGTAGCCGTCGGTCACAAAAATGTCCCCCGCGGCGTCAAAGCCCACGTCCGTGGGCCGGTTGAATTCCCAATCCGGCGGAGGCGGAGCGAGTTGCCCCGGAAGCACGTGCTCCACAGGCTCGGGTCTTCTGCCGAGAACCATCACCACGCGCCCCGCCGGGTTGAACTCGATCACCATGTTTGAGCCTTCGTCCACACACCAGATGTTGTCGTAGCGGTCGATTTTGACGCTGTGAGCGAAAACGAACCCGTAAAGGCCTTCTCCAATCGTCCGCAGAAAATTGCCGTTTCGGTCAAATTCAAAAAGCTGCGTGTGCGCGCCCCGGTTATAGACGAAGATGTCGCCCTTCGAATTCACCGCCACGCCCGCCGCCTCACCCATGTAAAGATTCGGCGGCAGCTTGAGAAAGTTGGGAATGGATTCGTAGGAAATTTCCGGGATCGATGGCTTCTGGGCAAGAAGTGAAGGGGTGAATATGAGAAGCAAAACAAGCAGTCCGTTTTTCAAGAGACCCTCCTGAAGTATTCGCATATTAGAAATTACAGGGATGGAAGTAATTCTCTAAGTTCACCAATAAGATAGGAATACAACATCGCATCGGACACTCGGTATGCGGGGTGGTAGTAGTCCACCACGATGCACGACGCCCATTTGAAATACCGCAGGCGATTAGGAGAGAACAATGCCTCCGTCGATTTAAGAATCTTCCCAACGGATTCGTAAACGGATGGTCCACAGCAAATAATTACGTCAGGTTCAATGATTTCGATCTCGCTTCGGATGAAAGCTTGATTTGATTGTTCGCGTGCAAAAGCGACGATCCCAGGGCTGTCCGCCGTGGCACCACCGAGAGTTTTCTTTAGGTTCATGACCGCTGCTTTAAGGAGCGCTGCGGCGCGATCTTGCGTCCCGTGCACGCACTCGAACGGCGGATACTTCCTCAACATCCCGTAACTCCAATTCGCCAAGTTTCGCCATGTTGGGTTCGAATAGCCGTTCCTTTCGACACAATTCCGTGCGTGATCCCGTATATCATCAAAATGGTTATTCGGCTCTTTGAGAACGAATAATACGCGTCGAGGGGCCCTTTCGTACTCTTGTCGCTTACTATTCCATCTGGTGAAAAATTGTCCACGAAATCCGGATTGCTGTTCTTCCAACGATCGAATAGCTCATTCAATCTTTCTGTATGTGTCACCTCTCCCTCTTTTTGTGTCCGGCGGGTGGCGCAGACATTTGTCTCTCATGTTTGCACTCAGCTGGTTTGCTTATCCAGCGGGTACCGGATTCTCACTCTGCCCGGCTCCGCAGTCACGATCGCGCCTTTCAGCAGATCGTCGCCATGATCTACCAAGACTCGCTGAGATACGGCGCCCTGCTCGTTTGTTTTGAAGCCGACAAGGCGGAGGATGCCGCAATGGGGAAGCTTGCGACGAATCGCGAGTTCTCCGAAGTCCTTGTCAAGCGTGACCACAACACGGTCTTCCTTTGAGGCCAGTGCGAGAATCGCCTCGTCCCCCGGATCCTCACTCCAGTCTCCTCCCCAAACCACCTTGTGTCCGGAAGCTACGAGCGCTTCTTTGGCGGTGCGGGATAGGCACGTATCGAGAAGTACCTTCAATGAGCAGCCTCAATCGTCAGGGACTCGATCCGCTCGTTTGCCATGACTCTCCGCGCGAAGATTAAACAGGCTTGCACGTCTTCGCGTTCGAGCCACGGATACCCTTCGACGATTGATTCGACCGTGTCTCCCGCCGCGAGCATTCCCAGAATATGCTCTACCGCCAGCCGGCGGCCCCGGATAATCGGCTTACCTCCGAAAATCTCTGGGTTGATCGTAATTCTTTCAAGCAGTTTGTTTTCGTCCATAATGCCTCCAAGATAGCCCGGTCGAGCGAGCAGCGCCCTAGCTGCCCTTCTTCACTCCTGCTGCCGCTTGGGCTGGTTTTTCAGCCGTACGATCAAGCACCTGCAAAAACTTTGCCAGCCATTGCGGGTGCGCAGGCCAGGCGGGAGCGGTGACAAGGTTGCCGTCCACGTGGGCCTCCGTCATGCCCACGCTAATGTAGCGGCCGCCGGCCGCCTCGACTTCCGGCCCGACGGCGGGATAGGCGCTGATCGACCTTCCCTTGGCCACGCCTGCGGCAGTCAGTAACTGCGCGCCGTGGCACAGGGAGGCCACGGGTTTTCCGGCGGCAAAGAAGTGCCGGACAATCTCAAGCACACGCGCGTTCATTCGCAGGTATTCGGGAGCTCTGCCGCCTGGAATCACCAGCGCGTCGTAGGACTCGGGCTTCACTTCATCGAAGTCCGCGTTAAGCGCGAAGTTGTGCCCCCGCTTCTCGCTATAGGTCTGATCGCCCTCAAAGTCATGGATTGCAGTGCGGATGGTATCGCCGGCCTTTTTCCCAGGACAGACCGCGTCGACGGTGTGCCCCACCATCTGCAATGCCTGAAATGGCACCATCACTTCGTAATCCTCGACGTAATCGCCTACCAGCATCAGGAGCTTTTTGCCTTCCATGTTCGTACTCCTTTCCCAGGCGATTATATGGCAAAATCAGAACTTTAGATTGATTCATTGGTTCAATGACTCATTGAACCCATGGATCAATTCGCGTATGCACGCTCAGGTTCTAATAGGAGGCGCTCGAATGGCAACGCTCGGTCTCATCGAATACAAAGACGCTGGCCCGGAGGTGCGCGCCGTGTATGACGACATCATGGCGACCCGCAAGACCGACTGGGTTAACAATTTCTGGAAAGCGCTGGCCCACGACCCGGTGACGCTGCGGCGGACGTGGGAGAGCATCAAACAGATCATGGCGCCGGGAGCCCTCGATAATCTCACCAAGCAGATGATTTATCTTGCCGTCAGCGTCACGAACCAATGCCCCTATTGCATCGCGTCGCACACCGCGGCCGCACGCAAAGCCGGGATGACCAGCGCGCAGCTCGCCGAGCTCATGGCCGTAATTGGAATGGCCAACGAGACCAACCGTATGGCCAGCGGTTATCAGGTGGAGATCGACGAGGCGTTCCGCAGCGGCACCAACGCGCCGGCGCAGAAGCCGTCGATGAGCCTTTGAGCACGCGGCTCGAAGACACGTCTCCGCCTTCCGATGCTATACTTGAAGCGTAAGGAGCCACGACGCTATGACCACGACTGAACGCGCGATGAGTTGGGCAGCGCCCGTTATTTTATTGTGCGCGCTTTCTGGACTTCCCGCCCAGCGGGTGACCGCGCCTCAATCGCCAAGCCGCAACACTACCGTGCCGGCCAGTCTGAAACAGTTCAGCGACGTTTTGGGTCTGGTGGAGGCGAATTACGCCGACCCGGTGGATCCTGATCTCACCATCTACGGCCCGTCGGGCGCCAACTCCCTCGGCGCGATCCCGGCGATGCTGCGTACGCTCGATCCGCACTCCAATTTCTTCGATCCTAAAAGCTTTGCGGCTATGCAGGAGGAGATGAGGGGAAACTATTATGGCGTGGGCATGGCGATTGCCCCGCGGCCGGACAAACGAGGCAAGATGGTGACGGTTGTGGAGCAGCCCCTGCCTGGTTCGCCCGCTTTCAAGGCCGGTCTCCGCCCTGGCGACGTGATTACACAGGTAGACGGCAAGTCTACGACGGACATGACCAGCACCCAGGTAGCCGACCTGCTGCGCGGCCCGCGCGACACTTCCGTGAGCCTTTCCGTGACGCGCGAAGGAGCGGCCCATCCGCTTAAATTCACCCTGGAGCGGCAGAAAATCACCCAGCCCAGTGTCGATACGGCCTTCATGATCCGGCCCGGGATTGCCTACATCCACATCAACACGTTCAACGAGACCACGAACCCGGAGTTGACAAAAGACCTGGATGACCTCGGGCAGCAGAACTTCAAAGGCCTGATCCTTGACCTGCGCTCGAACCGGGGCGGCCTGCTGCAGCAGGCGGTGGGAGTGGCAAACCATTTCCTGCGCAAAAACCAGTTGATCGTTTATCACAACGGGCGCAGCTCGCCCGAGCAGCGCTATTATGCCGTCACGGGCGAACAGGGACCGGAATATCCTATCGTGGTGCTGATTAATAACAACACGGCGAGCGCGGCGGAAATTGTCACCGGTGCGCTGCAGGACCATGACCGCGCGCTGGTCATGGGGCAGAGGAGCTTTGGTAAGGGGTTGGTGCAGACGGAGTTCCCTCTGAGCGACAGCACCATGCTGCTTTTAACCACGGCGCACTACTACACCCCCAGCGGCCGCCTGATCCAGCGCGACTACTCCGACATCTCCCTCTACGATTATTACAACCACTACGACCCGGCCCCGCTGCCGCGCACGCAAGCTCGCCTGACGGACGGGGGACGCGAGGTGTTTGGGGGTGGAGGCATAACTCCCGACATCCCCGTGCCGCCGCGCAAGTTGAACCCCACGGAGCAGAAATTGGTGGCAGCCGGGGCCTTCTTCGATTTCGGCCGGAGTTACCTCGCAACACATAAGACGATCCCGGCAGACTTTAAGACGTCGAACAAGGTGTTCGAAGAATTCAAGAAGTTCCTCGCGTCGGATGGCGTCAGGGTGCCGCCCCAGGGTTTTGGCGACAGTGAAGAATACATTCGAGAGCAGATCCAGTTGCAGTTGGTGCGATCGATTTTCGGAACCGCGGAGGCAGACCAAATTACTGTGGACGATGATCCTCTGGTGACCAAGGCTATGGATAGCCTTACCCAGGCCAAAGCCCTGCTGGTTCAGGCGCAGCGTTACATGGCCAGCCGCGGTACGGCGCAGTAGAGACTCCGTCCGCGACCAGGATTCTCGGCTATCATGGAGTTGCATGCCGGGATGACGCCCGGAATTCTGGGCGTTTTCTAGTCACCCGGTAGAAGCTGGCAAAAACATTCGAAGCCGTCATGCTGAGCGCAGCGAAGCATCTCGTCTTTCATCGAAAGGTAAGGAGATCCTTCGCTTCGCTCAGGATGACGCCAGCGGACGATTTATTCATACCTCGTCACTTGTCATTCCTTTCCCTGAATCGGGGTTGAAATCATGCGGACGCGGCTGCTCTGGTTTGGGATTCCGATTATTATCGTTTGCGCGCTTCTCGGCGGAGTTTATGGGAGCCGCGTAGAAGCCACATCTCCTGACCCTGCCGATTCCAGCACGCAGGCCAACCTGAAGCGGTTCACCCGCGTTTATGACTTGGTGCAGGCAAACTACGCCGATCCCGTCAAGCCGGATGAATCCATATTCGGACCAGCCAGCAGTATGACCGTGGGCGCGATTCCCGGGATGTTGCGCACGCTCGATCCCCACTCCAACTTTTTCAGCCCGAAGGCGTTTCAGGCGCTGCGCGAGGACCAGGAAGGGCGTTACTTCGGAGTGGGCATGGTGATTTCCGAACGCCTGGGTCCGCTCAATAAGCTTGTCCCTGTGGTGGTCTATCCGATGCACGGATCTCCGGCCATGCGCGCCGGGGTGCGCGCCGGGGATATCATTGTAAAAATCAACGGGAAAACTTCAGCGGGCCTCACCACCGATCAGGTGGCAACAAAGTTGAAAGGGCCGGCGGGCACCAAGGTGAGCATCTCCGTCACTCGCGTGGGCGTTCCAAAGGAATTGGACTTTACCATCACGCGCGCCGAGATTTCGCGCGATAGCCTGCAAACGGCGTTCATGGTGCGGCCGGGAATCGCGTATATCCGGCTCACCAAGTTTGACGAAACCACGGACGACGAACTCACGGCGGCGCTCAACCAGATGGGTGTGGACCACCTCCGAGGTTTGATCCTTGATCTGCGCGGTAACCCCGGCGGTCTGTTGCAGGAGGCGGTGGAAGTGGCAGACCACTTCCTCGAGAAGAACCAGCTCATTGTTTACCACTATGGCCGGAACTCGCGCGAGCGGCGCTATTACGCTGTGAACGGCAACCAAGGCTACGAATACCCCATGGTGGTGCTTGTTGGACCTAACACCGCCAGCGCGGCGGAAATTGTGACGGGGGCGCTGCAGGATCACGACCGTGCGCTCGTCATCGGCCAGCCGAGCTTTGGCAAAGGGCTGGTGCAAACAGTCTATCCGCTGAGTGATCACGCCGGCCTCGCACTCACCACAGCCCACTACTTTACGCCGAGCGGACGGCTCATCCAGCGGGATTATTCCCACCTGTCGCTCTATGACTATTTCAATCACGAGGGCGAACCCGCCGCGCCGCGCGATCACATCTACTACACCGACGGGGGACGGAAGGTCTATGGCGGGGGCGGCATCACGCCGGACGTGCTCGTGCCGCCGGAAAAGCTGAACGCCGTCCAACAAAAGCTGCTGGCGCATAGCGTGTTCTTCAATTTTGGCAAAGATTATCTCGCCGCGCATCCGGGCGTATCGAAGAGTTTCACCGCCGATGACGCGGTGATCGCCGAGTTCAAGCATTTTCTACAGAAGGAAGATGTGGCGCTTTCGGCCAAGGATTTTTCGGACAACCTGGAGTACATCCGGCAGCAAATCCGCGAGGATATCATGGGCGCTGCCTACGGCGAGGCGATGGCGGACCGGATCGCGGTGGAAGACAGCCCGCTGGTGGAGAAGGCTATCGCGGAGCTGCCGGAAGCGGCTGAACTGGTCACCAACGTCAAGCGGTATATGGCGAGCCGTCAGCACGCGAACTGATCGTCGCACCATCGGCGGCGGGGCTTATTCCCCGCGAAGCGCCGTCCTCACATATTTCAGCAGCGACCATCCGCCCGTCACCGGTAGAAGGAGCGCCTGCTTCACCAGGGTGTGGCGGGATTCCGCTTGCTCGCGCCGCCTCGTTTCCTCACCCTCCATTTGAAGCTCCCGCATCATCGCGTACTTGGCGAAATCCACTGTGCAGTGATCGCACTTTCCGCCGTGGTCCTGCGTGTGCTTGCACGACGGGCAGGTAAAGCGCAGAGTCATGTGGCACCGCACACAGAAGCACGCGGATTCCGGATTTTCGCGGTGGCATTTCGGGCAAATCACAGCGCGCTCCTTGGTTTGATTGTGGCCGGAGTGTTTCAGAGGCTATACACGCGGACACAAGTCCGCGACGCCCCGTGTTGTAGCGGCGGCCAGAGGCCGTCGCTACAACATAGGATGGTCGTGGACTTATGTCCTTCCGTATAACTCGGACAAACGCATTGAGCCCGGAGCTCTCAGCGAGCCTGATGATGCAGTAAAAGGGCAGGGCCTTTACGCTGCGGTGCATGGAATTTCTTTGAATCGTTCGGGCTCGCGCCATGCGCAGGCTCCGCACCAAGTCTCCTGAGAACTGCTTATCTTGACGGCTTCTGGTGGAGCGGCGCTCTCCGAGCGCCGAAAAACCGGCGGCCGGAGGCCGCCTGGCGTCACTACAATTTGTAATCCCTTCTAGCTCCGAGCCCCGCCCTCCTGCTGCGCTAATTCACCGGAAGATAGCCGATTTCCCGCCGCCCGTTGATGCGAAAGTGGCAGGCACAGTCTTCATATCCGCAGATGACCGTATCGATACCTGAGAGTTGCGCTTGAGTGACAAGGTCCAGCCTGCCGCAGAACGGGCAGGCGAGGATGGCGAAGAATGCAGCGTCAACCACTTCACGCAGGGATTCAGTCCCGTCTAACAAAATAATGTCGCCGTGAATCATGGTCCCCATCGACTCTTCAAAGACATAACGCAGCGTGGCGGCAGGCGTCGGCGCCGCCACCGTCCGCGCGGTCATCACCAACGCTTGAAGCTGTTTCTCCCGGGGTGATTTGCCCATTGACGTGGGCCTTCTGGTCTTCCTTCCGCTAATCCCGTCATTCCTTCGTGCCGCCTGAACTGTCTTCGTGTCCATTCTGAGGGTATATCGACTATTCAGCCGCTGCACTTGAGCCGTTCGCGGAGGGATACAGCGAAGAGCCCTCTATTTTCGAAGGGGAACCAGGATTCCCGATTTGGAACCACTCCGCGTGATTTCCCTAGGCGAAGATCGCCGCCGGGCGCGATTGACGGCCGGAAAATTTGGCGATATCGCCCGCGGCGCCCGCGATTTCAAGTCCCGCCGAGATGCCCATCCTCCGGTCGAGTTGGGCCGCCGGAAATCGAAAGGCAGTGGCAGAGAGATGGCAGCATCCTCATTGTAACCGCCAGCTTTTTCAACAAGTTCATAAACTCGAATCGGACTCTTCGCCCGGAGGCCGGGGCGGCGAAGAGCGGCAGCCGTCTCGCGCCTGCCATCCGCGTTAAAGTCTCCCAATCCATCGTCCACCGGTTCCTCTGATCGTTCGCCCGATTTTTTCGGGGGCGTTGGTATGCCGCGTGCTTTATTCAATGACGCGCAAGGGAAACCACGACGCAGGCGAACAGCACAAGCTGGGCGTTGAAACGGAGTTTCACGCCGCAGTGGTTGTGTGCCTCCGTTGCGCAGGCGAGCGATCGAGCCATTGAGCTTAAAACGCTCGCCCCAATCGGCAAAGCGAGGGATCTTTCAATGTCTACCGTAGCCAATCTGGCCCAGAGGAAATTGCAGAACCCAGGCTCCAAGGCGAGGCCGCGCCGCGCCAATTTAGGGGTGCACGCCGGCGGAGAGCGCCATCAACCCGTAGCGGCACTCCCGTGCCCTAGGCGTGCGCACGAGTGCCCGAGCCGGGATGAGCTGGCAGTGACGCTGCTCCCTCTGGTTAGACGTGTCGCGTTTGAGATGAGGGAGCGCCTGCCCCAACACGTGGAGGTAGACGACCTTGCCGGCGCGGGTGTTTTAGGACTACTCGACGCCGTTCGCAAGTTCGACGCCTGCAAACACGCGAAAATTGAAACCTACGCACGCCACCGCATCCGGGGCGCCATTCTTGATAGTTTGCGCGAAATGGATACGGCCTCGCGGGATATGCGGCGGAAAAACAAGGCCGCGGAAAAGGTCTATCAGGAGCTATACGCTAAGCTTGGCCGCGCCGTCACCGATGAGGAAATGGCGGTCGCCCTGGGCATCAGCCTGAAAAAGTGGTATCGCACCGTCGAGGAGCTCAACAGCGTTGGGTCGGAATGGATGCGGCCGAACCGGATCCCGGAAGTCTCCCGGCAGAGCGAATCCGGCCTTCCCGCAGATAATCGCGATAACGCGTTCGATCGGTGCTACCGGATCGAGCAGAGAGAGCTTCTCGCGCGGGCATCCTCCACGCTTCCCGGCCGGGAGCGCGCGGTACTTTCTTACTATTATGAGCACGAAATGACCATGAGCCAGATCGGCGATACGCTCGGCATTGATGAGTCCCGCGTCTCTCAGATTCACAGCGCAGCGATCCTACACCTCCGCGCAAAGGCGCGGAAATTGCTAAATCCCGCGAGCGGAGCCCTCCCGCCGGCGTTCATTGCCGCTGGCGCCGCGAGCGGCCTTACGCCGATCCAAAGAGTGCCTTGAGAAGCGCTTCGATCTCTGCGCCAACGCGCGTTTCGTGTTCGTTCTTCTTCGTCCTGGGGACGACCTACCGCTTACGCAGGGCCCGACCTTCGAGCCCTGCGCCCTCCTGCCGCTGAAAGCAGAACGCGGAAACCAATGCTAGACAAATAAATATCAATCAGGTATATTAGCAAGTATAAACACAGTGATGCGTGGCGACATATCAACGTCTGCAACGACGGGTCAATGGACTATACGGACGCCTTGCCACAGGCAGGCCACTCGATAATCCGAAAACGCGCGGGGTGAACGAAAGGGGGCCAGTCCGCCATGATTTCCAACCTGAAGGGAACACCGGTTTTGCATAATGGAATAAACGACAGGATGGCGCGAGCGGCGCGCCACGGATTTGCGCGGTGGCGGCGGTGGTGCCGCATACAGACTTCGTCTTGTGGCTTTCTGCTCCCCGTCGTGCTTGGGCATATTTCCCTTGGCGAGCGAGCGCGCCTGCGCCGGCTTGATATTGCCGCTCTGGTGACCCTACTGGTGTGCAGCATCTGCGTTCTGGGTTTTATGAGGATGAAGCGGAAACGGGAGGAGAAATTCCTTCCCTGGGTGACGTGGAAGGACGGAGCGCCGGCGCCGTCGAATGATTACACCAACGCCAACCGTACGATTCTCCACTGGGGTGTTTTCGGCGTGGCGGGGCTGATGGGGACAAGCTATAGCTGGGCCACCAACCACTGGATTATACTGCCCATCTTCCTCGCGGGCGGCTACTGGGCGGGTTGGAGAGCCCGGAAGCTCCTTCGGCATTGACGGCGCAGCTTGCAATTACGCGCGCGGGGACTGCGATATCGCCGTACCCTCAAAAAATTTTTCCAGCTTAATTCGTACTTCCTCGGCCGATCTAAATTTCTTATTCTGCTGCTGGCCTCGATTGGGGCGTCCGGAGTGCAGGATATCCCACGGTGATATTTGCTGTTGTGCGCGGTTCTTACCGGTCGGATTGATCCCGAATCCTTCGATAGCCGTATTCCAGACAGGATTGTACCTGTCGATCAGAAATGATTCACAAAGAGGAATAAAGACATCGTCGGTTACAAGGAAACGACACCAAAATCATTGAGATCAATGTTGCTGGATGTTTCGATGGATTTCGCATGGTTCTTCAGTCTGTCGAAAATCGACGTTCCGGGCGGACGATCAGACAAAAAGCCACCCTTTCGTGACCCCTTCCTTGTGGCTTCTCCAACGTACATCGGCCATCCCCACTTACCCCCACGATTAGCAGCGGCGATGCGAGCGCAGAGCGGAAAGGGGCCCGTATAATAAATGGCGTAAACGCCAGCCCCGGCGAAAGTCTTCAGCGTAGAAAGGGATTCTGGTTCATCCTGGAGGAGGGCAGTCACCATGCTTACCGCGAGTACGCGGAGTTCAAGGGGGTTAAATGGTTTTACACTCGTTGCGTTTATGCTCCGGATGGTCATAGCCTCTAAGAAGGCGCCGCGTCTACTGCGCATAGCGGCAGCGGCCACCGTCACATTGTTTTCCCGTCGCCGTTTCGTATCGTGAAGCCATTCTATCCACCAAATGTGCGCGTCGATCCCGCTGTGGTTTTTTTATTCCGCCCACCGAGGCTATTATGGCCGACGAGCGAATCACCCAGCATGTTCTGGAAGGCGCGAGCTCGATCCTCAGCGCAAAGTTCGTGCGGTGGAAACTGTTTTTCCATTTCCAGTCTCAGCGCGTTAAATTGAGCTAGAGCGTCCCGCCTGGAGCGGGTGTGGAGAACTTCAATCCCATTCACGCATAGACGATAGTCTCCACTATTGCCGGAGGTCAGCTCAAGATTGCCCGGTAGAAACAAGAGCTTCACGGGGACACCCCTCGTAGGACGATAGCGGATTCGTAGAGCGCGACTTTGTCGGCGGCCCTGTCCGTTCGCACGGAGGAGCGTATGATGCTCGTGCCCGCCCTCTTTTTTCTCAGCAAGAGCGTATCTTCGAACTTTAGCCCGCAGAGTTCTGCAATCTTTCCAAAATAATGGTCAGTCTTTACTTCAACGCCTTGGATGATGCTGTTCCCAAGAACAATGACGGCAACACCGTCCGGTTTAAGGAGTGCACCCAAATTCTTGCAAAACCCGTGAGTGTCATTGAAGTAAGTCGCCGCATAGTTTGCCCATCCAGCCCCCCCGTAATCTTCCTTTTCAGGATTTAGCGAACGGATGCGTTCGACAATGTCTTCCAGCTCAGGGAGGCGAAAAGAGAGCCTGACCGGCGGCTTATTCCGGACCGTTTGCCAGAACTTGCCGAAACTTTCATTTTCGCGGGCGCCTCGATATCCGGGTCCAGACGCAAACCCAAGCCAATGAAGCTGAGGACGCGTGTTTCGTGGATAATGATAGTTGTTAAGATACGGGGGTGAGGTAACGACGAGATCAACAAAACCCGTGCGCTTCAGAAGCTGCAACGAAGAGTCAAAACTGCGCGCATACACGCGTCCGCTGGGCCGCCGCCTGAAGCGCTGCATGTGATCATGCAGCCATTCCATGTCCTCCAGAATCAGGTTGAGTTTTCTGCTAAGGACACAACTCACGTCTGCATCGGAAATGTCATCTTTATCCGCGGACGAGCGGCGGGTCAGGCTGGGTTCGTAGGAATAATTGGATACGCTTACCATCACGGATCCAAGGGCCAGCCTGAAGAGGTCCCTGACTTCAGCAACCCCGATCGAATTAACAAAATCCAGGACGTGAAGGATTCTACGCTCTACCTGCGGGCTAAATAATTGGGTGCGTCCGGCAAAGCCGGGCGGTGCGGTTGAGTTGGGCTGGTTGCCTGCAAAACGTCCATCCGGGCAACGGTGATCCATAAAGCGCTGAAACGCGATAACCTGAGACTTCAAAGCCTTGGGTGGAGTTCTATCGGCCTGAAGCTTCACTTTCGCCGCCAAGGCGGCGTAGGGGTTGATTTCGAAACCCACGGCCTCGTGACCGTGAGTGTGCGCCTCTAGCAAAGTCGTGCCAACCCCCGCAAAGGGGTCAAGGACCGCACAGCCTTCCCTCATGGCTAAATACCGATAGAAACAGTCATCGACGAACTGCGCTGAGAATCCGGCAATCCACGGTACCCAACGATGCAATGGCAGGTCTTTGTTTTTTGCAAAGGTAGGATCTCTGAAGCCGCTGGCGAGTTCTGGCTCTGCAATTAAGGTCGATGCTAGCATCGCCCATTATCTTACCAAAATTGCCCTGCTCACGCATCCGAACATCTTCGGTGTGATTTCACGGTGAGACCAATGTGATCAGAATGCATTGTGTGAAGAGCTTAATGCATTTCTACCGCAAATCTACCGCTCTCTGTCACTATAGAAAGTGGAATTTGACATGGAAAAGCTTCGAGGGGCCAATCGTCTGGTCATTCTTGGACGGCCGAATGTGGGCAAGTCCACGCTTTTTAACCGCATTTGCGGCCGCCGCCGCTCTCTCGTGGGCAACGAGCCCGGCATGACGCGTGACCGCATCTACGCTACGGCAGAGTGGTGCGGAAAAACGTTTGAAGTCATCGATACGGGCGGCCTGGTTCCGCAAGGTGATGACGTGTTTGCGGCAGAAATCTTTGCCCAGGCCCGCACCGCGATGGACGAAGCCAGCCAATGGCTGCTGGTGGTGGACGGGCAAACGGGCTTGACACCACTTGACCAGGAATTGGCCTCGCGCTTGAGGCGTGAAGGCAAGCCGATGACCGTGGTGGTCAATAAAATCGACTCGAATCAGGCCGAATCCCTGGCGCCGGATTTTTACCGCCTTGGCATTCCCAACGTATTCCCCGTTTCTTCAGAGCACGCCCGCGGCATCGACGATCTCCTCGAACACGTGACGCGCGATTTCCCGCCCTCCGCGGAAGAGGGCGCGGAAGAGGAGCAACCGGGCAGGGATGAAGCCGCAGACCGCCCCATCCGCGTGGCGATTATCGGGCGGCCGAACGTCGGCAAGTCCACGCTGTTGAATCAAGTGACGGGTGAGCAGCGCTCGATTGTGACGCCCGTCGCGGGGACCACTCGCGACGCGGTGGACGCGGAAGTTAAAGTCCGGGGCCATCATTTTCTTTTTGTTGATACTGCCGGGATCCGAAGCAAGGGGAAAACGCGTCTGATGGCGGAGAAGTTGAGTGTGATTCAGGCTCGCAAGCACCTGGAGCGCTCTGACGTTGCCATTCTGCTGCTTGACGCCACTGAAGGGGTGGTCGCGCTCGACACGCATATTGGCGGTTACGCGCACGAAAGCCGGCGGTCGGTGATTGTGGTGGTCAACAAGTGGGATGCGATCAAGAAAGAAACCGCAGCGGTAGAAGACTACACGCGCCTGGTGCGCGACCGTTTGAAATATCTGAATTATGCGCCGGTGATCTTCCTGTCCGCGCTCAAAGGGCAACGCGTTCAGAAGCTGCTTGACACAATAGCAGAGGTGGCGGCGGCGCGCCGGAAGAGGGTGGGGACGGCGGAGATGAATCGATTTCTCGAGACGCTGGATTTCGATCGCGCGCCCAGCCCCGCGGGAAGGCGGCTGCGGCTCTACTATCTTACGCAGGCGGGTGTGGCCCCGCCCACTTTCGTCGCCTTCACCAACCGGCGCGGTCCGCTCTATTTTTCGGTCGAGCGCTACCTTGAAAACCGCATCCGCGAACGTTTCGGATTTTTGGGCACGCCGATCGTCATCCAGGCCCGGCTGAGAGGAAATCGGTAGAGGACGGCGCTCGAGCCAACCCGGCGGCCGCCGCGGGTGGCGGCCGGAATTGGACGGCGGCGTTAAGCGGTGCTCAAAATTGCGCCGCCGAGGACCCCATCTCGCGGCATCGCTTTAAACGTTTTGCGCGGCCGGGGGACGGCTCCGCTCTCGTCAACGTACACTGGCCGGCGAACTCGTTAAGCGGTACCGTCGAAAGGGAGCGGTTCCATGCGGCTAATCGCACGTGCAATGCTATACTGACGGCAGCTAAAACACGCGCCCGGCCAAGCGCGGCCGGATGAAGTGAATTCAGGCGGGCGGCCGGGCGGAAAGATGGTGGGTTTATGTCCTGGGAAATGGGCGCAGTGCGCTCCCTTCTTGTGGCCGTGCTCGCGGCAGCTTCATATCATTTACGTCCTTTTCATCTCTCATCCCTTCCGGCGGTTGTGTTAGGCGCGTTACTGGGCATTCTCCTCGTGGGCTGCGAAATCCGGCTACAATCCATCAGCGTCACCCGGCTGATTGGAGCGGTGGTCGGATTGACCCTCGGAATCCTGGCGGCGCTGATGGTGAGCCATCTACTCAGCCTGACGGCCGTGGAAAGGCATTCGCTCTCATATATCCAGGTTGCATTGCTCATTTTCCTGGCGTACCTCGGCGCGGTGATCGGCGCGGTGAAAGGTGAGTTAATCAACCCGGCGGCGCTCGGCGGCATTTTCTCGGGCGACGCGCCCGGCGCGAAAAGCCGCAAGATTCTTGATACCAGCGTGATTATCGACGGGCGGATATGCGACGTCTGCGAGACGGGCTTCGTAGAAGGGGTTCTGGTCATTCCGCAGTTCGTCCTGCGCGAGCTGCAAATGGTGGCTGACTCCGCCGATTCACTTAAGCGCAACCGGGGCCGCCGCGGGCTTGACATCCTGCAGCGGATTCAAAAGATGAGCTCTGTTCAGGTTCAGATCGTCGAAGACGATTTCCCCAAGGTGCGGGGCGTGGACCTGAAGCTCATCGAACTGGCCAAGCTCACCGGTGCCAAGGTTGTGACCAACGATTTCAATTTGAACAAGGTGGCGCAGCTGCAGCGAGTAACGGTGCTGAATATCAATGATCTGGCGAACGCGCTGAAGCCGGTCGTGCTTCCCGGGGAAACGATGCGGGTGTTTATTCTGAAGGAAGGGAAAGAATACAACCAGGGCGTTGCTTATCTCGACGATGGCACGATGGTGGTGGTGGACAACGCGCGCAAAATGATCTCGAAGACCATTGACATCGCCGTCACGAGCGTGCTGCAGACCACCGCGGGGCGCATGATTTTTGGCCGTTACGATGACCGGGTCCGCGCAGAGCCCGTGCCGATCGCGCAGTCGTCGTGACGCGCGCCAACCAAGGGCATTATTTTCGCCGCCTGAGAATATCTACCCTTTGGGCTGGCCAGAGGCTGACGCGGGGCGGAAGCCTTTCCCGACGCTCCGGCCGATGAAAAGGGCGCACCGGCAATCACGCACCGGATTTCATGTATGAGTGCCATCGCCATCATACCCGCGGCAGGAATCGGCACGCGCATGGGTCATGAGACTCCGAAGCAATTTCTGTCGCTCGATGGGATACCGCTATTTATTCACACGCTAAGAAAGTTCGCGGCGGCACCGGCGTGCAAAGAAATCATTCTCGGCGTGAGGCGGGAGGAAATGGAGCGCGCGCGGCTCGAGATCGCGAAAGACGGGCTGCAAACCGCGGCGCGGGTGGTTGAAGGGGGTGGCACACGGCAAGAGACGGTGGCGCGCGCGCTGGCTCAGATTTCCCCGTCCACCGAGGTGGTGTTGGTGCATGACGCCGTACGCCCATTCATCAGCCCGCGAATGATCGCGCAGATTGTGGAAGCGGCCTGCCTCAGCGGCGCCGCTATCTTCGCCATCCCAAGCGTCGACACGGTGAAACAGGTGGAGCACGAAATCATTACGGGCACCGTTCCCCGCGAGCGCATCGCGCTCGCCCAAACGCCGCAGGGGTTCCGCTACGCCGTGCTGCGCGAAGCCTTTGACCGCGCCCTTGCCGAGGGCTTCCAGGGTACGGACGAATCGAGCTTGGTCGAACGGCTAGGCATCACTGTAAAAGTCCTGATGGGATCGGACCGGAATATCAAGATCACCAAGCCCTCGGACCTACCCGTGGCTCGGCTCTACTTGGCCCAGGAAAGCCAAGGCGATGACGACGCTGGAAAACAGTCCGCCGATCCGCCGAACCCTTGATGGCGCGCCGGTTATACTGTGCGTTGTAGCTCAGCGGCGGGGATTTGCTGTAGCGGCGCGCTCTGAGCGCCGAAAAACCGGCGGCCGGAGGCCGCCGCCACAACATTTGGCGTCACGACCGTATGTAGCCCTTATTGGAATCGCAAACCGTTCATGCGCTCCAGGAAAATTTCACCTGTCCGCTCTTCGACTTTTCGGATCGGTATCGGCAATGACCTGCACCGCCTGGTGGTGGGACGCAAGTTGATCCTCTGCGGCGTACGTATTCCATTTGAATCAGGACCGGCTGGCCACTCCGACGGAGACGTCCTTTCGCATGCGGTTTGCGACGCACTGCTCGGAGCAGCGGCGCTTGGTGACATCGGCCGGCACTTCCCTGACACTTCCCCCACCTGGCACAACCGCTCCAGTCTCGCTTTTCTGCGAGGCGTCCGCGAAATGCTGACTCAGGCTGGCTACGAGATTGTGAACGTGGATGTCACAGTGGGTCTCGAGCGCCCCAAGCTTGCCCCTCACGTCCCGGCCATCGCCCAGCGGCTTGCACGCTCATTGAAGCTGGCCGCAACCCAAGTGAGCGTGAAAGCAAAAACCGGAGAAGGCATGGGCGCCGTGGGCCGCGAGGAAGCCATTCGCGCTGACGCGGTGGCGCTCATTGAGCGAATCCATCAGATCTGATTGTAGCCTTCCCTCGCTGCATCGAGATATGACCCTGTTTACTAATGGGTAATCAGCAACCGATTTTTCTTGAAATTCCTCCCGCGCTCTGCTAGCCTTAGTGAATCCCCCACGACAACTCCAAGGTTCAGGTCTGACCCGTGTGATGAGTTGTGGATATCTATCTTTGCGGGAGGTTTGGAATGATAAAGTACGTGATCGGGCTGGGAATGGCCGCCGCCGTAGCGGTTTCCCCGCCGTCGCAGGCGGGCCAGCCTTCTTATCTTCCATTTTGCACCCGGAACGTGGCGCAGTCGAGCTCGCGGGATGGCGTGGCAAGCTGGTATGGTGAGGAATTCCAGGGCAGCCCAACGGCCAGCGGCGAAAGTTATAATATGAATGCTTTGACCGCCGCCCACCCGAACTTGCCTTTGGGCACTCGAATCAGGGTTACCAATCTGACCAACGATCGATCGCTTATACTTCGCATCAACGATCGCGGTCCCTACGTTCCTGGCCGCTTTCTGGACGTCTCGCGCGCAGCCGCCCGGCTGCTGGGCTTCGCCGCCGCCGGCAAAGCTCACGTGCGCGTTCAAGTTCTCCGTCTTCCGCACAACAGCCGGTACCACCTTGTGTGTCCCGGCGCCCGCTTCTTCTCCATGAACTGATTCCCGGCAGCGCGGCGGAACTCTGCGCGCCTCGGCGTGTGGCAACACCGAAGCGCGCCCACGGCGCGACTTGCAGAGTGTCGTTTTTTTCTGTCAAAATGCAACGGGCATGTGCGCCCGCTGTGCGATGTGGCAACTGCAGCCGGCCTTATTCATTGTTCCGGAGGATCCCTCGTGAAGAAGAGTCTTGGTTTAGCGCTCGCCATCGCAGCCGGAATTGCCGTTGCCGTGGCGGGCGCGCGCGCTCAACCGTATCGCGTGATCATCAAGCATAACGTACCGGTCGCCATGCGCGATGGCACGGTCCTCCGCGCTGATGTTTATACGCCGGACGGGCCCGGCCCGTTTCCGGTCCTGCTGACGCGAACTCCGTATAACAAGGACAGTGGCGAGAACATGGGCGTGGCTTACCGGGGCGCCGAGCTCGGTTTCATTATGGTGAATCAAGACGTGCGCGGACGCTACGCTTCCGCGGGAGAGTGGTACCCCTTCAGGCACGAGGCCGCAGATGGTTACGACACGGTGGAATGGTGCGCGGCTTTACCGCATTCGGACGGCAAGGTGGGTATGTGGGGAGGTTCCTACGACGGCGCCACGCAACTATTTGCAGCGGTAGCCGATCCACCGCATCTCGGCGGCATATTTCCCATGTGCACGACGTCTAATTTCTACAAAGACTGGACGTACCAGGACGGGGCCTTCACGCAGTGGTTCGACGAATCGTGGGCTACGGAGCTTGCGACGAACACCCTACTGCGTTTATCCAGGGTTGCGACGAACCCCATGGATTACATCCGCACGGAACCTCTTAAGGACTACGCTCTGCTCAGCATCCCTGCGGCGAACGGCCTTACCCCAGCGATCGCACCCTATTTTGAGGACTGGCTCAGGCATTCCACCTACGACGCTTACTGGAAGCAGTGGGCTTTTGACGAGGATTATTCGCGCATCCACGTGCCTGTTTACAGCATGGGCGGATGGTACGATCTTTTTCTGGGCGGTACTTTAGCCAACTACGAGGGAATCAAGGCACACGGAGGCACGCCGGCAGCGCGCAGCGGTGCGCGCCTGCTCATTATTCCCGGCGGCCACGCCGGTTGGCGCCGGCGAGTGGGAGACGTTGATTTCGGTTCGATCTCTGATGTGGACTACTACGGGGTCATGCTGCGGTGGTACGCCTGGCTGTTTAAAGGCGCTCACAACGGGGTTGGGCGCGAAAAGCCGGTAAAGTATTTCGTGATGGGCAAGCGCGCCTGGGCCGAGGCGGACACCTGGCCGCCTCCCGGGGCGCACACCACGTCTTTTTACCTGCACTCGGAGGGGAAGGCGAACGCCGCGCATGGAGACGGCGCCCTCAGCGTGAACCCGCCAGGCAAGGAACCTCCGGACCACTTCGTCTACAACCCTTCCGACCCCGTGCCGACGATCGGCGGCAAGTTGTGCTGCGACGGGCGGCATCTTGAAGCCGGGGCTCGGGACCAGCGGCCGGACGAAGCACGCGACGACGTCATGGTGTATTCAACGCCGGTTTTCACGCACGACTTCAACGTGACGGGGCCGGTGAAGGTGGTGCTCTACGCCAGCTCCTCGGCCGTCGATACGGATTTTATCGCCACCCTGGTTGACGTGGACCCCGGCGGCTTCGCCCGCAATGTGACCGATGGCATTGTCCGCGCGCGCTACCGGAATTCGCTGCAAAATCCAAAACTCATAAAGCCCGGCTACGTGTATAAATTTACCATCGATCTGTGGGCCACCAGCAACGTTTTCCTCGCCGGCCACCGGTTGAGAATTGATATTTCGAGCAGCAACTTCCCTCGTTTTGACCGCAATTTGAATACGGCTGAAAGTCCGGAAACCGGCGATCGATGGGTGAAGGCCACAAACACGATTTATCACGACGCCGCGCATCCGTCGGCAGTGCTATTGCCGGTCATGCAGCGGGAATAGGCAGGAGGGCTGCGCTCGTTTCGCTGTAACGGCGGCCTCTGGCCGCCGGTCCTTTCTATTAAAAACCGGCAGCCAGAGGCCGCCGCTACAACTCAGTATTGGAGAAATTCCTACGCAAGCGTTTCAGGGTGTTTTTTCCGGGCGAAGAAGGGGAAAGAGAATCACGTCACGGATCGAGCGGCTATCGGTCAAGATCATGGCAAGTCGGTCGATGCCAATGCCCTCGCCGCCCGCCGGCGGCATTCCGTAGCTCAGCGCCCGAATGTAATCCTCGTCGATGGCGTGCGCGCTGAGGTCGCCCTTCTCGCGCAACATTTGCTGATAGTTAAAGCGGTCGCGCTGCTCGCGCGGGTCGTTCAGCTCGCTGAAGGCGTTAGCCACCTCCATGCCGCCAATGTACATCTCAAACCGCTCGACGTAGTTTGGATCATCCGGCTTCTGCTTGGAGAGCGGCGAAACTTCAAGCGGGTAATCCATGATGAAGGTGGGTTGGATCAAGTTCTTTTCAGCCACCGCCTCGAACAATTCGCCGAGGACATTACCGGGCGCCGTCCCTTCCGCGGCTTCGACCGGCTGCTCCGCCGTTTGGTTATACTGCTCCACCCAGCGGAAGATGGCCTTCGGGTCCGCCAGGTCTTCCACTCGCGGCGCCTCACCCGCGCTGGCGGGCCAATACTTCACCAGCCCTTCCTTCATCGTCATGCGCTCAAAACGCTCAAAGGAAATCGCGTGCCCGCTGAACTCGAATTCGAGTCTACCGAGTACCGCCTGCGCCACGTGCCGCAGCAGCCGCTCGGTGAGCGACATCATGTCACTGTAATCGGCGTAGGCCTGGTAAAACTCGAGCATGGTGAATTCGGGATTGTGCTGGGTGGAGATGCCCTCGTTGCGGAAGTTCCGGTTAATTTCATACACCCGGTCGAGACCGCCCACGAGAAGTCTTTTCAGGTAGAGCTCCGGGGCCACGCGCAAAAAGAGGTCGATATCCAGCGCGTTGTGATGGGTGACGAACGGCCGAGCCATAGCGCCGCCGGCAAGCGGCTGCATCATGGGCGTTTCAACTTCCATGTAGCCTTCGGCGTCCAGAAAATCACGCAGCGCGCGAACCAGGCGGCTGCGGTGCTCGAAGACCCGCCGCACGTCGTCGTTCACCATCAGGTCGAGATAACGCTGGCGGTAGCGGATTTCCACATCCGATAAGCCGTGCCATTTCTCCGGCATCGGCAGCAAGCTTTTCGCCAGGAAGTGCAACTGCTCCGCGTGCACGGTGAGCTCTCCGGTTCGTGTGCGGAAAAGATATCCGTCGATGCCGACAACGTCGCCGATATCCAGCAGCTTGAAGAGGTCGAAATCGCGCTCACCCACGGCGTCCTGCCGCACATAGACCTGCAGGCGCACGCCTCCGCCCGCAAGGTGCGCGAAGCCCGCCTTGCCGTGCGGCCGGATCGTCATCACGCGCCCTGCAACCCGGACGGGGATCTTTGACGCCGCAAGATCCTCGGCCGTGCGCGGCGAGTATTCCGCGAGGACCTGCGGCAGCGTATCAGTGAATTCGAACTTGCGCGGATAGGCCTCGGCGCCCAGCTCGCGGATGGAGTCGAGCTTCTTCTGGCGCTGAAGCGCTAATTCGTCGCGCTCATCGGCGTGCACCGTTCTAGTCTCCTATATCCCTTCGGGCCTCCTGGCCTTCCCGTGGCGGGTAAAACCCGAACCGGCATTATAGCAGGAACCCGCGCCCGCTTTTGCGCTTGAATCTGAAGCGAGTCCGGTCTATGCTTTCGGCCAGCGTTCTTGCGGTTAATCCTGAGCTTTGGAGTGTGTATGGCGAGCTTGCTGCCAGGCTATGTGAGGTCCTCTGTTCCCAACGCGCTTTCCAACCGCGCGCCATGGTACAAAAACACATTTCCAGCCTACGCGGGCATTTTCCTCTGGGTGGGGTTTTATCTTGGGCTTGCCGGCCCAACCATCAGCCTCGCCAGTCCGTGGATATGTATTGTGGCGCTGGTGGTCGCCGGCTTTCTGTGCTTCGGATTGTTTTATTACGCCTCCGGCATGCTGGGCATGAAAACAGGGCGCACGCTTTACATCGTGGGCACGTCCACCTTCGGCGCGCAAGGTGGCTACTTCATTCCCGGCATTCTCATGGGCCTGCTGCAGATCGGGTGGTTCGCCGTGGCGACGTATTTTTCCACCGACTACATCATGACGGGCCTGCACAACACGTCCAAAACGCTATTCATCATCGTCGCGCTCATTTGGGCCTATGGTCTCGCATGGGTTGCGATTAAGGGCATCCGCTACGTGGCGCGGCTGGCACAGTTTCTCAATTGGGTACCGCTGATCATGCTCCTGATTGTGTTTTGGGCGAACAAAGGGGGGATCACCCACTTCAAGCCCGCGCACGCCGACGCAGGCGCGGGCTTTCTCGCCGTTCTCGCCATTGTGATTGGTTTCTTTGCCACAGCGGGCGCGGCGGGCGCTGATTTTTGCATGAGTAACCACACCCGGCGCGACGTCATTTTGGGAGGCCTGACGGGCATTACCCTGGCCATTGTCGTGGCGGGAGGGCTGGCAATCCTCGCGGTTGCGGGTCATATCGGAAAAACCGGAGGCGCTCCTGTCTATGATTTTGCCGCCACCATCTCCGGCGTAGGCGCCATCGCACCCGTCATGTTCTTCCTTTTCGCGGCGGCGTCGCTGGTCCCCACGTGCTTCTGTGCGTTCATCGTCTCAAACAGCTTCGATACGATGATCCCGCAGGTTCCGCGCAGTGTATCAACCATCGTTGGCGTCTCCATCGGCGCGCTTCTCGCGATCACCGGCGTCGCCAAAAATCTGGTCACGTTTTTCACCATAGTAGGAGCGTCGTTCGGCCCGATCTGTGGGGCCATGGCGGCGGATTATCTGCTGGCGGGAAAGAAGTGGTCAGGGCCTCGCCAAGGCATAAACTGGGCAGGCTACATCGCCTGGGCGGTGGGATTTGTGGTGGGCATTCTGAAATACATTCCCGGCGCGCCGGCTTCCTGGGTGCACGCCGACCGGCCCGCCTTGCTCTTCTCATTTATCGTCGGCTTCGTGGTTTACTGGGTGCGGGCAAAAGCAGGGTTGCGGCCTCGCGTGGTAGAGATCGAGAGCGCAAAGACAGAAGCCGCCGCATGATGAACCGGCGTAATTTCATAACCGTTTTCCTGGGCGCCGCGGCGTCGATTCCGGCTGCCGGCGTAGCTGCAGGAAATCCCCGCTGGACTCGCGCCGTGCTAGCTTCCGGGCTGCCGGAGCGGCTTGCGCGTCCCACCCCGTACCAGACCGCGTGGCAGGATTTGGAAATCGGGATGTTCGTACATTTCGCCCCAAACACCTGGCAAAACAGCGAGTACGACAACCTCTCAACGCCGCTTTCCGCGATGAATCCTTCTAACCTCAATACAGATCAATGGGCGGAATGTGCCGTAACCCTTGGAGCGAAGTACATTCTTTTCGTCGCTAAGCACGTGGGAGGTTTCTGCATGTGGCAGACCCACACCACGAACTATGGTATCCGGAATACGCCGTGGCAGGGGGGGCGTGGAGACGTTTTGGCGGACGTTGCCGCGTCCTGCCGGAAGTACAAGCTCAAATTGGGTGTTTATCTTTCGCCGCAAGATAGGAAGTTTGGCGCGGGCCTCGGCGGCCGCTGTAAGACACCGGAGAAGCAGACGGAGTACAACGGCCTATACCGGAAGCAGCTCACGGAAGTGCTCTCACGTTACGGCGAAATGGTCGAGATCTGGTTTGACGGTTCGATTGTGGTTCCCGTGGGTGATATTCTCAAGCGCCGTGCGCCCCATGCCATGATCTTCCAGGGTCCAGAGGCGACCATCAGGTGGGTGGGAAACGAGGAGGGGTTTGCGCCGTATCCCGTCTGGAACGCGATCTCGCGGGCCGGCGCAGAGTCTGGCGTTGCGACTTCCATTCAAGGAGATCCCAATGGCTCCGTCTGGCTCCCAAACGAAGCCGACGTTTCCATCCTGAGGCCCGACTGGTTTTGGAGCCCGGAGAAAGAGCGGAACCTACTTTCGCTCGATCAGCTCGTCGAAATCTATTATCGCTCCGTAGGTCACGGGGTGCAGTGGGTACTCAACCTTCCCCCCGATTCCAGCGGGCTGATGCCAGCGGAAAATTGCGAGCGGGTGAAGGAACTCGGCGATGAGATCCGTCGGCGTTTTGGTCACAGCCTGGCGGAGACTTCCGGATCAGGTGAGACGTTGCAGCTTTCGCTGCTTCCTCGCTCACGGCCTTCAAGGGTTGACCACGTGATTTTACAGGAAGATTGCCGCCTCGGCCAGAGGATTCGCGCCTATCGCCTGGAAGGGCTCGCCGGCGAAGGGTGGGTTTCGTTGGGCCGCGGTACGGCGATCGGCCACAAGCGCATCCAGCCTATTGCGCCCAAGGTGCTGAGCGCGGTGCGGCTTATTGTGACAGACAGCGTGGGAACGCCGGAAATTCGCAGCATGGCTTTGTTTAACACCGGCGTCGAGCCGCCCCCAACGTGGAATGCGCCGGTACACGTATGGGCGTCGAATGAAGTTGGGTCATGGAAGGACCACCGTTTTGTGG
>JBOGJT010000375.1:0-3436 GCA_050745065.1 Terriglobia bacterium
CCAAATTTGCCAAGCAGCAGCGAGTTGGCAAGGTTGCCGACGAGGTAAGCGCCAATGAAGCTGGTTAACGGCAGATGACCGCCCGCCGGAAGCAGCCAGCGCCAGCGTACTGACCTCAAGATCACGGTCGCGGGGAGCAACACGCCCACTACAGGGACGAGGTACACTACCTTTACCTGAGTGAAGGCGTGAAGGATCTCGGTGAAACTGATGCGGGTGGCAATTAACCACAGGACCACCGCGAACACCGCTAGCCGCAGTGCGAGCTTCCACCAGGATCGCCTCGCTCGCTTAGCGGGCGCCGTTGATTCCGATGTCGCGAATGCACCCAATAACATAATCCTGTTCTTCTTCCGTCATTTGGTGAAATAACGGAAGAATGAGCGTTTCTTCTGCCGCCGCGTCGGTTTCGGGCAGCGTCTTCTGCCAGCGAGTGTCCTGGTAGGGATGCTCATGGTGAATGGCCATGATGCCCCGCCGCGTCGAGATGGCCCTCTCCAGCAATGACTGCATCAGCGACTCGCGGCGACCCGGAGCGCCCGGCAATAACCGAACCATATAAGACTGAAAGTTGTGCCGGCAACCCTCCGGAACGTGCGGCGCCTTCATCCATCCCAGCGCTTGAAGGCGCTCCGTATAACGCGCCGCAAGATAGCGGCGGCGCTCCAACAGCTCCTCCAATCGGCCAAGCTGCACGATGCCCACGGCTGCCTGCATATCCGTCATGCGGTAGTTGTAGCCCACCTCGTCGTAACTCTCGATCACAACCTGGCGGGCTCTGTGCCGGACGGCGTCTGACACGCTCATCGCATGTTGCCGGAGCCGGCGCAGGCGGGCAGCCATCTCGCTGTCGGGCGTGGTGATCATGCCGCCTTCGCCCGTCGTCAAAATTTTCCGCGGATGGAAGCTGAAACAAGCGAACTTCCCCTGCGGAGATCCGATTCGATGGCCGTGATATTCGGACCCTATCGCGCACGCCGCGTCCTCGATAACCACCAGGTTATGCCGGACGGCGATGCGGCAGATTTCGTCCATCGCACACGGCAATCCAATTTGGTGAACCGCAAGAATGGCGCGGGTTTTTGGCGTAATCGCTTGCTCGACGCTGACGGGATCCAAATTATAGGTCTCGCGCACGATGTCCACGAAGACCGGAGCCGCCCCGGTATAAGCGATGGAGTTTGCCGTGGCGATAAAAGATAAGCTAGGGCAGATCACCTCGTCGCCGGGGCCGACCCCTGCAGCCACCAACGCCAGATGCAACGCCGTGGTGCAGGACGAGACTGCAACGGCGTGTTCCGCACCGACGTACTGAGCAAACAGTTTTTCAAACTCTGCCACGCGCGGCCCTTGTGCAATCCAGCCGCTGCGCAGCACTTCAGTGACCGCGGTCTCCTCTTCCGGCCCGAGAAAAGGCCGGGCTATAGGGATATGCCGGTTAGCCGGAGGCGCTGTTGCATTCATGATTTCGCTCCCGCCGACGCTACGGCCTTCGTCTTGGCGGCGGACCGCCATTCAATCAGCTCCCGAAGCCCGCTTTGCAGGTCGACTTGCGCCCGGAATCCCAGCATCCGCTCTGCCTTCTCGATTGAGGCCCGGCGCGCCTTCACATTCGCCACTTTGCGCACCTCTACGTACTCCGGCCGAAGCTGCGAGCTGGTTAGGTGAAGCAATTGAGCACAGAGCTCACTCAAGCTCGTCTGCACGCCGGTGCCGACGTTGAACACCTCATCCGTCACGTCGCTTTCCAAAGCCAGGAGGTTCGCTCGCGCCACGTCCTCGACAAAAACGAAGTCCATGGATTGCGTTCCATCGCCAAAGATTCGCGGCGGCTTACCCACGTCGATCGCGTCCAGCCAACGAATCAAGACTTCGGTATAAACACCATCCAGGTCCATCCGGGGGCCGTAAACGTTGAAGTAACGGAATGCAACGTACGGCAGCTTGAACATCTCGCAATACGCCCTCAGCATCTGTTCGTTGGCAATCTTGCCGGCGCCATATAACGTCCGATTATTGAACGGGTGGTTTTCGTCCATGGGGAGGTAAGAAGGGTCGCCATAGACGGAAGCCGACGAAGCAGCGACAATCTTCTTCACCTTGTGGCGCACCGCCGATTCAAGAACGTTGAGCAGACCGCCAATGAGAACATCCACGGCTTCGCGCGGCGCGTCCGCGCATCGCGTGATGCGCAGCGCGGCTTCGTGAAAGATATAATCCACTCCCTCCACCGCCCGGTCGACTACGTCCGGGTCACGGATGTCGTCGACAATCAACCGCACGCGCCCGCTCGCAAGCGCGTTGCTCAGATTCTCCCTAGAGCCGCGAACCAGATTGTCGATAACACGCACTTCACGAGCGCCAGCGGCGAGCAATTGATCGGTGACCGAGCTACCGACAAAACCGGCTCCTCCCGTGATCATGATTACACTACCTCGAACGGTGTTCACTTCATTCCTCATTTCTCCCGTCGTGATCGCAGGAATCGCGCGGGTACTCCCGCCACGACCGCATAATCGGGAACGTCACAGCTGACCACCGCTCCGGCGCCGACGACCGCGTGCGCACCCACGTGAACACCGGGCAAAATCGTTGCATTGACGCCAATATCGGCTCCAAAGCCGATCACGACGGACTTAATCACAAGACTGGTCGTAATGATGGGCACGTCCCGCGGTTCGCCGGTATGGGTCGAGCCGAGCACCTTGGCGCCGGGACCCCATCCCACGTAGTCCTCCAGCATGAGGTTGCGAGCATCGAAATAAGAGTGTGGCCCGATCCAAACATGGTTGCCGATGCGGCAGGTGCCGTCGAACCTGCCCTGGATCATCGTCTGCGCGCCGATAAACACGCTATCGCCAATGTCCATCGTCTCGGGATGCTTGAGCACCAGCCCGAGTCCCACCTGGATTCCGTGGCCGGTACGTCGACATAACGTACGTAGAAGAACCCGCCGCATGAGTTCATCTAAGGGACTGTCCATGGAACTGAACCGCGAAAAAAACGCTTGGAGCGCCTCTTGCGTGTACTTTCCACGCAGGAATTCTGCGAAGTCGATCTCCCACTTCGGGTCAGAAGACGGAGCCTGAAGGCCAAAAGTAGCTTGCACTTCGCGGGCGGCGGCCTCGGATTTCAATAGAGTAGCGGGGTTCCGGCTACGTTTGGCTTGGACTCGGGCCATATTTAATCCGCGCGGCTTGGGCTTGAATCTGCACTTCCCTTTCCCGATCCGTTCACTGCTTCTTGAGGTTCCGATCGATGTGGCGAATTACCCTCGCAGGATTCCCGGCTACGACAGTCCCCGGCGGGACATCTTTCGTGACCACGCTGCCGGCGCCCACGATGGCGCCCTCGCCAATCGTGACCCCGCATAAGATCACAGCGCCGCTACCAATCGAAGCGTGGCGGCACACACGAGTTTCAATCACCGTCCAAT
>JBOGJT010000376.1:0-2696 GCA_050745065.1 Terriglobia bacterium
AGTCCATGGCTGAAGCTCTTGTTCACGCTTACTTGCAGAGAGTTGTAGTTGGAATTATAGTCGGTCTCCTGTTGTCCAAAATCGCCAAAAATTTGCGGGCTATAGCTAGCGCCATACCGCTGGTCGAGAGCAAAACTGGCCGGATCACAAAAGCCAAGGTTGCTGAAACCGCAGCCAAGCGCCGCGGCGCCGGGATTAACGCCCGGCGGCTGTCCGGCGTAATTCAAATCCGTCGCGCCGGCCAAGTGGTGTCCGGCGTTTCCCACATAGCCAATCGAGAAAATCATCGAATCCGTAAGCTGGCGCTCGATCGTCAAGTTGTAATTCTCCGCCATCGGCACGCCGTAATTCGGACTGTATACGTTGAGCACAAACGGCTCGAGTGCAGCAAAATTAAAGTTTGTACCCGGCGCAACCGGAGTGAAAGGAAATTGGTTAGGATAGGAACACGCCACCGGTCCGGGGCACCAGCCGCTATAGGGAGCAGCGAAGCTGGGCGACCCGCCGATTTTTCCAACGCCAGTGCCGGTCACCGAAAATGGCGGCGCGCTCAGGTTCTGCAGTGAACCCTCTTCATCATCGCGGTTGTAATAAATTCCGAAACCGCCGCGCACGCTCCATTTCCGCGCGCTGCCGGGGCTCCAGGCGAAGCCCACGCGCGGAGCGAAATTACGATAAGGAGTCGTCGGGCCGCCGGCACTGTTAATGCCGTTATCCCCGGGCCAGAGCAAACCTGTCGGCGCGGTGGGAAACACCGTCGATTGCTGGCCGGGGCGGAAGGCGTTCACTAGAAGACCATGATCCGAGAGATTGATGTAGGGTGTTTCGATGTCCCAACCTATGCCGTAAGTCAAAGTGAGGCTGGGACGGATCTGAAACTGGTCCTGCGCGTAGGAGTAATACTCGCGGGCGCGAGTGTTGTTTACTGCCCCACTCCCCTGCGCGTAGCTGTCGGGGATGCCCAGTAGGAAGTCGGCCGCCGGAAAGCCCGTCGAGAACGCACCCACTCCGGAGTAGGAAAAATTGCCCGCCAGATCGGGGAAAAACGGACTGTAAACCTCAAGCCGGTCCATGTTAAACCCAAACTTCAAGGTATGGCGCCCGGCTATTTTGGAAAAGTTGTCAATAAAGTTGTACTGCTGGTCGATGCGGGGAACCGGACCATCCGCGCTGAAGCCAAGGGTGAAATATCCGGTGAGACCCATGACCGGGAGCGAAGCCTCGGAGGGAACCTGAGGGTTAATGCCGGTAAATCCATAAGACGTGGGATTGATGGGATTCGCAGGCACTACGGCATCATAGTTGAAGCGGAAATACCCGAGGCGCGCCTCGTTGATTGTGGTCGGGTTAAAAATATGGTTCCAATCGATCACGTACTCCTGAAAATGCTGCAGGTTCGATTCTTCGAAGCCAGGGACCGTTGCCCCCGCGAAAGGCAAAGTTTGATTGAAAGGACTGCGATCCCAGAGCCAATACCCAGAGAGGGAATCCTTCTGGCCAAAGTTCTGATCGATGCGCGTAATGTATTGGTCCTGTAAAAGCGCAGTGCTGGGATTAAATTCGAAAAGGTTCCCCGGCGCGTTCGCGGCAGGCACGAATTGGTTCATGAGTTTAACCGCCAGCGGATTCAGGTCGGCTGTAGGCACTACGCCCGCCGGGAAAAGTGTGGCATAAGGCGTCCCTGCAGGATAGGTCACTCCATTTTCACCCACCATGGAAAAGGGGGAAATCGCAGGATTGCCGGTGATGGGATTACTGACTGGAAACCCTCCGCCGGTGTCGCCGGAAAAATTGCCCAGGCGTTCGTCGCTGCTGAAAACCGTGGGCGCGGCAAAGGCCTGCGGCTCGATCTCCCTGCTGCCCTGATAGGAAAAGAAAAAGAACGTGTGGTTCCTCCAGATCGGTCCGCCGATGGTCGCGCCAAACTGGTTTCGGTGGAAAGGCGTGACCGTTTGCTGAAAGAAGCTGCGCGCGTCAAGCGTGGTATCGCGGTAAAACTCAAAGCCATCGCCATGGAATTGGTTGGTCCCGTTCTTGATGACGGCGTTCATGATGGCGCCGGAGTTCCGCCCGTACTCCGGGTTGATGGTGCTCGTGACCATGCGAAACTCCGCAATGGCGTCCGGGCTGGGAATGATGCCTGGAGTATTCAGCGCAATATCCATCGAGTCGGTACCGTTGATCAGGTACGAATTCTGCTGGGTTTCGGCACCGTTTGTCGAATACGTCCCGAACCGGTCTGACGACGCCACGACGCCGGGTTCGAGCTGCTGAAGCTCGGTCCAGTCGCGTCCGTTCAGGGGTAAATTCACGATCTGTTTTCCGGTGACCGTGGTGCCAAGCTGCATGCTCGTGCTTTCAATCTGCGACGTCTGCGCCTGCACGGTGACCTGCTGTGTGGTAGACCCTACCCTTAGCACGGCGTCCAAGACGAAAACTTGGTTCACGTTCAGATGGATTTCGCTGCTTTCATATCTTTGGAAGCCGTCTTTCTCGACGGTCAGGTTGTACATTGCGGGAGCCGGCAGGTTCAGGATTTCGAAGCCGCCATCCGAACTGGAAATAAAACGATGAGAAATACCGGTGCTCGCATCCCTCGCCGTGATGATCGCGCCCGGGACCACAGCGCCCGACTGGTCTTTCACCACACCTCGGAGCGTTCCGTAAAGGCTGTCCGCGTGAAGCCGTCTGGGCAG
>JBOGJT010000377.1:0-14403 GCA_050745065.1 Terriglobia bacterium
GACGTTGGGCGCGGCAAGCAGCGCCCCTACGGCAATTTTCATGCGTCGAGGGTGTCGCCAAGCGACATAACCGGCTGCTATCCGCGGCGCTCGAGACGTCCGAACGCGGTGAAATCATATTGCGGACTCAATTCAACCACGCGCAGCCACGCGCGCACCGCGTCTCCTTCTTCACCTGATTCGACAAAACAAAAGCCCAGCGCGTGATGTACAAATGCATCCTGGGAGCGGTAGGCAAGCGCCTCATCGTAGGCCGCCTGCGCGCCTACCCAATTCTTGGCGCTGGCACAGTGGTAACCGCGCTCGCAAGCTCTTAACCAAGGATCGATTTCCGGGGTTGCGCGAACGAGCACCGGCATCTCGTGCTGTAGCGCCGCGAGCTTCCGCGCGCACTCGAGCAGGTTATCGCGCGCGGGCGATCCGTCAAAAATCGCAATGGATTGCACCAACTCGCGCACCGCCTGATTCAAATCTTCAGCTCCTGGCTCAGGTTGGTAAAGCCATTTGAGCGCGTTCCGGTAATGCTCGCGGCTCTCGAGCAGCGACTCTGTCCGGATGAGAAACTCCTCCGCCTTGGCGTGGCCCGGCTCGGCTTCGAGCGCACGGCGGTAACAGGCCGCGGCGGGCTCAAGCTGACCCGTGGAGCCGTACGCGTGCCCCAGCAGGAAGTGCGTCCCCGCGCCTGCAGAATCCGTACTGAGTGCCCGCGTCAGAGCCTCGAGCGCAAGGTCCGGCCGGCGCATTTCGAGATAGCAAAGGCCAAGCTGCCGCCACGCCTCCGCGTTGCCGGAATCCTCGACGACGAGGTCCGAGAGGATTCTAAGGGCTTCGGGAAAATCGGCGCGGCTGATCGCGATCTTTGCCTCATCAAGATTCATTTCGTCCTCCCGGCAGACTCGTCGAGAGTAGCCGAAGAAAAAACGGGCGTACAAAATTCACGACAGTGGCTCGAAGGCGCGCCGGCAAATCAAAACTCCAACAGCGAAACGCAACGAGCCGGCTCGCAAAGCAGCAGTTTTCGCCGGAGCGTCGCTCGCTGAGCACCGATGAACCGGCGCCGGAGGCCGTCGCTGCAACTTTGAGTGTCACGAAAACATGTAATCCTCATTCGTGATGCGCGCGCGCACATTACCCAGCAAATACCCTCTGATATTCGCTGGGCGTGAGCGGGGGCACAGTCGCTGTCCTGAGGTTTTCCTCAACGTGTTTGATCTGACTCATTCCCACAAGGGCGCACGTGATTCCGGGTGTTGAACGCACGAATTGGATTGCACGCTGCGCATCCGTCTTCAAGCGGGGAAAATGCCGCGCGATTTCCCCCGGTAAGCCTTCCGCCAGTTCGCCCTGCAGCAGGCTGGCGCTCGCAAAAACCATCAGGTCGCGCTCTGAAGCCGCGCGCAGCAGAGGGACGCTCCTGCCTGCCAAGCTCTGGGTTGCCTTGACCAGCGCCTCAGGCATGGCAAAATTGAATGGAAGCTGGACGGCGCGAAAATGATGTTCCTTCCCCCCGGCATCCTCCGCCGCGCTAAGCGCTTCGCCAAGATCGAGCGCTTCTTTCGAATCTCCGCCCACGCGAAAGGCGTTCCACGTGGCCACACCGTAGCATCGAATTTTCTCTCGACTGACCGCTTCCTCGAGCGCGGCAAATGCACCTCTAAGCCGCCCGGCAAACTCATCCCGGCTGACGCGCCCGAGTTGTGTTTCGGGATTATGGACGTAATAGAGGTCAATCGTCTCGACACCCAGGTTCTTGCGGCTGACGTCGATCTGGTGCTTCAAGTAGGCCGGAGATATGACATGGCAATCCACAGCCACATCTTCGGGCCGCGCGAGACCTGATTCGATGATCTGCTCAAAGAAGTATGACGACGGATCGTCTGGGGCGTCACCATCAAAGCTCAGGAATCCGCCCTTCGTGGCGAGGAAAATTTCTTCTCGTTGGAGTTGACCGCGGGCCATCAGTTCCGCAAGCACGCGGCCGATGGAACGCTCGCTCCGCTGGTGCCGGTAGTTGACCGCGGAGTCGATCACGTTCACCCCCAGCTCGATCGCGCGGCCGATCGCGGCGGAGTACAACTCGTCATAGCGGCGATCGGGTTCTCCCAGGTAGGTTCCCGCGCCAATTGAGGACAGCCAGAGACCGGCCGCGTCCTTGAAATGGCCCGGCAGCCGGTCTCCGAATCGCTGCCGGAATCGCGACGTCCCTTCCAAGGTGGCATGACCAGAGATAAGCATCAACGTGCCTTTCCTCGCGCTAGCAGGCTGCTGAAAAGCTCCCGTTAGCTGTCATTCTGAGCGAAGCGAAGAATCCGCTGTTATTTCGAATCAATCCGTTGCGAGATTCTTGGTCGCCCTCGGCTCCTCAGAATGACACGCATTCTGGGTTTTTCAGCAAGCTGCCAGACGATGAGATCAGCAACGAGCCGCCCGAAATCAGATATGAGAAATGATCAACCCCAGCGAGCGCCTGTCGTTCATTTTCTCCGCGTACGCAGACAGCAGTTGCCTCAACTCGACGGTCTGCCCGGGAAGCTCGCGTCTTGTCCGCTCATTCCTCTCACCAACAATAGCGGAATCTCCGCCGCGTGCCGCACATGCGTAATCGTGGTCCCGTAGATCACGTCGCGCAGCAATCGGTGGCCGTGGCTCGCCATGGCGATCAAATCACACTGCTCTTCGCGTGCAGCCTTCAGAATTTCATCCGCCGGCTTCCCGGCCGCGTGCCGCGCCCTTACGGTAAACCCCTCGCTTCGTACTGCATCCTCCACCTTCATGAGATACGCACGATCGCCGTGCATCTCGTCCGAATCCGTCAAGTTCAGGTCGAGCTGCCATTGCGCCTTCCATCCTGTTGAGACGTGCAGAAGGAGGATTTCAGACTGCATGAGCCGCGCCAGCTCCTTCACGTGCGCGAGCAGCACCGCATCGGCGCCGCTATGATCGAGAGCCACAAGAATTTTTCTGAACATCACGGGACCTCATACGAGCGCCGGAGGCAGCGTCTCCCCCGGAACTCACGCCAGCCATCCGCGGAATAGGACGACGAGAAGGTACGCGTTTAGCGCCACAATCACCACGGTCACGAGCCACGCCAGAACCTTTACGCCTGCCGAGTTTACAAACTCGCCCATCATCTTGCGGCTGCAAGTGAATTGGACGAGTGGAACCACCGCGAAGGAAAGCTGCAAGCTTAAAACGACCTGGCTCAGAATCAGCAATTTTGCCGTGCCTTCGTTGCCGGAGATGGCGACAACGATTATTGCCGGAACGATCGCGAGAAGCCGCGTTACGAGCCTGCGCAGCCAGGGCGCGAGGCGGATGTTCAGGAAACCCTCCATCACCACCTGTCCGGCGAGAGTACCCGTAAGCGTGGAATTCTGTCCAGAGCAGAGCAGCGCCAGCGCAAACAACAGACTCGCGGCCGGCACCCCAAGCAAAGGGGAAAGGGTGTGATAGGCGTCCTGAATCTCCGCGATCTGATGAAGTCCGTGGCGGTAAAACGCCGCCGCGGCCATAATCAGAATCGCCGCGTTGATCAGAAAAGCGAAGTTCAATGCGCCGAAACAATCCACAAAATTGTAGCGGATTGCGGTGCGAATGCCTTCGGGCGTTCGCTCGATGGCGCGGGTCTGCACAAGAGACGAATGAAGATAGAGGTTGTGCGGCATGACGGTCGCGCCCAGAATACTGATCGAGATGTAGAGCATTTCCGGGTTGGTGAGCATCTCGGTCGAAGGAAGCAGCCCGTGCGCGACGCCGGCCAAGTCCGGCTTCACGACCAGAATTTCCACCAGATAGCAAAGCCCGATCGTGCCAATCAGAACCACGACCACGATCTCCAAGTATCGAAAGCCCCGATGCTGCAGGTACAGAATCGCGAGCACATCGCACGCCGTCAGGCACACACCGACGAGCAGAGGAATATGGAACAGCAGGTTCAGCGCGATGGCGGAGCCAATGACCTCGGCCAAATCACACGCGGCAATCGCAATCTCGGCGCCCACCCAGAGCGCAATGCCGGTGCGGCGCGAGTAGTGATCGCGGCAAGCTTGCGCAAGATCCTGCTGCGCCACAATACCCAGCCGCGCCGCAAGCGTCTGCAACAGAATGGCGAAGAAATTGGAAATCAACAGAATAAAGATTAGGCGATAGGCGAACACCGAGCCGCCGGCGATGTCCGTGGCCCAGTTGCCGGGGTCCATATAGCCCACGGCGATGAGAAACCCGGGTCCGGAAAAAGCCAACAGCTTGCGCCAGAATCCCGCGCCCGCGGGTACGGCAACCGTACGATGCACTTCGGGCAGCGAGACAGACTTGCCCGTGCCTTCCGCCGGCGATGGGTGAGATAACTTCATTGCGCGGGTGCGATGCGAGGAGTTCACGGCTGGCACGGCTCACGAAGAGCCGCGCCAGCCTCAGCAAGGAGTAGCGTAGGGCACAGACGGGGGCGCGGTCAAGACAACTGCATTCTGCTCAGCGCGCTGCCGCACGCGCGAGGCGGTTTTCCAGGATTGCATCCGGCGTGAAGCTGCGGAGCTTCATCCGGCCGAGCGGCGCGCCGTCGAGCGCCGCGCGCGGGATCAGGCCCACCAACTCGCTTTCCAAAATAGCCGCATCAAGCGCCTCCGCCTCGCGCTCAACGGCGTCGAATGCGGCCGCGAGTGAGGTTCTCTTGAAATCCGTGAGGTTCATGGAAACCTGCGCCAGGTTTCTCGACGGCAGGTAAAGACCTAGCGCTTTCACGCATGGTAATCCGCCGCTTGACGACCGGATTTTCTGCGCAACGGCCTTGGCGATCTCCGCATTCGAAGTGTTCAAATTCACGTTGAACGCGATCAGGAAGTCGCGCGCGCCCACGGCCGTGGCTCCCGCCGTGGGATGCAGCGCGGCGCCGCCAAAATCCGGGTGGCGATCAGGATCCACCTTCACCGCGTTCCGCAATCCTTCGAACCCGCCGCGGCGGATCGATTCCAGGTTGCTGCGGTCTCGACGCCGCGCGGCCGCGCCATACAGATACGTCGGGACCCCATAGCGCGTCCACGCCTCCGCCGCCACGAACTCCGCAGCGCGGGTGCATTCGGTAAGACTTGAGCCTGCGAGCGGAATAATGGGCAACACGTCGGTCGAGCCAATCCGCGGGTGAACACCGTCGTGCAGATTAAGATCGATCAGCGCGGCGGCGCGTCCAATGGCGCGCAGCGCGGCTTCCTGCACGCCCTCCGGCGTCCCTGCGAACGTAATCACGCTGCGATTGTGATCGGGATCCATCGTGACATCGAGGCTTGCCACCTGCGGTCCATCCACGACAGCCTCGTGAATCGCTTGTACCTTTCCGGCGTCCCGTCCTTCGCTGAAATTTGGCACGCACTCAACCGTGTAAGACATAAGGCGAATTGTACGGACCGTCATAAGGCAATGGGTTAGCTGGCGCTCACTGCGAGCTGGGCGTCCCCATTTGGCCTGATTGTCCGGATGGACTTGGCGAGCCTAGCGTGCCGGGAAAACCCATTTGAGTACCCGGAGAGGATTGAACAGGCTCTGACACGTTAGGCGCGGCAGGACGTGGAAGGCTATACCCGCGGTAGGTCAAACCCAGGAATTCCCAATGGTCGTAGTGGTCCTTGTGATCCAGAACGCGAATCGATTGCGCATCGTTGCAAGGAGCTACCCCAACAATAAACGCGCCCAACAGCGTTCCAGCCGCCTGAAATGAATCCTGCGCCTCATCTTGGGGCGCATCGCACGAGGATGGAGGGTGCTTTGACTTGCCCTTTCCCGCGCTGCCAGCTTCGGACGGCTCACCGTTCTCAGCCTCGGCTGACCCAGCGGTTGAGGTAGGATTAAGCGCTTGGGGAGCGGCTTGCCCTGGGGCATAATCCAACCTCGACGCGTGCGGAGATGCGCCGGCCGCGGGGACAGTCTGGTTCCAAGAGTCGATGAGAATCCCTCCCGCCTCAGCGTGGATAAACCGCCATCGGCCGGTGGGGCTCAGAGGATCCCGATACGTTTGGCGAAGGAAGCGCGTAGTACCCGTCTTCAGAAGGTCCTTCACTGAAACCGGGAATCGGCCCATTTTCCGATGAAAAAGATAAATGGCGCGCGCGTATTGATTGGCGCGGAATATCGTCTCTTCTTCGCGTTGGCGCTGGCTTTCCTGGTAGATGTTAGGTAGAGCTGCGGTGAGCGAAATCAGCAGAACCGTCACGGCGATCATCAGGACGATCAACGCATAGCCCGCGTCCCGCGCCCGGTGGCACGTAGCGGAAGGGTCGATTTCGACTGAAGGGCGCCGCACGCGCCGTGCGACGGGCGGCGGCGCCAGAGAATGTGGATCACCGCAACGGCGAACTTCGCCGCGCCCGCGCCACTCAGTGTAAGCCGTCAGGTATGGCATGTGATTGAGTTCGTGAAGCGCTACTTGGGGAAAGGCAATTCGACCGTGCGGTGTAGTGATTCATCCTCGATCTCAACCATGGCGGGCGTAATCATCACCACGCGATACGCTTTGTCAAACTCATCTCCCGTGCGCACCACGTAGACCTGCTGGCTATCCGCAAGGAAGGCCTCGAGCTGCCCTTGAGCGTTGACGCCGTAGCCCACCGTCTGGACTGGAATGGGCGGTGGGGGTGGGGGCGCCGGCGCAGACGCGGCGCCGGATGCCGCGGCCTGGGCGGCGCGATCGCGGCGCACCTGTTGCAACTGTTGAGGTGTAGGCTCGAACGCGAAGGGGTCGCGGTCCGGCGTGGGGACCGTCTGGGATTGAAGCTCCTGGTATAACGCAAGGTTCAGCGCCGGACCGCCCGGATCAGCGGCCGGCGCGCGGGCTTCGCCGCGCCGGGCGGGGTCCACCATCCGCGCGGGCAGAACTGCCGAACTTCCGTAACGCGTCCCGACGGGCACCGCCCCGGCGTGAACGTCGCGCACGCGGACCGCCAAGTGGAAAATCAATCCCACGCACACCGCTCCCAGAATAATTGTCGCTGCGGTTTCAACGCGTTTCTTTTTCATGGCGCCATGTAGAGATCCGCTTTCACACGCAAGCCTAGCACGCCTTGGTCGCCACCGGCAAACGTAAAACTACGCACCACGATGAAATCGCGCGACGTCTCAAGCAGGTGAGCAAAGCTCAGCAGACTGAGAAACGGACCCTGAACCGACGTTTCGAGGCCAAGCGGCTCGAGGGGCTGGGAGCGGGTTTTGTCAAGGGAATACTTGATGCCGGTCAGATCGACGCCCGATTGCTGCGTGAGTTGTTGAACCAGGATCGCGGCTCGCGAAAATGCGTCGTGACGCGAGGGGACGTGTTGTTGAAGAAAGGCGTGGAGCTGCTTCTGATCCACCGGAAGCGCGGCGTCGCGTTTCTCAAGGCGCAGCAGGCTATCCCTCTGCCTAAGCCATTGCGCACGCGTGGCGGTAAACCCCTGCTGTTCACGCGCCACCAGGCGGCCCAGCGGCTGATAGGCAGCTGCGTAAAGAATCACATCAAGGACAATCAGGCCCACGATCACTTTGGCCGCAGTCCGAGCCCATTTTTCCCTTCGTTGCTGGCTCATGGCTGCGGCCGCTCCACCGTTGCTCCAGTCTCGCCAACGTAGCGCGCGTCACACGTAAGCGTGACCAAGCCTTTCTCCGGCCCCGACTGTTCAAATGATTGATCCGTCACCGTGATGCCGTCAAAATCCGGTGAGTCTTCGAGGTGATTCAGGAATTCGCCCGCCACGTCGCGGCCCGTACCCTCCACGGTGATGCGGATCAGCGGTCCCTTTCCGGTTTCCACCAGCGCGAGGCCGGTGATCCGCGCCTGGTCAGGCAGGAGGCGCGCTACTTTCAGCGTCAGGCCTGAGAGTGAGACGCGCTTCTGCTCCATCAACCCGTTTAAAAAGTTTATCTGGCCATAGAGCTTCACGGTTTGCGGCCGCCGGAGTACCGCTGCCAGATGGATTTCTTTGGTCTGCATCTCCTGGAGTTCCGCCCTATAAAGCATCGTGGAATGATGCACGCGGCGATATTCCGTAAACTCACGACCTGCGGAATAAAGTGTACGCACGAGCAGCGCGGCAGCCAGCACGATGAGAATCGGTGCCCAAACGTAAACGGTTCGCTCGGCCCGGCTCTCGGGCCTGGCCAGATTGATGCGGATTTTCACGACGCCCGTCCCCCGTTCGCAATGAGCCCCGCGAGGGGTGCCGCAAACATGCTGAACAGCGGCCGCTCGTCCGCCAAAAGCTCCGCGTCAAGACGATTGCCAACCGGCAGGTCCTCGACGGGCAATCCCAGAGCGCCGCCAAGCGCGTCCTTCAACTCCCGGGAAGCGAGCGGCCGGGAACAGAGCCACGACTTCGTGATCTGAAGGCCAAAGCGATCCCGCGCGCTGGCTGCGGCGCGCGCGGCTTCCGAAACCACCTCGCCGGCTTGCTGGGCGCTTTCGGCGCCGGCCAGTTGCCGCGTCCTCCAGAAGCGCAGCCGGGTCCCTTCCACCAGAGCGTGTGTGACCCAGCCGGAGCACACGTGGGTCAGAAGCTGTCCGCCGGGCCCCGTTTCCGGCAGCAGCGGAAGCAGGGCCAGCGTAGCGGGCACGGTAAACACGGGGCCGCCGCGAGCGGCTTCAACCGCTGCTTCATATTGCCCTACAACCGCTCGCCTCACCGCCACGACCAGCAACTCAATCTTGCCCTCTGCGCGGTGGATTTCCTGATGGGAAAGCATCGCTTCTTCAGACGGAAAGCCGAGGCTGTCTTTCACTCGCCAGCGCAGGAGCGATTCTATCTCTTTGGATTTGGATGGAAGCGTATCAAACTCCAGCACGTTCACCCGAACCGCTGCGTCCGGCAGGATCAGCCCGGCGCGGCCGCCGCCGTTGCCGAGCGACGCCGAAACCGCCTCAATCGCATCGCCCAATCTCTGCGGCTGCAAAACGTTGGGTAGCAGCGGCGAGGGCTCCACGATGCCCGCTTCTACGCCTGACACCGCGAGCCGGCGCAAACCGGTCCTGTGCGGACCGGCGAGGCGCGCGCCCATAACAAACCCGGATTCAATCTCAATCATCACCGCGGGCAGAGCGGCGGAGGACCCGTTCTTCCCCGGCATGGCCCCCGCAATTTTCGATTTACTCCGCCAATTCATCTGCATCCTCGTGAAGCGTCGCGCACAATTGTCCGGCACGGATCAGCGTTGCGAGCTCGTGGATTCTTGTCTTTTCTAGCCAGCATTTTGGCTGCTCGCGGCCTGCGCCATCCGTGCCGCCCCTCGCCGAAGCGGGAGGCCATTTAATTATACTGAGCGTCATGAGTCCCCGATGGCATTTGCTGTAGCGGCGGCGTCCCTGCCGCTGAAAGAAGAGAAAACCGGCGGCCAGAGGCCGCCGCTACAGGGTCGAACGTCGCGGACGTACGACGTCATGTATAACGGGATTCCCGCTTTCGCGGGAATGACCGAAAAGGGCTTTGGTTGCCGCCAGCGGCCGCGCTGCGCCATCCGCTTGCCGCACGTCCCGCGGTCGAGAGCCGCCGCAGCCCTACTCTACAAACGTCACCTTATTTATTTCCTTAAGCGTCGTGACTCCCGCGCGAATCTTTTCGAGCGCGGATTCGCGCAGCGTCGTCATTCCTTCCTGCCGGGCCACGCGCCGCAGCTCCGCCGTCGAGCGGCGCTCGAGGATCAACTCGCGAATAGGGTCGGTCAGCGCCAGCAGCTCGCCGATGGCGGTTCGCCCGTGGAAGCCCGTCTGATTGCACAGCGGGCATCCCGCTCCTTCAACCATCACCACGTCCCGCCACACGTTGTAGTCCAGGCCGGATTCCTCGTAGTATTCCCTGGGTATTTCCACCGGCCGCTTGCACCCTTCGCACACCAACCGAACCAGCCTTTGCGCCAGAATACAGTTGAGCGCGGAGACGAAATGGTAGGGGTCAACTCCCATATTCAGGAAGCGGCTCAGAACGTCCACCACATTGTTCGCGTGCACCGTGGTAAAAACAAGGTGGCCGGTCAGAGCGGATTGAATGGCGATCTGGGCGGTCTCATTGTCGCGGATCTCACCCACCATGATTTTGTCCGGATCGTGCCGCAGGATCGACCGCAGCCCCCGCGCAAACGTAAGCCCCTTTTTTTCATTTACGGGCACTTGCGTGATGCCGCGAATCTGATACTCCACCGGGTCTTCGATGGTGATGATCTTGTCTTCGTCGCTCTTGATCTCGGAAATGGCCGCGTACAGTGTGGTGGTCTTGCCGCTTCCCGTCGGCCCGGTGACCAGCACCATGCCGTAAGGCTCGCGGATGAACCGCCGAAGCCGCTTGAGCTCACGGTCGTCAAAACCGAGAACGTCGAGGCGAAGCTGGCGGAACTTCTCACTGAGCGACTCCTTATCCAGGATGCGCAGCACCGCGTCCTCGCCGTTGATCGAGGGCATGATGGAAACACGGAAATCGATGGGGCGGCCCTTGTAAAACACCCGGAATCGCCCGTCCTGCGGCACGCGCCGCTCGGCGATATCGAGCTCCGCCATCACCTTGATGCGCGTGATCAGGTTGGACTGGTACTCCTGAGCGAGCGGCGGCATGGCCTCGCGCAGCACGCCGTCCACGCGGTTCTTCACCACCACGGCGTTGTCGCGCGATTCAATGTGAATATCACTGGCGCGATGCTCGAGGCCGGAAAAGACTATAGAGTCTACCAGCCGGATCATCGGGTTCGCGTCCCGCCCCTCGACCAGCTGCTCGAGCGAGAGCATTTCATCATCCGTCTGCTCATCGGCGCGGGAGTTTACGCGGAAGTCTTCCGTGGCTTCGTTGAGTACGCGCTGCGAGGGTTCGGTGGTCTTCAGCAGATCGCGCAGCTGGCTATCCGCTGCGACTTTCACCCTCAGGCGCCGCCCCAGCTTGAGTTCGAGCTCGTCGAGGCGGTCGAGGCCCGACGGGTCTGACACGGCGATGGTGATTTCCGGTCCGTGCGTTTCGAGCGGGAAAAATTCGTATCTCACCATCAGGTCGAGCGGGATCGATTGCAGCAGCTCGCCATCCGCCCGGAAATTATGCAAATCCACGAACTCAAAGTGGTAGCGGCCGGCAAGCTCGCGCGCGCGGTTCAATTCGATCTGAATGGCAGAATCAGGCATAAAGGTTCGGGACAACTGACAAGCAAAAGACGCGATCAGCGATCAGCTGTCAGCAATCAGCTATCGGCAATCCGGACGTAAGGCAGGCAACGATTGGGCCGGTCGCACCGGCGCGGCTTGCCGCACCCTGATAAAGTAACACCCCGGATGCGGCAAGCCACGCTCCTACAGAACGAAAGCTGACGGCTGAGCGCTGATCGCTCTTTACGGCACCTGCGAGTACAAGGAAAACAGCGGCAAGTAAAACGCCACCACCACGAAGGCCACGACGATGGCGACCATCGAAATCATCACCGGGTCGACCAGCGCCACCAGCGCCGCCATGTCAATATTCACGTCCTCCTCGTAAAACTCCGCCACACTCTCGAGCATCGCGGGAAGCGCGCCCGTGGCCTCGCCGACCTCCACCATGTCCAGCGCGGTATAGGGGAAGATTCCCGTCGCGCGCAGGCTTGCGCCTAAAGAGGCGCCTCCGCTCACGTCGCGTGTTGCGTCCTCAACCGCCTTAGCAATCAACGGGCTGGTGATCGACGCCCGCGTGGTCTCCAGAGCCTCGATAATCGGCAGCCCCCCTTGTAGCAACGTGCCGAGCGAGCGAGCGAATTCCGCCACAGAAAATTTCAGCAGCAGCGCCCCGGCGATGGGCAGCCTGAACTTGACGCGGTCCCAGCCCATGCGGAAGGCGGGAGAGTGCCACGCCGCGCGCAAGCCGAAGCCGGCCAGAATCAGCAGCAGCACAATTCCAATCGCCCAGTGCCGCGCCCCGAGCGACATCGCAATCACCATTTGAGTAAGATGCGGAAGCTTGATGCTGAGGTCGGAATAAAGCTCCGCGAAACGCGGCACAATAAAGCTGACGACAAACGTGATCAGGATAATCAAAAACAGGACCAGAAGGGCGGGATAGATCAGTGCCGCTATGATCTTCTTGCGGAAGTTGCGGCTGATCTTCTGATACGAAAGAAATTGCGCCAGCACTTTGTCCAGGCTGCCGCTGCGTTCTCCAGCCCTCACCGTTGCCGGGTAGATCCTCGGAAAACTGTCCGTCGACTCGAAGGCGTCTGAGAGCAGCGCGCCTCCACGAACCTCGTCGCGCACCCGCTCGAGCGCTTTTCGCAGCTCCGGATTGCGCGCCTGCCGCGCCAGCAACCCAAGGGATGACTGTAGGGGAAGCCCGGAGCGCGATAGCGTCAGAAACTGCTGATTGAAAATGATGAAATCGTCGGGCCGGACCCGGCGGCGGCGATGGAACGAGCCCAACTGCGCGCCCAGCCAGTCCTTGGGTCGAACGGAAAAAATGTAATAGCCCTTGGCGGCAAGGCGGCTCCGGACGTCGGCCTCAGACTCGGCCTGCTCGGTGTGGCTCATCACCTGGCCGCCCGCAGTCGCAATTTTGCAGACAAATTCCATACGCAAATCTGAAATCTGAAATTTGAAATCTGACTTCTTCTCTTGTCTTCCTACCAGGTGCTGTACGGCGTTCCCTCAAGAGAGTTCGCATCGGAACCGCTATGCACGTCTACGATTCCACTTTGCGCTTCGTCGGGTGCGGTCGGCACGTCTTCGATATCCACCTTCCAGCTCTCACTCGATCCGGTAATGGGGTCATTCGGGATACCGCCGCGCAGGTAGCCCGCGTCCACCAAATCCTGAAGCTCCTGCGGCGGCTGCTGTTTATCAATCGTATACTCGTCAATGAGCTTGCGCATGGTTTGCAGGTCATCGCGCAGCACCGCTTCGCGCGCCCGCTGAACCATCGTGGTATAGGTGGGTAGGGCGAAGGACGCCAGGATGAGGATGATCGTCATGACGAACATCAACTCCAGCAGCGTAAAGCCGGTGGACGCGGTACCGCGGTTTGAAAAAGCTCGCGATTTCCTACCGTCAACAATCATATTCTCAACCAACCCAGGCACCTGTCGCCAACGGCGCAACACGTGAGGATAAAGACGGCGTGGGCGCGGCATGCAGCGTCCCTACGAAAAGCGTTGAGCGGGCCCCCTTATATTCACTCCAGGCGATGCGACCGTCCCACAAGCTACCAGGACGAATAAAGCGTACCGTCGAGAGCGGTTGCCGTACTCTTCGAATAAACGTCAAACACATTCTGGCCGCCCCAATCGGTCGAATCCGGGTCATCCTGCATGGACCTCATTCCCCAGTCTGACTTGGCCGTCATTGGATCCACAGGAATCTTGCGCAAAAACCGGTAACGCAGATCATGGGAGCCTTTCACCGGAACGCCCTTCACCAGCGTGTCAAGGTCGGGAGGATAACCGAAGGTGTCCGGCTCTACGGGTATCAAACCTTGATCGCTGAAGTCCTTGTAACGGTCGATGGCCGTGCGGATCTCGCGCAAATCCTCGCGCAATTGCACCTCTTTTAATCGTTGAGCGTGCATGCGCTCGAGGGGCAGAGCGGCGCTGGCGAGGAGCATCATGATGGCCATCGCCGCCACGAGTTCGACCAGCGTGAAGCCGTGCTCGGGTTCGGTTGCGCGTTTGCGCTCCCATCTCACTGCGGAACTCCATGAAGCGGCTGAGACGCAGGACGGGCAGAGGGCACACTGGGCAGGGCGTCAGCCGCCTGAGGTTGCGCGGTCGCGCCGAATGCATCTGGCAAGCGGATCACATGAGGGTCAAGCATAATCAAGACTTCTTGATCCGTGGTCTCGGCTGTGGTGGTGGAGAAAAGGTAGCGCAGCAAGGGTATATCCCCCAATCCAGGTAGCCCCGAAACGGAGTTCGTGGTCTGGCTCTGGATCAACCCGCCGAGCAGGCTCACCTCGCCCTCCTTCAGGCGGATGGTGTGCTCAATCGATCGCTCAGTGAACGTAGGTTCCTCGAGCCCTCCAATGTTTGAGGGCGTGCCTACGGCGGAGATGTCAATCTTATTGTTCAGGATAATATCCCCGTCGGCCGCGACAAATGGCGTGATCACCAAGCTGACGCCGACGTCCTGATACTGAAACTGGGTGTTGGCCAGCAGCCCGAACGCGCTGCCGCCCACGCCGCCTCCCACGCCGGCAGACGGGACACCAAAGCTGCCCGTCGCAAACGGCACGCGCGAGCCGATGTGGAGCGTCGCCTTTTCGCCCGCCGTCACGCGCACCTGCGGGTTCTGCAGGATGTGAGTCCGCGAATCGGTCAACAACGCGTTGGCAATGACCCCAGGCAGCTCGATGCTGAAATCGTTTGTCCGCAAATTTTTCAAATTGTTTAACGTCAGGTTCGGGGGAATGGTGACTCCGCTGGAGGTGGTCGTGCCTGTGCCGGAGGGAGCAAATC
>JBOGJT010000378.1:0-5719 GCA_050745065.1 Terriglobia bacterium
TTTCCACCGCGCTTGGAAAACTCCTCGCCCCCAAGGGCTCGGAGTTTCCCACAGTTCCCACAGGCCCGGCGGCGGGTATACCTTAAGAAGAAGGATTTTCTGTCCGAACAATGGGGAGCACCTCAAACGTCACTTACCTCGAATGGAGAAGCTAAGACGCTTTACTGAGGCGGACGTTAACTATCTCATACATGAAGTTAAGTTTATCAGGGCCATTCCTGAAATTGAGGCAGAGGAGGGCTTGTTAACGCTTAAAGCCAGGATTCACAAGAAAACCGCTCCGAACTGGCAAGTGGGAGGCCTTATCATTAAGGCTAGAGTTACCAAATCAATCCCTGGCCTGCCAAAAGCACTACCTTCGTGCGCTCTGGAGTGGCATGGCGTAAGAATTCGCTGCGTTGATTACGAAACGAGGCATGACAACCCGGACGGTACTACGGTTCGAGGCTGGCATGAACATATCTGGAACGACGAGGATAACGATAAGCGCGTGATTGCATCCAACCCACAGATCACAAGGCCAGATATGAACAGCATCTTTAGGTGGGGACTAAAGAAGTGGAACATCGAAATCATCGAGGAGCAATTACGCATGGAGGAAAAATGAGCGAAGTCATTGATCCTGTTCTGTCGCGCTATCTGGATGCTTATCGCAGCCTTATAGAAGTTGAGAACGTCCAGCAGGACAGCGTAACGATATCCTTTCCCTTTCACTACTCTGGAAATCATAGGATCGAAGTCACTGTGACAAAGCTTGATGAGGACTCCTATGTGATTTCTGATATGGCGCGGACAGTAGGGGAGTTGCGGAGCTTTGGATATCGTCCCGGAAACAGATTACATGAGCAAATCGAGAAGCTAAGCAAACTGTCAGGGCTGAGAATTGATCAAGATTACTTGCTCTTAGATTCCAAGTCTGCCGATCTTGGCCACAATATACAGAACTTTTTGGAAGCTACTAAGACGGTGGCAGATGTGTACCTCGTCCACAGAGAAAGGGCGGCGCTACAAGAGACTGACCTATTGAGAGAGGTTAAACACATTCTCAACCGTAGAAGGGTAATCTATAAAGAAGGTGACAAGATATCCGGCAAGATCGAGGCGCATAGCGTTGACCTCTTTGTTCCCCCTAACGGAAGGCCCGGCATGGCCATAGCTCTTCTGTCTGGCTCAAATTCTCATCTAACTGCCGAAGCATGGGGATTCAAGTCAGAAGATATCAAGAGCGCAAATCCGAGGCTGAAAGTCGGTTTGGTTTACGATGTCGTCTCATCTAAATGGTCAGACGACAGCAAAAGGATACTGGAAAGTAAGGCTGACCTTGCGATTCCCGGAAATGCCATGAGCCGCTTTGAGGATCAGCTTGTCAGGCAAGGCGTCGCGGCCGCCGATTAACCCTTTCCCCTTTCCCATCTAGCGACCCCAGCTTTCCTTGCAATCTCCCGCCGCCGCTCGGAGGCCCGCTGCAGCACAATAAGACATTTTTCTTCGTGAACTTTGAAGAATTCACCCTCAGCAACGGGGTCAGCCAAATTGCCACCGTACCTTCCGCTGCCGAGCGCGCCGGAGACTTCAGCCAGACGGGGGAGACAATTTACAATCCTGAGACGAACGCGCCCAACCCCGCCTACAATCCCGCCTTGCCTGCCGGAGCGTCAAATCCGCGAGTGATCCGGCAGGCGTTTGCGGGAGGCAGAATTCCTTCCCAAGACATGAATTCGGTATCCGAGCAAGTACTGCAGCATATACCACTTCCGGACCTGATGGCCGGAATGGGGGGCATGGCCGTGGGCGATAGCTCAGCCCCTATGCCTATCGGCCCCGACTCGAATAATTACCTCGACCTGCGCACAAACCGAAACTATTCCGACCAGGGAAAACTCCGAATCGATCGCAACATGCGCCACGGAGACAGCCTTTTGGGACGCTACACGTTTGAGCAGGAGCGCGACTTCACCCCTCAGAATCTTCCGGGTTTTGGGGCGTTTGACGATAACCTGGCCCAAAACCTGACGGTCTCCTATACGCACATCGTTTCTCCCACGTCCGTCAACGTCACTTGGTTTGGTATGTCGCGGCTCTCCATGCACCGCTATTCCCAAAACAATTTCACCAATAACCACATTGCCCAGCTTGGTATTCAGGGTGTGGGCTATGGAGGCAAGGGCGCGTGGGGAATGCCGTGGTTTGACATTCAAGGGTATAGCGGCATGGGGGATAATTACAACGCAACGCCGGTGCAGGACTGGGACACCGTTTTTCAGGCGGGTGACATCCTTAATCGTGAAATGGGACGGCATTCACTGCAGATCGGGAGCGATTGTCGCTACTTCTACTGGCCGATGTGGGGTTTCTTTGATAACCGGGGCTACTATCAGTTTACCGATGGCTTCACAACCGAAACTGCTTCCAACGACGGCACGGGTTCCGGATTCGCAAGTTTTCTGCTGGGTTTACCCGCCGCCCGGCAACGGCAAGCGGGCATTCCGGTCATGGACTTGGAGCAATGGTACTTGGATGGGTTCATTCAGGACACTTGGCGTGTGACCAACCGGACGACGCTTGATCTCGGCCTGCGGTACGAGTACACCCAGCCGCTCTCGGACACGGACAATCCCAACAGTAATATTGTTTTCAAAAACGGCACGCCTTACTTTTTCATCGGCGGCCAGCTCGGAATGCCGAAGGGTTTAATCTATGCCAACGCGCTCGATTTTGCGCCGCGTTTCGGTTTCGCGCACGCCACGGGCGGCCGGCTCGGCCTGGTGGTGCGCGGCGGATTCGGAGTGTTCTATACGCCGGTGGACGCCAATACCTGGTGTAATCAGCGGCACCAGCCTCCGTTGGTATTCGCCGAGACAGACCAGAGCAACAACTACATTCCCAGTCTGAACGGGTATAATTTTGCGCCAGCGGTCCTCGGACAAACCACGATCAGTTATGCTGCCACGCAGTTAAACGCCCCGCCGCAATACGTGAGCCAGTGGAGCTTTTCGGTGCAAAAGGCGCTGCCCGGCAACACGGTTGTAGAAATAGGTTACCGTGGCGAACGCGGGTTTCACCTTCAGCGGGCTCACCTCATCAACAACGCGCCGCCCGGGCCGGGCGCTGTCGGCCCGCGCCGGCCATACCAAACCATCAGCTTCTTGCCGGGGACGGTTTTTACGGCGGGGTTTCCGATCGCGAGCTATACATCGCCCGTCTCCTCGATTAATTATCTCGAAAACTCCGCGCAGAGCTGGTATGACGCTGGGTGGGTGGATGTGAGGCATCCGTTCGGTCACGGCCTTGCGTTGCTTTCCAACTTCACGTGGTCCAAAAACCTGACTAATGCGCCAGACTTCCGCTCCCCCATGGATGAGTCCGCAATTCCTCAGAACAATAATGACCTGGACGCCGAGAAAGGCCTTGGCTGCGACGCTCCCCTGCGTTTTGTGATGAGCGTTGTCTACCAACTTCCCGGCTGGCAGCGTCAGGCCTTGTTGCGCCGGTTAACCTCAGGCTGGAGCCTCTCAACCATTTATCAGGCGGAGAGCGGCATGCCGCTGACGATTTCCGTATTCGGGGACACGGCGAACGCGGGCACGCTGCTCGGGGAAAACCCGATCCGGGCCGACGTCACGGGCCAGCCGGTTTTCCCCACCGGGACGCAAACTGCTGCGCTCTGGTTCAACCCGGCAGCTTTCTCGGCGCCTCCCGCCTATCAGTTCGGAGACGCCGGGCGCAACACGGTTCGGGGGCCGGGGATGCAGACCATGGATCTGGCGCTCACGCAGGAGTTCAGCATCGTGGAGAGGGTTAAGCTGCAGATGCGGACGGAGTTTTTCAACGCGCTCAACCACACGAACCTCGGCACGCCAAACCGCTACGTTAATGAGCCGCAGTTCGGAACCGTTACCATGGCGATGACGCCCGGGCGCGAAATTCAACTTGCCGCGCGGCTCAGGTTTTAAACACCCATTGCGTAATAGTCGTCGAAAAACCCGGCAAACCGTCATTCTGAGGAGCAGAAGGCGACGAAGAATCTCGCAAGTCCAAAAGCAGATGCTTCGCTGCGCTCAGCATGACATGTCCGTGGATCACGGCTCTTCCACATTGGCGCCTCAGAAAATATGCAGGTGCAGCGTAAGGTATTTCTTGGGAGTCTTGCGGAACTCATCCAGGAATTCGCGCAACGACTGTGAGCTTGCCGTCAGGTTGTTATAGAGCGCCGAGTTTGTCGAAAGCATCCCAAGCGATCCCTCTCCCTTTGCCATCCTTCCGGTTACGGTATCAACGTTCGCCGCCACCTGATTCAGCCTATTGTAGAGTTGGGGATCTGTGACCAGCTTGCCAAGTGTTCCCTTGCCGCCGTTGGCATTCGCCATGAGCTCGCGGGCCTGGGCCAGGGTCTCGTTCAACTGGTCGTAAGCGGAGGGATCGTTCAACAGTTTGGCCACCGTGCCGTTTCCATGCTGAATCTGATCCATCATCTGATTGGCCCGGTCAAGCGTCGCATTCAATTTACGATAGAGCTCATCGTTCGAAATCAACTCGCCGAGCGTCCCATGGCCCTGGGCGACCTCGTTCATCATATTCTGCATCTTCGTCGCGGTATCATTGAGCTGGTTGTAGAGCGCCGGGTTGTAGATGAGCTTTCCCACCGTGCCCTTGCCGCTCGTAATCTGGGTGGTCACATCATTTAGCTTGGCGCTGAGCGCGGTCATATTCGTCAGCACGTCGTTGGCGTTCTGGACGACCTTCTTCATGTCCGCCTGCGCGGCGGTCTTGACCTGCCCACCCGCGGGAACCGGCGCCTGGGATTCGCTACCGCGGGAAATATCCACGAAGCTTTCCCCCAACAGGCCGAAGGTTGAGATGCTCGCGACCGAGTCCGACCGGATGTCGTTGGCGAATCGCCGGTCGATTTTCATGGTGACCGCTACGGCGCGGTTGGGATCCAGGTAAGGCGACAGACGGATCCAACTCACATTGCCGACAGGCACTCCGGCCAGTTGGACCGCAGCGCCCTCCGTGAGGCCCTCAACGCCGGGGAAGTACGCTTGCAGTTTGTAGGTGCTCTTGAAAAATCCCACGCGGCCGCTGATGAAGAAAATGCCCACCACCAGAACCACGATTGCAATGGCCACCATCAATCCCACTCGAAGCTGGCTCCAAGAAAGTTCCTTGCGTTGCGGCATGGCTGATCTCCTTTTTGCAATGGAAGGGCAACGCGGTCGAGTCCGGGTGAAGACGCCGGTTGAAGCCCTGTAGTGGCCGCCCGACCCTGCCTCCGATGAACCAGCGGCCAGAGGCCGCAGCTTCACATGGTGTCGCCATTGATCCCGTTCACCCCGCGATCATGCGACAAACTTCACCAGATAGGGATCCCGCGTGCTGACAAATTCTTCGCGTGTTCCGGAAAAATAAACCTGCTGATCGCGCAGCACCACAAACCGCGTCGGGGGCCTTGAATCGCCGCCATCTTCGACCCGGACTATTTTCCGGCTTTCCGGAGAGATGGCGAAGCCGCTGAGAAAGAGGGCGTCCTGCAGGCGCTGCGTGACCAGAATTGACGTGACACCGTGGAGGTCCCGCAGTTTAACGATCAGAACGTTGATCGTGTGTGCCGTGACGGGATCAAGCCCGGCGGTCGGCGAGTCGTACAGCATCATGGCCGGCTGATTGACAATGGCCCGAGCGATCGAGACGCGGCGCCGCATGCCCCCGGAGAGCTCCG
>JBOGJT010000379.1:0-2217 GCA_050745065.1 Terriglobia bacterium
GCCTTCTCGATTGAGGCCCGGCGCGCCTTCACGTTTGCTACTTTGCGCGCCTCCACATATTCCGGCCGAAGGCGGGCGCCGGTCAGTTGAAGCAATTGATCACAGAGCTCACTCAGGCTGGTTTGCACACCGGTACCCACGTTGAACGCCTCATCGGAGACGTCGCTTTCCAAAGCCAGGAGGTTTGCTCGCGCCACGTCCTCCACAAAGACGAAGTCCATCGACTGCGTTCCATCGCCGAAGATTCGAGGTGGCTTCCCGGCGTCAATCGCATCCAGCCAGCGGATCAAGACTTCGGTGTAAACGCCATCTAAATCCATCCTTGGGCCGTAAACGTTGAAGTAACGGAATGCAACGTACGGCAGCTTGAGCATCTCGTAATAAGCCCGCAGCATCTGTTCGTTGGCAATCTTTCCGGCGCCGTATAACGTCCGATTATTGAACGGGTGGTTTTCGTCCATGGGAAGGTAAGACGGGTCGCCATAGACGGAAGCCGACGACGCAGCAACAATCTTCTTCACCTTGTGGCGCACCGCCGATTCAAGAACGTTGAGCAGACCGCCAATGAGAACATCCACGGCTTCGCGCGGCGCGTCCGCGCATCGCGTAATGCGCAGCGCGGCTTCGTGAAAGATATAATCCACTCCCTCCACCGCCCGGTCAACTACGTCCGGGTCGCGGATGTCGTCGACGATCAACCGCACGCGCCCACTCGCGAGCGCGTTTTCCAGGTTCTCTCTGGAGCCGCGGACGAGATTATCGACGGCCCGCACCTCGCTCGCACCTGCCGCCAGCAATTGATCAACAATACTGCTGCCCACAAACCCGGCCCCGCCGGTCACTAAGACCTTGCTTCCTCGAACTTCATTCATTGGCCGTCTCCTGCTCTGAAATGACTCTGGGACGAACCCGCCGCATCGCCGAACTTCGCCGGCAACGCCTGACCGTAGCCGGAATCCACAGCACACCTGACGCGGTCTTCACCCGCGGCGGCCTTTGACATCACTTCGCCAACCTTCAGCCCGCCCGCCTGCAGCCGCACGATCGGCTCCGGACCTAACGCCGACGGGAGTATGCCCATATGGCAACGGGCGGGAGCCTCCAGGGGCCAATAAGGAGCACGGGCAGCATCCAGCGCGCTCCGGTCAATATCACCCCAAAATTGCGCCACGACGGCTCCCGGCCAAAACTGATTCACCAAATCCGCAGGCAACAACGATTCGGGTCCGCCGATCACCGGCTGAGGGCCAGGCCGCATACCGATGAGAAGAGCGTCGCAACCGGAGCCGGGATGCTCGCGCAAGGCCAGAGCGTCACTCGCCACGGTGAGCACCGCTCCCGCAGCGCGCAAGGTCCGCTCGATATACGGCAGGAACGGATTATCACAGAGTAACAACACACGGCTACCGTAAACGGCGACCCCGCCATCGTGTAGCAGCTTGACGGCCATCATTCCAAGGAAAGAGAATACGTCAACCGCCGGATGGGATTCGTTCGTACCGGCAACTGCAATCCCATGGCTTGAGCATTCGGCAACATCGACGTCTTGTTCCCTGAATTCCCAAGCTTCGTACATCAGAGGGACCACCGCGGTGGGGGGCAGCCAACGTACAACCTCGGCATCGATGGGGCGGATGTGACCCGCGTTCGTAACAATATCGGCGCCCGCAAAGACCTCCCGCGACTTCTCCTCGACCAGCTCAATGCGATTCCGAACCTCGGCGATCGCGGCCAACTCGACCAAGTTCCGGTGAATCTCACCCACGCTTCCGTATGGCGATTCACCACCAAGCGCAAACACGCGCTTGGCTCCCGCCATCGCGGCCATCAGGGCGGTCGCCGCGTAAGCGCCGCTCGCGGCTTCCGTCACCACCGTCTTCTCGCGCAAATCCAACTGACAGCGCCGGATTGCGTCGCCGATGAGCGACACCAACCGGCGCCGGTTTAATCCTGGACAGCGATCAATCACTCGGCATCAACTCCTGGCGTCACGCACGCCGCGGCCGTGCAAAACGCCGTCATGACGGCCCGCCGCTGTGATCTCGCGCAAGATACGCGCCGGATTCCCAGCCACGATCGTCTTTGGCGGAACATCTTTCGTGACCACGCTGCCGGCGCCCACGATGGCGCCCTCGCCAATCGTGACCCCGCATAAGATCACAGCGCCGCTACCAATCGAAGCGTGGCGGCACACACGAGTTTCAATCACCGTCCAAT
>JBOGJT010000380.1:0-9614 GCA_050745065.1 Terriglobia bacterium
CACCGTCTAACCCGGATAATTCGTGAAGTTCGGTTCGGCAGTCAGGAGGGCACGACAACGGGAATGGTATGATGCAAGCTTTCGGCGGGGTTAAAACCCCGCCCTCCTAACCATTCATGAATAATCCCGTCTAAAGGGCGCAGGAAGCAGCGCCGCTACGGTGAACGTCTTAAGCCTGTTGCTTTCAAAGTTGTCTTTCCCTATTGTCAGGGCGGAATGGCGGCAAAGGAAAGCGCTGTAGCGGTCGACTACACCTTCAGCACCAGCAGCAGGAGAATATATACCCATAGGGCGTACATGAAGTGCCAATAGATGGCGGTCACGTCCAGCAACTTCCTGTTTTTCAGTCCGCGCGCAATTTTGGGCCCGTGAATGGCCGCGATCGAAAGGGCGATAATGCCGCCCAAAACGTGCAGCCCGTGCGCCGCCGTGAGCAGATAAAAAAATGAGCTGCTCGGATTTGTGGCGAGGTAGACGCCGTGATGGACAAGATCGCGCCACGCGTCGAGCTGGCCCGCGATAAACGCGATCCCCAGGCCGAGAGTGATGTAGAGCCAAGCCAGAAAGCGCCGGCGGAAACCCGCCGTGAGCGAACCGCGCGAGAACTCAAGTGTGAGGCTGCTGATCAGCAGGATTACGCTATCAACGTAAATAATGGCCGGAAGCGCGGTGGGTATCCATTCGCGCGAAATGCCCTTGCGGATGACCCAGACGCTGGTGAGCGCCGCGAAGAACATGATGATGGCGATAATGGCGATCCAAATGCCCGTGACGGATACGTCCACCGGCACGTAGCCGCCGCCCGGGCTTCCGCCGTTGCCACCAGATCCGCCGCCGCCGTTGCCGTTTCCGCCGCCCCCATCGCGGCTGGGAGGCTTTTCTTCCCGGACCGGCACGAGCACGGAACTCTCCATGGTTTACGACCTGCCTTTCGCAAGCGTGGGTGCCCTGCTTCCCCACTTACTTTAGCGCTCATCTGTACGGGATTCAAACGGAGGGAATATGACCCATTGGCGGGAGCGGGCGAGGCCGAAGTAGCTGGAATACCCACCCCTTTCACGTCATCCGCAGACCGCGGGCGGCGGCATTAGTCTGCCGTCTATTGCAGGCTGCCAGCCGCCTTTTTCGGTCCGAAGTCGGCCACCCCTACCCGTACGATCGTCTGCTGTTTCTTTTTCGAGAGCTTTAGCGATGGCCGCTCGGTCCACGCACCGTAGACGCGGCCGTTGTAGGCCGCGATGCCGGTATAATCGCCAATGAAGCCGCCGTCTGCGTCGAAGGGCTTCACACTCCAGGCGTAATTCGCAAAAGTCCGGCTCTCGTCGGTCGAACGCGCCAGCGTGACCGTCGCAGCCCGGTTGCTCGGGTCGTCTCGGCGGTCGTAGAAAATCACGTAAAAATCGCCCGTCGCGGGGTCAATGGCCGGCCACTGGAAGAATTGATCGTCGCCGTCGTGGATGGGGTCGTCGTTCACCCGCACGGCGGCGGACCAGGTGCGTCCCAAGTCGTGGGAAGCGGATGCGAACACATCCACGTCGCCGTTGCGGTAGTCGGCCCAGACGATGTAAAGGCGGCCGTTACGCGGATCCGTGGCAATCTCGGGGAAGCCGTTGCAGCGTGAGACTTCGCTGATTCCGAAGTAGCCGGGGGCTGTGTCAATGATGTTCCGTGTGGGAACAAACTTGCGGCCGCCATCGTTCGACTCGGTGTAGACGATGTGATTTCCGTCGGTCCAGACGACGTGAAGGACGCCGTCCGGCGTTACGGCGCCGGTAAATCCCTCGACGTCGCCGTTGTCATCGCGGGGCAGGCCGGGATGCGTGCTGATGACGATGGGCTGCGACCACGTTGCGCCTCCGTTGGTCGAGCGGGAGAAGTAGATTTCCGACTGTGTTAGCGTGAAGTGGGTCCAGCCCACGTAAAGGTTCCCGGCGTAGGGGCTATGCGTATTATCCGCGACGATATACGGCTTGTCTTCGAACGGAATGCCCGGGGTGGTAGGGTGCGCCAACACGGGAATCAGCCGCTTCTCCCACGTCTTTCCGCCGTCGAGCGACCGCCGCACGAAGACGCCGTTGCGCGTGGCATTGTGCGCCCAGTATTGGTCTGTGCCCAGCTTATCGAACGCGATGGAGCAGAGAATGGCTCGACCATCCTTGTCATATACCACCGAAACATCCCCTGAGACGCGGTAGTGGGATGGCTCAACGCCACGGGCCAGTTTCCAGTGATGGCCTGCGTCCTCTGAATAGGCGATGTGATCTTTTGCCTGGAACGCCACCACTACCTGCTGCGGATTAACCGGATTGATGGCTACCGAAGGCTCGGAGAAGAATCCGGGGTGCGGGGTAAGCGTAAAAATTTGCGCCTCCGGGGCGCGCGGCAGGTTTTGCGCGCCCGCGGGAAAGCATACGAATAATAAGAGGAGCGCTAAAATCATGGCTTGGTCCCTTCGGGTGCAACGCACAGTCCGGCGGTTCCACCCAGACGCGGGGTTGAAAATAAATGGGCTGTGGCGTTCTTCGTAGGGGCGCCGCTTGCTGCGACCGACGTGTGAGGGCGCAGCAAGCAGCGCCTCCACGCCGCATTTTCATGCTTGTCGGGTGTCGCATAGCGACTCGACCGGCACCTCAGAATGACAAGCCTAAAGCTCTCGTTAAAAAACAAGAACTTTGGGCCTTCACGCGGGCAGTATGAGTTTTCGAGCGGAGTCACGGGAGTGTGGGAGTCAGGCGGCCCTTACGTACGGTAAACACGGCGCCGCGCCAATTCACGCGGCGGTAACGCAGGCTCGCGCACCAAGCGCCAAAGGCGAGTGCATCGCGCAAGGGCACGAGCCATAACCCTCCGCGCAGTATCTTATCCTTCAGACCGGAGACGCCCACGGTCCACGCCATGGCGTTTCGCGCCACCAAATACGCTGCAAGATAGAACCCTGCCTCCCGGATCGACCGGCTCACGAGCATCGCGGCAAGCGTGAGGGGCAGACCTTGAGTAACGGCCAGCCCAAGATGCCCCCAGGGACGCGCATGGCGCACGCCGATGGCCCAGCGCAGTTGCCTCTGCCAATAGCCCCGGAAAGTCTGTGCTGGCAGAACCATCGAAACGATAAACGGGAGCAGCTCGACACGATAACCAAGTTTTGCAATGCGGCGGCCTAATTCGTAATCATCGAGCAGATAATCGGCGAGCGCCTCAAATCCTCCGATCTCCTCGAGGTGCGCGCGGGTCATGGCCATCGTCGCGCCCAGAGCAAAACCGCCTCCGTCAAACTGATCGGCCACAAAAACGCCCGCGAAGAATTCGGAGCTCACTCCGGTGGCCTCGAGCCTGTCGGCGAGGGTAACCGCCTGCTCACCGCGGTAAAGACACGACACAGCGCCGGTCTGCGGATCGGCGAACGGCGCTGCCAACACGCGCAGGCAATCCGCCGTAACGCGCGTGTCGCTATCGCTGACGACCAGCAAGTCGTGACGCGCCTGGCGAACAAGGTGCGCGAGGATGGAAGCTTTTTCGTTAGGGCCCGGCTGTCCCATCCCGGTAAAGATCCGGATGGAGCAGCTTGGAAAGTCTGCGATCAGTCTGCGGATGACGGGAACGGCGGGATCCATGGGATCGGCAACGCCGAAAAGAATCTCGTACACCGGGTAATCCAGGCGGCAGAAACTTGCAAAGTTTTCGTAAGCCATGCGGTCCAGGCCGCGAACCGGCTTCAGGATGCTGACGGGAGGGGTATGGGCAGGGGGCGATGTTCTCGCGCGATTAAAGAACCGGCGTGCGCAGGCCGCGGCTACCAGATAATAAGCAAAGGCCACACACGGAGCGAAGAGAATAGCTTCGCGGAGGTCCTTGAACCATAACACGTGATGTAGCAGCATACGATTTTTGTCGTGCGGGCGTCACTGCCCGGAGGCTATTTCATTCGCCGGAACGCTCACCATGGTTCGCGTGGGCGCGCCCTCGCGGACGTATTTCAGCCGCTCGGCGCGCAAACGAAGGAAGCTCGTGGCTTCGTGGTAGAGCCGCTTGCGCTCGTTGGCGTCCCACAGGGCGTCCTTGACGATGCGCCAGATCACCCGTGGGCGGAAGTAGTACTCATCGTAAAAGCGGTTGACCGCCGCCATCATATCGCGGCGGTTGAGGCCCGGCATCTCGATGTGCGGAAGCTGATGGCCGCCCTCGTCGGTGACGGCGCTGTGGACCATATAGTTGTTCTTGGCGTAAAAATCGTAAAGCTCGGTGCCGGGAAAGGCGTGCGCGATAGAGACTTGGATGGTCTCGACGTCAAGCTCCTTGGCGTATTCAATCGTCCGCTCGATGGTGTGCGGGGTTTCGCCGGGCAGGCCGATAATAAAATCGCCGTGGATCTTGATGCCCACCGTCTTGCAATTCTTGGCGAACGTGCGCGCCATCTCAACGGTCGCGCCTTTTTTGATGTTTTTGAGGATTTGCGGGTCGCCCGATTCGAGGCCCACGATGAAGAGCCGGGCGCCGCCGTCCGCCATCGCCTTCAGCGTCTCGTAGTCGCTGTGCACGCGCGCTGTCGATGACCAGCGGAAGCCAAGCGGCTTGAACTTCTTACAAATTTCCAGCATGCGGTCCTTACGGATGTTGAACGTGTCATCGTCGAAGAAGATTTCCTTCATCAGTGGAAACATCCGCTGCGCCTGACGCACTTCGGCCACAACGTTGTCCACCGAGCGAACCCGCCACGTATGGCCTGACATCGTCTGCGGCCACAGGCAGAAGGTGCACAGCGCGGGACATCCACGCGTGGAGTAAAAGGAAATGTATGGATGAAGCAGATAGGGAATGCTGTAGTTTTCAATCGTCAAGTTGCGCTTGTACACTTCGCTCGCAAAGGGCAGATTGTCGAGGTCCTCCGTCTGGAGCTGCGGACGCTGCGGGTTCATCACCACACCGCCATCCTTGCGATAACACGCGTTCTGGATTTGCTCGACTGGCTTGCCCTGGGCAAACTCGACCACCGGGTAATCAAACTCGCCCTGAACCACGAAGTCAATCGCCTCGCAAGCCTTCAGGCTCTGCGCGGGCTGCACCTGCACGGGCGGGCCGACGAACGCAATCTTCAGGCCGGGCTTGCGTTCCTTCATCAACCGCGCCATGCGGCAATCGTTCTGAAAACCCACCGTCGAGGTGAAGAGAACCACAAAATCATAGTCGCGAGCGATCTCAACCGTATCATTCGGGGAGATGTCGTGCGGGCAGGCGTCGAGAAGCCGGCTACCCTCCAGCATCCCGGCTGGATAGCTGAGCCAAACCGGATACCAGTATGAGGGGATTTCCCGCGTGGCCGGGTAGCGGGCGCTTGATCCTCCATCGAAACCCTTGAAGCTAGGCGGATTCAGAAAAAGGGTCTTCATCACTGACGACATACGCGCAATCGCTCCTTCGCAGTAACCTGAGAGTGTTCAACCATTTCCGAGTGTACAGGAAAATCGCCGAAAACCCAAGGTAGACCGAGGTTGAGGCTTTGTCTATGGTTCGACCCACAACCTTTCACGTCTGACTAATAGCTCCGGGTTGCGGATCGCCGCGTTCGCATCGAGAGCCAGAAGAACGCGGCAACACGCCCGTTTTAGACGACTTGGCCCGGGTTCGTCCTGGAAACAGCTCCGCGCGTTGACAACCCGCGCGCACCGGCACAGAATCGAGGTTAGAGGAAAAGACCATGGGCGTTGCGGTGGCCAACCCGCTCACGGTAGGCTTGCACGAAGCGCGCTGGTGGGAAACGCTCCAGGACGGCCGCGCCCACTGTTACCTCTGCCCGCGGCACTGCCACATCGGCGAAGGGCAAGCGGGCTTCTGCTTCATCCGCAAAAACGTGGCGGGCAAGCTCTATAATCTTGGCTACGCGCAGCCTGCCGCGCTCCAGATCGACCCCATTGAAAAGAAGCCGCTCAACCATTTCATGCCGGGCGCGCGAATCCTCTCAATCGGCACGGCCGGGTGCAATATGGGTTGCTTCTTCTGCCAGAACTGGGACATCTCAAAATCGAAGGCTGACCAGATTCATTCCGAGCACCTTGAGCCAGAGGACGCTGTGCGGGCCGCCATCATTAACCGCTGCCCGGCCGTTGCATTCACCTACAACGAGCCGACCATCTGGGCGGAATATGTGGTGGATATCGCCAAGGTGGCGCACAGGGCGGGCCTCAAGACGGTGATGGTCACGAACGGTTACATCACCCGCGAGGCCCTTTTTGATGTTTACCAGCACATTGACGCGGCCAACGTGGACCTGAAGGCTTTTACCGAGCGCTTCTACTCCAAGACCACCCTTACCCACCTGCAGCCGGTGCTGGATACGCTCATGACGTTGCGGCACGAAACCGGTGTCTGGATCGAGATCACCAATCTGATGATTCCGACGCTCAACGACGGAGGCGAAGAAACGCGGGCGCTTTGCGGTTGGATCCTGGAAAACCTGGGCGACGATGTGCCGCTGCACTTCACTGCGTTTCATCCTGACTTCAAACTGCGGGATAAGCCCAACACCCCGCCGGAGACGCTGCACCGAGCACGCCAGATCGCTCTCGAAATGGGCCTGAAATTTGTTTACGAGGGAAACATTTATTCGGATGGGGGAAACACCGTCTGTCCAGGCTGCAAGCGCACCTTAGTGAAGCGTTGGTGGCACAAGGTGAGCGGCGTGCGCATCAGCCAGGACGGGCGCTGCGAATTTTGCGGAACGCGCATTCCCGGCTACTTCAGAAAGCCCGCGCTGCCCCATCCCGCTGGGGATTACGTACCATCGTGACAGAATTCGCTCTAGCGGCGCTCGGAGCCTGTCCCGATGCAATCGGGGAGCGCCGGAAAACCGGCGGCCAGAGGCCGCCGCTGCAACGTTGTTACGGCGCCCGGAACGCGCTACCCTCCCATAAGTTACCCATGGCGGCCATCATCAGGTTGGAATGAGATCTCACGCTCGCGCCTGGAATTTGACAGCAGAGCGGGCTAAAATCATGCGGGATACCTATGCCTGACCTCAAGCTGGATCGCCCGATTTCTGCCATCACCTCAAGTGCGAGCCTGCGGATCATTGCCGCTGCGATCGTTTTTGTCTGCATCTATTACGCGAGCTCGGTGCTGATCACGCTGATTGTCTCAATCTTGATCGCCTTCGTGCTCGATCCCGGCGTGAGCCTGCTCGAGCGCATCCGCTTTCCGCGCTGGATGGGCGCCGCGGTGATGGTGGTGATCGCACTGGGGCTCATCTATCTTCTCGTTTACCTTGTCTACGACCGAGCGGCGGCGTTCGTCGAGGATATTCCGGCTCTTGTACAGCGGGTCAAGCAGGTTGTCGAGCATTACGAGAATATCTTCAGCCACCTTCGCCAGAGCGCCACGCCCTTCGCGACCGGGCAGGAGAGTGCCGTGCCTACCGTGCAGGTGCAGCAGCAATCGGAAGGTTGGACGCAATTCCTGCTGCGCGGGATTGGCTCCTTTTACACCTTTACCGTTACGGTGATGTTCATTCCGTTTCTCGTTTTCTTCATGCTCACTTCGAAAAAGCACCTGCAATCGGCCACCGTACGGCTGTTTTCAGAAGAGCATCATGAGCAGGTTGAGACCATTCTCAACTCGATTGGCAGCATGATTCGCGAGTATGTTCTTGGCAATGTGCTTGTGGCGCTCGTTTCGATGGCCATCATCGCGCCGGTTTACCTCGGTATCCACCTTCGTTACGCGTTGATCCTGGCCGGAATATCCGCCGTGGTAGACTTGGTTCCTTACATCGGGGTCGCGCTGGCCGTTTTGCCGCCTCTCCTCGTGGCGCTGATGCAGTTCGATCACGCCACACCCATCATCGTGATCGCGATTACCGTTTCTGTGGTTCACTTTTTTTCGATTAACGTTTTGACGCCCAAGCTGGTGGGTAGCCGGGTGCGCCTGAACGCACTTTCTGTAACCCTCGCCATGATGCTATGGGGGTGGTTGTGGGGCGCGATGGGACTCGTGCTCGCGGTTCCGATCACGGCGGCGTTTAAGGCCGTTTGTGACAACGTTCCAGCGCTGCAGGCTATCGGCCACTGGCTTGGCGAGGACCGTTGACGGATCAAGACGCAGCTTTCGCGCGGGACGTAGCATCTAATCTCGGGAGGGGATGCTGTGTTGGTAGGCGCTTGTGGGGCGGATGCGGGTTGCGGTTACGGCGCATTATAAAAGACGGCGACCGTCGGCGCGCGTTACAGTGTCAAACATCGCGGAGTTATAACGTCTTGTATAGCGCAGGCTTCTGCGGTGCTTCCCGAGGGGGCCGGAGCCGCCTCCGAACGCCGATGCGGGAGATCGTGGACCGATAATTTGCAGTCCTGAATCAACGCCCGAGGCCGGCTTTCGCCCGGCCTCCGGATCAAATCAAAAGGATACCTGTTGCGAAATGAATAGATACGGATGCATCGCTCTTTTTGCGATTGTGCTTTTCCTGCCTCCGATGGTGATCGGGGCGGACAATCTGGTTCTGAACCCACACTTAAATTACCAGAAGAACGGCCATCAGGGCGCGCTGATCAGCGGCGACGACATGCTCGGCACCGTAAAGCCGGGCGAGGTAAATTATATTATTTTTTACGCGGAGTTCTGCTACAACGCCAAACGGCAGGCGCGCACTACGGTAAATCTCTACAATCAATACCGGGGACGCGTGCACTTCGTTGTGATTGATTTTGAGTACGGATGGTCAGCCGCGCAAAACAAGCTCGTACAGAAATATTTCGCCAGCGACATACCGCAAACGGTAGTCCTTGACAACACGGGCAGGCCCGTCTTTAATTATATTGGCCAGGCGCCGCAAGACCTGCTGGCGAAATGGCTAGATGCCGCGCTGAATTATCCAGCGCAGCTCGCTGAGGTGGATCACCCCATGGATACGCCTCACGAGCAGCTCGATCCAACTGCAACGCGGTTCACCCCCGTTACCAAGATACTTAAGAAACTTTAGCCCGCCGTCGTGTCTTTCGCGCGCCGCCCTGCCCCTCTGCCGTGAAAATCGCGCGGCTGTCCGGGCGGGAAGGCGGCGCGCGGATATTTTGGCCGAAGCGAAGAAATCGCGCCGATAGTAGGCAGATAGATCATTGAAAAAAATGGCTTATGATCTTGCTGCCCAGCGCCGCAATTTCTTGCTGCTTGAGTGAGGTAAGCCGATAGAACTAGTCGCGTGGAATCAGCAACTTGCGAAACACTTTGACGCCTCCTGCCCCCTCCGGAATGACGCCACTCTAATGCCTTTGAGCGGCGCTTCACAAAAAACCGTCTCGTTTGTCCCATCTGTCTCCTTCGTCTCAAACCGTCGTGCTAATGTTTACTTATGAGTAACCAGTCGGAAGGACGTCAGGGGGGAGCGCGCATCGACGGCCTCACTTGGGAGCCTCTATCCGCTTTCGCTCCTCAGCCGGCGGATCGCGGCATATACGGGGCACTCACTATGGCCAGAAAAAAAGAGAAGATGGAAATGCCTATCTGCACGCGGGTCTCGCTGACCACGTTCAGGGCCCTGGAGGTTTGGTGCGACAACAGCTTCCGCAAGCGCTCGGAAGTTGTGGGGCTCGTTCTCGAACGGATCGTCGAAATGCTGTCGCAGCAGCAGTGCA
>JBOGJT010000381.1:0-9090 GCA_050745065.1 Terriglobia bacterium
ACTGTGAGCTAACGGCTGCGGTCTCGAACGCCGTGCACATCCCCGTGATTGCCTCCGGCGGCGCGGGAGCAATGCAGCACTTTGCGGACGTCCTTCTGCAAGGGGCGGCAGACGCCGCGCTCGCCGCTTCCATTTTTCATTTTCAAGAGTATACCCTGCGCGGTCTCAAGGAATATTTGCGGGAGCGGGGCGTTCCCGTGCGCCTGTAGCGAGTCCGCGTGGCGCGTACACCATGCGCGCCGCGCGATGTTTGAGTCCGCCACTTTCAGGGCAACCGAGGCTCTACAACCTTTACCGCGGAGCGCGTGATGAATCAAAAGACATTGGTGACCATGATCGCGGGCTTAGTGCTTCTTGCTCCCATCGGCTTGTGGGCGCAGACTTCGCCCGCCGCTGGCGCCCGCCGTCTGGTGACGGCCAAATCGATTTATGTCAAACCGATGCCGGACAACTTGGATCAGTGGATCATTCAGGATTTGCGGGCGTGGGGGAAATACCAGGTTTCGGCCAATAGCGAGGGCGTTGACCTTGTCCTCAGCGCCCGAACGCCGGAAGACAACGGCCTCTCAACGCCCCGCGGCGTGGGGCCGCGTATACGGCGCCCGCGCAAACCCCCGTCCATCTTCTCGCTGGCAATCGTTAACTGGGTGACGGGAGCGCGCCTGTGGCAGGTGGATATCCTGAATAAAGGTCCTAAAAAAGGCCAACCACCTCCGCCGCCCGGTCCGCGAACCCAGGTCGACGCGCGCCACATGAAGCCTGACGAACTCGCCGAGCGATGTACGGATTTGTTGCGGCGCTACGTCGAGGCTCTTGAACAGGCGCCCGCCGCAAAGCCATAACGCGTTGCGGCCGGGTGGCTGCCACTGCGATAAAAGGGTCAACATGAAGATCGCCATCACCGGCGCAGCCGGGCTGTTCGGGTACGGGCTGGCGCAGGTTTTTAATGAACGGCATACCGTGGTTCCCCTCACGCACGGCGACGTGGATATCACGCGCGCGGAAGAAGTCGAGGCCGTGTTCTCACGTATCCAGCCCGAGGTCGTAATTCACGCCGCGGCCATTCCAAATCCTGACACGTGTGAAGGCGACCCCGCGCGCGCTTACGCCGTGAACGTTCACGGAACCCGCTACGTTTGTGACTCAGCGCATAGCTGCGGCGCACGCGTTGTCTATATCTCGACGGACGCCGTCTTTGACGGCCTCAACAGGCTTAAGCGGCCTTATCGGGAGGGCGATCCAACGGGACCGCTCACGGTCTATGGCCGCACCAAGCTGCGCGCCGAAGGCATCGTGCAAGAGACGGGTGAATATTGGATCTTCCGTGTCTCAGTCCTGTTTGGTCCGGGCAAGGAGAACTTTGTTGACAAGGGTTTGCGCCGGATCGAGGAGGGCAAAACCCACGTAGCGCCGTCCAATCAATTGGGCAACGCATCCTATACGCTTGATCTCGCGCGAGCGATGTGCGGCGTGATCGAAGCGAAGAAATACGGGCTGTATCACCTTGCTAACAGCGGCTCCTGTACGCGCCTGGAGCTTGCACGCCGCGCGGCGGAGATGGCGGGTCTCAACGCGTTGGCGATCACCGGCAAAACGCTCGACGAGATGGAGCGGCCCGCCCGGCGCTTGCCCTATTCCGTCATGGACTGTAACGCGCTCCGGCAGGCTGGATTCCCCGCTCTGCGGGCGTGGGATGAAGCGCTCCAGGAATATATTGCCGGCCTGCGCTAGCCGGAACCGGAATTCATTCCGCCGAAGGGCATGCGTAACCGAAATCGAATTGGGAGCATGACTTTCTGCCGCGTACGCTGCCCACGGTTAACGTCCCATTTCAAGGCGGCGGATCAGCGGTTCGGGCAGGCCGGCGCGAAACATTTTGCGTTGGGTTGAGGCGAGATCGTAAACTGTCCGGTAATATTGCACGCTGCGCCCAGTGTCGTCAAATATGGCAAAGGCTGCGCGCCAGTTTCCATCCCGCGGCTGCCCCACAGAACCGGGATTCACCAGGTAGAGGCTTTCCTCGTCCAGGCGCACGGTCGTTGCGCAAGCATCCTGCTCGTCATCACCGTGTCCGGTTGGAATTCGCTGCAAACGGCCCGCACTGTTGAGAGAAAATCCGCCCTGAAGGTGGGTATGTCCGAAAAACACGACGGGCTGCCGTTGGTTCTGCAATAACGGTAGCGCGTCGGCATCGCTCAGGACATATTGATCCTCGTCCCGCGCTGATCCGTGGACAATCGAGAACCCTGCAACGTCCATGGGACCCGCGGGAAGCTCGTGCAAAAAGCCGAGATGCGCCTCGTCAAGAGAGGCCCGCGTCCAGTAAGTCGCGGCCCTGGCCCACGGATTGAAGTCCTCCGCGCTAGTGATTCCACAGCAGGCTTTATCATGATTTCCGCGGATCATCAGCGAGGTTTGTTTCCGTATGCGGTCAATCACCGCCTCTGGGTCCGGGCCGTAGCCAACAATGTCACCCAGGCAAACAGCGGCATCGTATTTTCCCTCGGCCAACTTAAAACACGCCTCGAGCGCCTCGAGGCCCGCGTGAAGGTCACTCAGGATCAGATGCCGCAAGGGAACCCCTCCGTCAATGCCCCGGTGGGCGAGCCGAATCCGCTGCTATGAGCGTGGTGTCCGATAATAGGGGACAATCCGTTTCCATGGGTGGCGCACACATGGCGCGTGTTGCGATGTGTGCGACTCTTGAATGCCGCACACATGGCAAGAAGCGGCCATGCGTGCGCCACCCGGATTCTGATGTATAGCTGTTTGGCGGACACTTCATTAGAATGACGTATTTTCAGACCCTCCCGGCAACCCGCTAAAACGCGCCTCGGCCCAACAGTACTACGGGAATCGTCTTCAGTAGAATCTTCCAATCAAGCAATGGGGACCAGTGGTCAATGTACTCCAGGTCCAGCTCCATCCAACGCTTAAAATCCAGATGGCTGCGGCCCTCGAGAGCCCAAAGACACGTGAGCCCCGGCTGCATTCGCAGGCGGCGGCGCTGCCACCGCTCGTATTGCTCCACTTCTTCGGGCAGAGGCGGGCGCGGTCCCACGAACGACATGTCCCCGTTCAGGATATTCAGTAATTGTGGCAGCTCGTCCAGGCTCAGGCGCCGCATCAGCCGTCCGGCCGCCGTGCAGCGCGGATCGTTCTTGATCTTGAACACCGGTCCATCCATCTCGTTCAACGCTCGGAGGGCCTCGCGGCGTTGATCTGCGTCCGCGCGCATGGAGCGGAATTTATACAACGTAAATCGTCTGCCGCCTAGTCCGCAGCGCGTCTGACGGAAAAACACGGGCCCTCTCGACGTCAGCTTGATCAGCACAGCCAGGGACAGAAAAACGGGAGACAGAAGGGCCACGAGAGCCGCGGCCATGGTGAAATCCGCGAACCGCTTCAGAAGCATGAAATGTTCGTCCTCCGGGGTGGAGGAGAAAGTAAGCAGCGGCCTCCCGCGCAGACGGTCAAGCGAAACACGGGAGATGGCGTGGGGAAAGAAACTCAACGAAAGCCGTGCTTTCACCCCCTCGAGCTCGCATATCAGAAACGCGTCTTCTAGCTCGTCGAGGTCATCCTTCGAAACAGCAAAAATGACTTCGTCGATCACGTGACGGCGCAGCAATTCGGGCAGGTCGCGGATTTCGTAGACTGGATAGGCGCGGTGAAGGCCCCGCTGGTCGAGGGCGGCGGTACCTGCCGCGCCGTTCAGCCCAGATGGGGTTGGGCGCCCCGGCGCGCCGCCAAAGCGCGCAAATCCAGCCAGACGCATTCCGCGCGACTCGTTGGCCTCGATCTCCTGTGCAATCTCGACCGCCTCAGACGGCGTGCCCGCCAGAAGAAAGTTCCGGTGACCGGCGACGGAAGCGCCTAGCTTTCCCCAGTACGCCGCCAGCCGGAACGCAATCATCAAAAAAAACTCGATCGCGGCGTAAATTCCCAAAAGCGCGCGGCTGATGTAGTCCACTTTGAATATGGACGTAGCGGCAAAGAGCAAAAGCATCGCGCAAAAGGCCACTTTGACGGGATCGAAAAGCGCTCGCCGAAGTCCCACCATGTGCACGTCGCGGTAAACGCCCGTGGCCCATCCCGCCCCGATCCACAGAACCACCACCACCGGAAGGATCCAGAGATAAAAGACGACGGGATAAAGAGGCCGCAGGCTGGAAAGATTCGCCCGGATCAGATGGGCGGCCCAGAAGCTGGCGATTGCGAGCAGCGCGTCTACGAGGGCATAGAAAACGCCCATCATCCGGTTGTGGCGTGAGAACATCGGGCAGAACCTAATGGCGATTACATGTGAGACTGGCGCCAACCGTCGCAGCGGCGGCATCCGGCCACCGATTTTCCGGCGCTCCGGGAGCGCCGGCACGGCGAATGCCCTCACCATCAAATGTGATCCTCAGCAAAAAAAGCGCTGAGCACCGGATTAATTGTAACAGAGGATGGGAGCGGGCCGGGTGGGCGCCGCGCCCTGAAGCGGAATCGAGAAACATTCCTCGGTGGAAGGGATCAAACGAACGGCCGTCAGCCGTTCCGATCCGGATTTACATCACCGGAGTTCAGGCACAACTGTTGCGCAAGTCTTTGCGGGTCGTAGGGCGAGCAGTGAAAGGTGCGGCCGTCAAGATCGAACGTAGGATCGCGGCGTTTGCCTTCATTCGCGGCAATCACACAATCCACCGCACCGTCAGCCTCCTCAATATTGATCTCCTGGAAAGGAATGCCGTTTTGCTTAAGAAAATGTTTGGCTCGCCAGCAATCAGGGCACCACGTTGACGTGTACATTTTGATGGGTTGCATCACAAAGTCATTCGACTCCCATTTGACGATCCACGCCGTTCACAGACGCTCGTTTAGCCGCGTTTAGGCGCGATCCCCGTGGACACAGCGATGCGGGCCGTTGCGAGCGTTAAATCATCCTGGGCAGCCTGAGCTTCGTGCATGCCTGTCTCGGAAGTGACGGGCTTCTTCAACCGCGACTCTGCCTGCTGCATTGCGCGGCGTGCCTGATCGAGGTCAATTTCGTCCGGCGTCTCGGCCGTCTGCACGAGCACCGTCACCCTTCCGGGTAATACTTCCGCGAAGCCGGAGCCCGTCGCCAACGCCTGCGCGGACCCCTCCCGCTCGAACGTAACCACGCCCGGGGAAAGCTCCGAGACGAGGGGCGCGTGGCCGGGAAGTATACCCAATTCGCCGCTCGCGCCCGGCAGCGTCACGCCGTTCACGGTCGCGGAAATCACGCGGCGCTCTGGCGTGACCAGTTGCAGATCGATCTCGTGGGGAAGTGTTGTCTCCATAGATGACCAGATCAATCGAACGTGAAAGTCCCGGAGCTTACTGAGGATTACGTATTATGGCGGCGTTTTCGCTGTGCGGGCGCTCTCCGAGGGGCGATGGCCCGTGGTTCGCCGCCGCTGTTACAGCACACAGCGCCGCGATAACACGGAATCCTCATTGCGTCAGCTTCGCTCGGCTCCGGTTCCGTCGCGGTGGACCGTCGCCGGTGAAAAGGCCGGCGTGCAAACAGAAAGATATTCCGCGCCCTCCGGGTTGGGCGTGCTGTACTGCACCCATTCGCCTTTGCCCACCAGCACGGCTTGTCCCGCTGCCACTTCAAATTCCCGATCCGCAAGCTTCACCCGCACTGCGCCCGCCAGCACGACGGTGTATTCGTCAAACTCCGGCCGCTGCCCGGGTTCCATCCAACCCTGCGGGCTTTTCATCCGCGCAACGCTCAGGGCTGAAGTACCCGAATTCACCATCCCAATAAATTCTTCGATAGATTTAGGCTTTGTTCCCGCCGCCGGCACGACCGCCGGTTTTTCGATAAATATTGCCATAGGGGGTCGCATTCATGCTTGAGCAAAAACGCGCCGAGCGGGTCTGCGCCTTCAAGGTCTCTAGCCGGATCATGGAACGACGCCGAAGACCTGGAAGCAATCGTCTACGAGACCCTGCCCGCCGTCACTTCTCACTCGTCTTCAGAGTTTTTGCCTTCTCGAGTGCCTCGTCGATGGAGCCAACCAGATAAAACGCCTGCTCGGGCACGTCGTCGTGCTTGCCTTCCACTAGCTCTTTGAAGCTGCGAATCGAGTCTTCCAGCTTCACATATTTCCCCTCGAGGCCGGTGAATTGCTCGGCCACAAAGAAGGGCTGCGAAAGAAACTTTTGAATCCTGCGCGCACGCGCGACAATCTGCTTGTCTTCATCTGATAACTCGTCAATGCCAAGGATTGCAATAATGTCCTGCAGGTCTTTGTATTTTTGCAGAATAGCCTTCACCTGCTGGGCCACGTCGTAGTGATCGCGCCCCACGATGCGGGGGTCGAGCACGCGCGATGAAGAAGCGAGCGGATCGACGGCAGGATAGATGCCCAGCTCGACGATCTGGCGCGAGAGCACGGTGGTGGCGTCGAGGTGAGCAAACGTCGTAGCCGGCGCGGGATCGGTCAGGTCGTCCGCGGGTACGTATACCGCCTGCACCGACGTCACCGAACCCTTCTTCGTAGAGGTAATGCGCTCCTGGAGTTCACCCATCTCGGACGACAAATTCGGCTGATACCCCACCGCAGACGGCATGCGGCCGAGAAGGGCCGAAACTTCGGAGCCCGCCTGGGTGAAGCGGAAAATGTTGTCAATGAAGAGCAGCACGTCCTGCCCTTCAACGTCGCGGAAATATTCGGCAACGGTCAACCCTGTCAAGCCCACCCGCAGCCGCGCGCCGGGAGGCTCGGTCATCTGGCCGTAGATCAGCGCGGCCTTGGACTTTTCAGAATTACCCGGTGTGACCACCCCTGACTCGGTCATTTCCAGCCACAGGTCGTTTCCCTCGCGGGTGCGCTCGCCAACCCCGGCAAAGACCGAAACGCCGCCGTGCTTCATGGCGACGTTGTTGATGAGTTCCATGATGATAACCGTTTTGCCCACGCCAGCGCCGCCGAAGAGCCCCGTCTTTCCGCCCTTCAGGTAAGGCTCGATGAGGTCCACCACCTTAATGCCCGTCTCAAACATTTCCAGGCGGTTACTCTGCTCGTCGAGCGCGGGCGCGTGGCGATGGATGGGCGAGCGCATATCCGTCACAACCGGCCCGAGATTATCCACCGGCTCGCCGATCACGTTGAGGATGCGGCCAAGTGTTGCTTTACCCACGGGCACGGTGATCGGCTCACCCTCGTCAACCGCCTTCATCCCGCGCACCATGCCGTCCGTCGGCTCCATCGCCACGCACTTCACGCGGCCTTCACCCAGGTGCTGCTGCACCTCGGCGACGACGTTGATCGGGAAGGGTGACTCGTAGCCTTCGGACGTGATCCGCACCGCGTTAAAGATGGGGGGAAGATGCCCTTCCTCGAAGGCAACGACCACCACGGGCCCCGTTACCTCAACCACCTTGCCGTTCTTTGTTTCTGCCACGGGAATCCTTTCGGGGAGAAAAGCCATCAGCACTCAGCTGTCAGCTATCAGCAAGAAAGCAATACGGCGCGGAACCTGCGCTCGACACCCGACAGTGGTGCGTTGCCATTCTTGCTGACAGCAGAGGGCTGATCGCTTCTTTACAGCGCCGCAGCGCCGCTCACGATCTCGATAATCTCTTTTGTAATCGCCGCCTGGCGAACGCGGTTCAGGTGAAGCGTATAGGACGCGATCAGCTCGGTGGCATTATTCGTGGCCGTATCCATCGCGGTCATCTTGGCGGCGTACTCCGCGGCCTGTGATTCGATCAGCGCTCCGTAAACCTCCGCTTCGATATACTGCGGCAGCAAGTGTGCGAAAATCTCACCGGGAGGCTGCTCATAAATGTAGTCGACCGGCGTCTCACCGGGATTCGAGCTCTCCGTCCTTATCGGAAGAAGGCGTTCCGTAACCAGCTTGGGAGCAAAGAGCGACTTGAACTCGTTGTAGATCAGATCGACGGCGTCAACGGACTCATTCGCATAAAGCTCTATGATCTGAGCTGCGAGTTTTCTGGCGTCTGCAAACTCCACGCGGCGCTGAAAAAGATTTGTGTATTCGCCCGCCATTTTCACGTCGCGATGACGAAAAAAATCTCGCCCCTTGCGCCCGGCGGCAATCATCTCGACGCTGACGCCCTTACTCTCCTCCAGATATTTTCGGGCGGCGCGCAGCAGGTTGGTGTTAAACGCGCCGCACAGCCCGCGGTCCGCCGTTACGAGCACGAGGAGCACTCTGCGCATGGGGCGTTCAGCCAGCAGCGGGTGGCTGCGGTCGTCCGCGCGGGCGGCGAGACTCGAGAGAAACTGGCGCATGAGCGATTCGTATGGCCTCGCCTGGATCACCCGCTCTTGCGCGCGCCGCAGCCGGGCCGCCGCGACCATCTTCATGGCGCGGGTGATCTGTTGGGTGTTTTTTATCGACCGGATACGGCGGCGTAGGTCAAGAATATTGGGCACGGTACCATTTCCAGAGGCGCTCGGGCAAACGGCGGTAAGCGCGGCCGCCGTTAGAAGAAATGCGCCATTACGCGGTTTTCGCGGTCGCGGATTGCTCTGCCCTAAATTGGGCCTGATATTCGTCGAGCGCCTTGCGAATGGCGCCGCGCAGCTCATCGTCCAGGTTCTTCTTGCTGGCGATAGTGGCGAGGAGGCTCGGGTAAGACGCCCCAACGAAATCGTACAGGCCCTTTTCAAACGGACGGCATTCGTCTACCTCGAGACCATCCAGGAATCCGTTGACGCCGGCGAAGATAATCAAAATCTGCTTTTCCACGGGGAGCGGCTCGTATTGATTCTGCTTCAAGATTTCCGTCAGGCGGCGGCCGCGATTCAACTGCGCCTGAGTGGCCTTGTCGAGGTCGCTGCCGAACTGGGCGAAGGCCGCCAGCTCGCGGTACTGCGCGAGGTCGAGACGCAAGGTCCCGGCCACCTGCCTCATGGCCTTGATCTGGGCGTTGCCGCCCACACGCGAGACAGAAAGGCCCACGTCCACCGCGGGCCGCACGCCGGAATTAAACAGGTCAGCTTGAAGATAAATCTGGCCGTCGGTGATAGAAATCACGTTGGTCGGAATGTAGGCGGAGATGTCGCCGGCCTGCGTCTCAATGATGGGGAAAGCGGTGAGCGA
>JBOGJT010000382.1:0-2853 GCA_050745065.1 Terriglobia bacterium
ACTAACCCGCGCTCCGGCCTTCCTTATTTCAATACATCGCTCTTCAGCCGGGAGCCTATCGGGAGCCTCGGAAATAGCAGCCGCCGGTTCTTTGCCGGCCCGGGCATTAACGACTGGGACATTGGGCTCCTTCGGGATTTCCATATCAGTGAGTCCAAGGCGCTTGAATTCCGTGGTGAGTTCTTCAACGCCTTCAACCACGCGCAGTTCAATAACCCGGATGGCGATTTCCTCGACTCGACTTTTGGTTTGGTCTTGAGCGCAAGACCTGCCCGCGTTGGGCAACTAGCGATCAAGTTTCTGTTCTAAGACCACCATTGCCACGCATACGCGGCGGTTGGCTCGCTTGCCAAGTGCGCCAGAATATGGGCGGGCTGCTGCCCTCTCACGCGAACTCGCTTTGGGCCAATTGGAATCGTTTGCCAACCGGCGTTCCAGCAGCTTCGGCGCCCTGACTTGCGAAGGTTCGACAAGAGGCAAATCTGTTTATAACGTCGCGCACGGATTTTTCGCCCTGAATTGGCCCATTGTGGCGCGAAATCAGAGTAGGGTATGCAAGTCTGCTTTTGGCAGGCTTTCCAACTTCCGCGACGGAGGCACCAACATGTTGAATCTGCGTGACGACCCATTGCACAGGGTATCCACCACAAGAGATTTTGGCGATCTGGACGAGTGCAAACATGGTCTGGGAGGCAATAAACTTTGGCCCAAATTGACGAGTGTTCTCATTATCTTTCTGGGGCTTGCGCTGCCGGGTGTGTCGCAGCTCTACGCACAATCGATTGCTGGAGTCCCGATCTATCTCGATCCGAAGCAGCCCATCGGGCAACGAGTGGACGATCTAATGAGCCGCATGACGCTCAAGGAGAAAGTGGGGCAGCTCAACTTGCCGTGTGTTTACGTTAGCGAGCTCGGGCGAACGATTCCGGAAAAGATGGCGGCGTGCAAAAGATTTGCCGCCGGAACTTATACCAACCAGATCGGTCCGGGCTGCGGCTTCTTTACCCTTGCCGACACAATCCTGCACAAAGGCCCGCGTCAGCAGGCCGAGTTCTTCAATGCGCTTCAGAAAATCGCCCTCACCCAAACGCGCCTCAAAATCCCGCTCCTGGAAGACGAGGAAGGCACTCACGGGGCAATGTTCCCTGGGGCAACGGTTTTTCCGGAAGGGCTGGCGATTGGCAGCTCGTTTGACATGCCTTTAGTCCGAGCGATCTACGCGGCTGCGGCTCAGGAAGCTCGCGCGGTGGGAATTCACGTCCTGTCGACGCTGGTGCTGGAGCTGGATCGTGATCCGAGAATGGGACGCAATGAAGAGGGATACACCGAAGATCCATACCTGGGCTCCGAGATCGCCCGGAGCATTGTGGAAGGTGCGCAGGGGACGAGCATCGATGCGCCGGACAAGGTGATCGCGCTGATGACGGACTTTCCGACGCAAAGCGAGCCGGTGAGCGGGCTGGAACGAGGGGCGATCGAGTTGTCGCAGAGATACATTCGGGAGATTATCCTGCCGCCGTGGATTGCGGCGTTTCATGCCGGAGCCTTAGGCGTGATGGCGGGATATCCGGAGGTGGACGATGTGCCTGTCCACTCCTCCGTGAATTGGCTCACCGATATCCTTCGCCATCAACTCGGGTTCAAGGGGATTGTGATGAGCGAAGGGGGCGGGTTTGGAACGCTGATTTACGAAGATATCGTGCCGACGCAGAAGCAGGCGGGGGCGCTGGCGCTGCGGGCGGGGGTAGATTTAGACATCACCTACGAGCCAGCCTATATGGGGCCGCTGATCGAGAATGTAGAGGAAGGGCGAGTGCCGGTGGCGTTAGTGAATCGGGCGGTGCGGCGCGTGCTGCGGATGAAATTCAAGCTGGGTCTCTTCGAGCATCCATACGTGAACGTGGACCGGGCGGTAAGCGTCGTTCACTCGCAAGCTCATCAGGAACTGGCTCTCCGAGCGGCGCGGGAAGGAACCGTTCTCTTGAAGAATGAGAACAACCTTTTGCCGCTCAAAAAAGACTTGAAGTCCATCGCGGTGATCGGCCCGAACGCCGACAATGCACAAAATATGGTTGGTGACTATGCGCCCAGGGTCATCCTTCAGCCGATGGAAACGGTCCTGGCTGCCATCAAAGCTCAGGTCTCGCCTGCAACGCGCGTGATTTACGCCAAGGGCTGCAACGTGAACGATCAGGACAAGAGCGGCTTCCCGGCGGCTGTTCGGGCGGCGAGGCAAGCGAGTGTAGCCATCGTGGTGGTCGGCGAGCAGGCGCGGAGAGAGCATGGCGGGGTGGGCCACGGGCATCCGACGGACGGGGAAGGGTACGATGTGGCCAGCCTGGACTTGACGGGGGTTCAAGAGGATCTCATTAAGGCCGTCTACGCGACGGGCACCCCGACGGTGGTAGTGCTGATTAACGGCCGGCCGCTTTCCATCCGCTGGACGGCGGCGCACGTGCCGGCGATCGTGGAGGCATGGAATCCTGGGGAGCGTGGGGGAGAAGCGGTAGCGGACGTGCTTTTTGGTAATTACGACCCGAGTGGCCGTTTGGCGATCACAATTCCTCGCACTGTAGGCCAGTTGCCGGACTATTATGACTACAAACCTTCCAAGCTTTACAGAATGCAGCATTACGGAACGGGCAGATACGTTGATATGCCCATAACGCCGCTCTATCCCTTTGGTTACGGCCTTAGCTATACACATTTTCAATTCAGCAACTTGTGCATCGCACCGCCCCAGATTCTGGCTGGAGGGAAGACGCAGGTGAGCGTGGATGTGGAAAACACAGGGAACCGCGCGGGAGTGGAAACGGTCGAGCTTTATCTTCATGAGCGTTACGCCCCGGTGTC
>JBOGJT010000383.1:0-2882 GCA_050745065.1 Terriglobia bacterium
CCGTCCAGCGCTTCGGCGCTCGTGCCCACCGCTTGCTCGGGAGAAATATATTCGGGCGCTCCGAAGAGGCTCTGCCCATCCGCGGAAACCGCCAGGTGAGCCAGGTTGACAAACAGGCGTTGCTCGATAGGGTACATTCCAAGGCCGCAGATGATCGCGGTTTCTTCTTCTTCATCCCGAACGAGCGTCACGTTGGATGGCGTCAAGTCTCCGTGGATCACTCCCGCGTGATGCGCCGCTTCGAGGGCCATACCCATTTGCCGGGCGAGAGTGCAGGCGCGTGAAAGCATCAGCGGCGCTTCGTTGCGGATCACTTCCTCGAGCGTTCTACCCTCAACAAACCTGGCGGCGAGGAAAGCTTCGCCCTGCTCCGTCATTTCCATCTCGCCGGGCGGCGCGATATTCGGGTGTTCAAGCGAGCGGATCCTTTCGAGATCGCTCCGCAGGCCCTCCGCCTCCTCCGAAGTCAGCGCCACGGGCGTGAGCAGCATGAGTTCGCCAGACTCCGTGTCCAGCGCGCGATAGGCTGGTCGAAGACTCCCGCTGGCGATTTCACCCTGGATAAGGTACTTATCCTTTACGAGTTGTCCTTCAGTTAACATCATGACTAAGATCGGAACTCATCTGCCTCTAAGGGTAGCATAAACATACTCGCCCGACGACCGCAACCGCCGCGATCCGTCCGGGCGCAAATGACAACCTGCTGCGGCAGATTCCGCCCTTCGCTTGCCGGAGCGGTTATGATGTATAGTCAGTGTGGCAGGTTCCGGCAGCGGCACTGCCAAGCGTCGCCTATGAACTTGTCCTACGTATTGGCCCTCGATCAGGGCACCACCAGCTCGCGCGCGTTGCTCTTTGACCGCTCTGGGAATGTGATCTCCTCGGCTAGCCGGGAGTTCGCGCAGTATTATCCACAGCCGGCATGGGTGGAGCACGACGCCGATGAAATCTGGGAATCGCAGCGGGCGGTGGCGGAACAGGCGGTCCGCGAAGCGCACGTGCAGCCGGATGAAATCGCGGCCATCGGCATTACCAACCAACGCGAGACCGTGGTGATGTGGGACCGCCAAACCTCGAAGCCGCTCTATCACGCGATCGTCTGGCAATGCCGCCGGACGGCGGACGAATGCGAGCGCATCCGCCGCGAGGGCTTCGGCGGCACGCTGCGCGCGAAGACCGGCCTCGTCGTCGACGCATATTTTTCCGCCACCAAAATCGCGTGGCTGCTCGATCACGTTCCCGGCGCGCGCTCGCTCGCGTCGCAGGGCCGCCTTTGCTGCGGCACGATCGATAGCTGGCTCATCTGGAATCTGACGCAAGGCAGACGTTACGTGACGGACGTTTCAAATGCGTCGCGCACCTTGCTTTTTAACCTCCGGACGCTCGCCTGGGACGAGGAGATTTTGCGTTATTTCAAAATCCCACCGTCCTTGCTGGCGGAAATCAAACCTTCAAGCGGCGCGCTGGGCGAGACAACCCTTTTGGGCGGGGATCGGCAGATACCGATCTCGGGCGCCGCCGGCGACCAGCAAGCCTCGCTTTTCGGACACGGCTGCCTCACCCCTGGAAGCGCGAAGAATACTTACGGAACCGGCTGTTTTTTGCTGATGAACACGGGGCAGAACATCGTGCAATCGCAAAGCGGGCTGGTGTCAACCGTGGCGTGGCAGCGGGGAGGAGTTACCGACTACGCCCTGGAGGGCAGCGTCTTCGTCGCTGGCGCCGCCGTGCAGTGGCTGCGCGATGAGCTGAAAATTATTGAGAAGGCGGAAGACACGGAGGCGATGGCGCAGGCCGTCGCGGACACGGGGGGAGTTTACTTCGTCCCGGCCTTTGTCGGGCTGGGAGCGCCCTACTGGGATGGATATGCGAGGGGAACGCTCATCGGGCTCACGCGCGGAAGCAATCGAAACCACATCGCCCGTGCGGCGCTCGAATCGATGGCCTATCAAACGCGGGACGTCCTTGACTGCATGGTGGGCGACTCCGGCCGTAAGCCGCAAGCGCTTCGCGTGGACGGCGGCGCCGCGCGTAATAACTTCCTCTGCCAGTTTCAGGCGGACATCCTGGGCATCCCGGTCGAGCGCGCGCCTGTTTCCGAAACCACCGCACTCGGCGCCGCGTGCCTTGCGGGCCTCGCCGCCGGCTTCTGGGCGAATGACGCGGAGATGCGCACCGCGCTTTCCGGATCACCGCCGTCGGCAGAAAACATCATGCGCTTCGAGCCGAACCTGGAACGCTCCCGCAGCGAGCAGCTGTACGCAGGCTGGCGGCGTGCCGTTGAGCGGGCGAAAGGGTGGATCGAACACTGAACCATTCCGCTCGCTTCTGCCGGCTTGACACGGGACCACGAAGGCACAAAGAAGAGCGCGCGGGTCACGGCGAGGTTCGGATTTGTTATGCAGCGCGTTTTGGCGCCAGGAGGGCGTGGCTTGAGCAGCGCCGGAGGAACGGTTTCGCACGCACGGAACGGTTATCCCGAATGGTCTTAATTCAACGGGGCTGAAGCTCCGGCCGGCGAGCTTCGTGAATAGTGGAGCGGCTGGATTGGTGCTGATTCTACGATCCGCTTGAAGGAGTCGATGGTGAGCTTGCGCCACCGGGGCTGTTGAAGGTTCCTGGGGGCAGGTTGATGGTCACATCTTCATCCAACCTCATTCCAACCAGCGATCCGGCCAGTAAGATGGCTTGCTTTCCTTTGGGAATCATCATCGCCGCCACGCCTGCTGCCACACCCACCGCGATGCCCGGGCCCAAACCTCCGGCCAACGCAGCGCCCGCCGTGGGCGCCGCAAAAATCGCCAGTTGCTTCTTATGCGATGCGCCGCCGCCTTTCAGGTCGCCTTCCGGCCCCACGTTGAAGCTGCCGTCCTCGGCGCTGG
>JBOGJT010000384.1:0-26702 GCA_050745065.1 Terriglobia bacterium
GGCCCGTTATAACGAGCCGCTCATCCGGCAAGACAAGGAAATCTAAGGCGCCTTTTAACGGCACGGCCCAATTTTGAAAAAGCGGCCGTGCCCTCCTGACTGTCGAACCGAACTTCTTGAATAATCCGCGTTAGAGCGCCGCGATTTTCTCATCAAGATGCTTCAGAGCCGCTTCGAGCAGCGCGCGATGCCGCGGGTGCATGGCGGCGCCAAGATCCCGCATCACCCGTGTGCGCGAAAGCTCCAGGCTCTCCCGCTCGCGCTGACGTCGGCGATCCTCTTCCGATTGACGCCCGGCGGAAGTATTCCGCCCAGACCCGGCAAGCTCGATCTGCTCCTCCACTGACTTGCTTTCCCAACCTCGTGCCATACCTCTAGTTTGCCACAAAACGGATGACGTTCGCAGGCGCCGGAGAATCCGGCGGCGCCGTGTTCCTCCCACGGGTCAAAATGCTTGACACAACCCGGCGATTCCATTACGGTAAGCGATTAACCGGGACGCCCCGCCCACGCGGCGGCCGGGATAGGAGGGCAGGGTTTCAGCCCTGCCGCACGCGCGGTGGACCTCCACCGTTCGTCTGTGCCCTCCTGCTGGCACGGCCATGAGTGGTGAGACATCCGGCTTAAATCTCCTTCGCGGCCCCGGCGCCGCGAAGGGGACATCGCGCCGAATTGTAGCGGCATTCACCCCACTCACAAGGTTTCACGCGAGCCGGATCACAGACGAGTTCGTTGACTGCGAGAAGCAACCATGATCAGCCCGGCGCTCGCATCCCCAGGTTTTTGGCTGTCATCTTCCACCTCCCCTCTGCTTGCTCCCCACGCCGTTGATTTTGCCATCATCATCATTTTCTTCGTGATGGTGCTGGCCATCGGCTTTTATTTGAAGCGGTACACCAAGAGCGGTGAGGATTTCTTCCTCGCTGGCCGCGAGATGACGGCGTGGGTGGCCGGCCTTAGCTTCATGTCCGCCAACCTGGGTTCCCTTGAATTGATGGGGTGGGCGGCGGCGGCCTACGAATACGGCATGTTGGCGGCGCATTGGTATTGGATCGGGGCTATCCCCGCGATGCTTTTCCTTGCCATTGTAATGATGCCGTTTTACTACATCTCACGCACCCACTCGGTTCCCGGCTACCTTCAACTCCGTTTTGATCGTGCCACTAGCGGCCTGAGTGCTATCTGCTTCGCCGTGATGACCATCCTCATGTCCGGCGTAAACATGTTCGCCATGGCTGTGGTGTTGAAGGTATTTCTCGGATGGAACCTGCACCTCAGCATCTGGGTGTCGTCGATTGTGGTCGCCGCTTACGTCGCGGCGGGCGGTCTGTTCTCCGCCATCTTCAACGAGGTGGTGCAGTTTTTCCTTATCTGGTTTGGAGCGCTTCTCATTCCCATACTCGGCCTGGTTGAGGCGGGCGGCTGGAAGGGCATGGTGGCGCGCATTCATGCCAACTTCCCCGGCCAGGACTTCACCCATCTCTGGAAGGATCTGGGACACTTCAGCTCGAACCCGATGGGCGTGAACTGGGTCGCCATCGTTTTCGGCCTGGGCATGGTGACGTCGATGGGCTACTGGACCACCGACTTCCTGGTGGTACAGCGCGTGATGTCCGCCAAAGACCTGCGCTCGGCGAAAATGGCGCCCGTCATCGCGTCATTCTTCAAGATGGCAATTCCCTTCATCGTCATCGTTCCCGGCCTGCTTTGCCTTGCCGTCCTGCCGTTTCACCTCGTTCCCCAGAGTGTGGAGAAGGCGGGCGAATTCAGTTACAACGCCGTCTTGCCGCTGATGCTGTCTCGGTATTGCGGCCCCGCGCTGCTGGGTCTTGGCATCACCGCGCTGATCGCCGGCTTCATGGCCGGCATGGCGGGCAACGTTTCCGCCTTCGCTACCGTGTGGACCTACGATCTTTACCGCCCCTTCATGCGCAAACGCGAAACCGACTCGCACTACGTCAAGATGGGGCGCTGGAGCAGCATCATCGGCGTCCTGGTAAGCATCGGCGCGGCGTATGTCGCAATGCATTTCGCCAGCATCATGGATTACGTTCAGGCGCTTTTCAGCTTTTTCATTGCGCCGCTCTTTGGCACCGTGATCCTGGGCATGTTATGGAAAAGGATAACCTCGAAGGGCGCCTTTTGGGGGCTTCTGGTTGGCACTGTCGTCTCCGTCACGATATTCCTGTTGATGAAGTTTGATCACCGGACCATCGGCATTTTCGCCTTTTATCCCAAGGCGCTGGCTCTGGCCCAGGATGTTTGGCAGGCGCTATGGGCGTGGATCGCCTGCGTTGTGGTTACCGTCGTCGTCTCTTACTTCACTCAACCGCGGCCGGAACGAGAGCTCGCTGGCCTGGTTTACGCTTGCACGGAGATTCCGTCGGAAGGTGAGTATCCGTTATGGCAACGGCCAATCTTCTGGGCAGGCATCGCGTTGGTGGTCTTCCTGATCCTGCAATGGGTCTTCTGGTAAGGAGGCTTGAGAGTGGAAGAGAAATCTCAAAGTAAGCGCAGCAGCGGCGGCGAGCCGCCTCGTCATACCGCCGCGGGTGTTGAGGGTCGCAGCAGGAAGAGCGAGCCTCTTCCCGTCTGGTTCTTTGTCGGAATCATTTTCGTTATCTACGGCCTCATCATTCTAATCACCGGACTGACCGAGATTTCTCACCCCCCCCATACGATTCTATCGGGCGTTCACCCGGCGATATGGTGGGGCGCGGTGATCGCCGCGCTGGGCGGCTTCTTTATGTACACGTTTGGACCGTGGAACGTCCGCCGGTGATTCCAAGGGCGCCCGGCCCGATCACCGCCGCCGCGGTTTTCTCCGTAGCAGCGGCCTCTGAGCGTCGAAAAATCGGCGTCCCGAGGCCGCCCTACAATATGCAATCCTCATTAGCCTCGTTTAGACTATTCATGATCTACACACTAAAAAATTCCGCAAGCCGGTGCCCGGCGCTATGAGGCGTCGCTGGCTTGTTCTTGGTCTCGTTTTTCTCGGCATCGTCATCAACTACGTCGATCGCGGCAACCTCAGTGTTGCGGCCCCGTCGATCATGCGGGAGTTCCGAATCCATCCCGCTACGATGGGTATCATCCTCTCCGCTTTTTTCTGGACTTACGGCATCTTCCAATTTCCTGCCGGTGCGCTCGTGGATCGCTTCGGCATTCGCCGGTCTTACGCGGCCGGTTTCCTCATCTGGTCGATTGCTTCAGCATCCATTGCTCTGTGTCTCACTACGGGCGAGCTCATCAGCCTGCGCATGCTGCTGGGCCTCGCCGAATCGACGGCTCCGTTAGCGAGCATCGCCTTCATCCGGAACAACTTTGCGGGTGAGGAACAAGGCCTGCCGACTTCGATCTATATCGCGGGACAGAATGTCGGCCCGGCGCTTGGGGCGCTTGTGGGAGCCGTTCTGCTGACCAAGTTCGGATGGCGCATGATGTTCGCCGCCACGGGTCTGGGGGCGCTGATTTGGCTGCCCTTCTGGCTCTTTACGGCGCCGCGCGATGCGCCGCGCGCCGCGCGTCAAACGAAAAAGGAGCCCGTGCTCCGTTCGGCGCCCCGGCAGTGGGATTGGAATACGATTCTCGCCAGTCGCACTGTTTGGGCCATGTCGCTCTCCATCCTGCTGTCCTCCTACTACTGGTACTTCGTTCTGACTTGGGTCCCGAGCTATCTCATCCTTTCCCGGGGATTTTCAACCATGGGCATGGGCAAAGTGCTTTCGGCAGCTCTGTTCACGATGGCGATTGTTAACATTTTCGCCGGCTCGGCGGCGGATAAATTGGCGGCGAAGATCGGAGTGTTTAAGGCGCGTCTATGGTTTGGCGTACTCGGCTACGCGGGGACGGGCGCAATTCTGCTTTTGGTGGTTATACATTCTCGCTCCTGGGTGCTTCCAATTCTCACCGTCTCGATGTGCGCCACCGGCATCGGCAACTCCAATTACTGGACGATCTCACAGAACGTGCCGCCTGAAGACATGGTCGGACGGACGATCGGGTTCCTGAACACGATCTCCGTTGCGGGAGGGATTGCGGCGCCCATTCTCACAGGATGGCTCATCGGACCAAAGACAAACTTTGGACCGGCAATTCTTGTTGCCGGCACGTGCGCCATCCTGGCCGGCGTCTGCTTGCTCGCGGCCGGAAACAAAGGGCTTACACAAATGAAATTGCTTCTCGCGAGCGAAACCCCTCCCGATGCGCGCACCTGAGAACGCTCTCGTGAAGACGCCATTGCCGCGGCTCGATGCATGGCCGTTGACGAGCAATTTAGAGATGTTACTTTTAGGCCGTCATCTTGCAATATATGATGCTAGGGTCAGGAGTGGTGCAGACAGCTGTTGTTTGGCATGTCTGAGCTGAAGCGAAGCTCCCCCCTGAAACGTGATTCGTGAGTGACCGGTAAAAGTCGCACACATCCCAACTGCAAGGACGTGTGCGCCGCCCACGCGGGTAGTCTGGCTCGGCGTGTCGGTGCCCGCTTCGGGAGATGTCCGCGATCAACCGGATGTCGCTGACGCCGCTTCGGAGTTGCTGCAAGACGTCTTCGGAAAAGGCAAGAGCTCATGCCGCTTGGTGTATGGCGTCGCAAGCCTTCCGTTCGGCGCCCCGGTCGAGCTGGAAATCATTTTCGAGGTGGCGGGGTAAAGGCGCGGCGAGCAATGTTAAGTCGCCCCGCCGGTAGTAGTAACTGCTTTTCAACGTTGGCTGAAAATTCATAGGAGGATTTATGGCAACGACAAAAGTCGCAGCAGCGCCCATGAAGGCGGCACAGATTGCGAAGGCGGGAGCCGATTTCCAGATCGTCGAGCGCGAGATTCCCAAGCCGGAGGTAGGACAGGTGCGCATCAAGGTGCAGGCCTGTGGTATCTGTCACAGCGATGTGCTCACGAAAGAGGGCGCTTGGCCCGGTATTCAGTATCCCCGCGTTCCAGGACATGAAGTGGCGGGCATCATCGATGATGTAGGCGCCGGCGTTTCCGAGTGGAAGACGGGACAGCGCGTCGGTGTCGGCTGGCACGGCGGTCAGGACGGCACGTGTCTCGCGTGCCGGCGCGGAGATTTCCGCAATTGCCGGAACCTGAAAATTCCCGGCATCAGTTATGACGGCGGATACCAGCAATACATGGTGGCTCCCGTGGAGGCACTGGCGGCGATACCGGAAAATCTAAGTGAAGTCGAAGCAGCACCGCTGCTCTGCGCCGGAATCACCACCTTCAACGCACTGCGGCACAGTGGTGCGTTCCCCGGCGACCTTGTTGCGGTGCAGGGAATCGGCGGTCTGGGTCACCTCGGAATTCAATTCGCCAACAAGTTTGGTTATAAGGTCGCGGCTATTGGGCGCGGGCCCGAAAACGCGGCGCTCGCAAAGAAACTGGGAGCGAGCGTGTATATCGACAGCAAATCGACGAACGCAGCAGAGGAATTGCAAAAACTCGGCGGCGCGCAAGTCATTGTGGCGACAGCCCCGAGCTCGAAAGCGATGTCCGAACTGATCGACGGCCTGGGGCCGAACGGCAAGCTCATGGTAGTGGGTGCGACATTTGATCCCATCGAGGTCACACCGATACAGCTCATTAGCGGAAGTCGAACTATTCAAGGATGGGCCTCGGGAACACCAACCGATTCCGAGGACACACTGCGCTTCGCCGAACTAACCGGCGTGCGTCCCATGATTGAAACATATCCGCTCGAAAAAGCGGCCGAGGCCTACGCGCGCATGATGAGCGGCAACGCACAGTTCCGCGTGGTTCTGACGATGTGAAGTCGGATGACAATCGCTAGCCTAAGCCCAAGGAAATGAACTCCGCGTGGAACACCCGACTTTTTATCGCACGGTACAAATAGATGGGCTCTCCATCTTTTACAGAGAGGCCGGCCCCACAGACGCGCCGACGCTTCTCCTGCTACACGGACTTCCCTCTTCATCGCGGATGTTCGAGCCTCTCTTCGCCCGGCTTTCCGATCGCTATCACCTTGTCGCGCCCGATTACCCGGGCTTCGGACACAGCGACTGGCCGGACCCGAAAAAATTCGCGTATACGTTCGATCACTACGCCGAGATCATGAATCACTTCACCGAAGCGCTCGGACTCTCGCGCTACACGCTTTACATGCAGGATTACGGCGGCCCAGTGGGTTTTCGCATGGCCTTGGCCCATCCGGACCGGATCGAGGCTCTCATCGTCCAGGATGCTGTGGCGCACAATGAAGGCCTGGGGGCGAATTGGAAGCCGCGGCGGGCCTTTTGGGCTGATCGCGCTGCCAACGAAAGCACGCTTCGCACAAATCTCCTGTCGCTGCCGACGACGCGGACGCGCCATGTCGGGAACGATCCCAACGTGGAACGCTATGACCCGGATCTCTGGACGGATGAATTCGCCTTTCTCAACCAGCCCGGCCAAGCCGCCATTCAGAGCGACCTCTTCTACGACTACCGCACGAACGTCGACGCCTACCCCAAATGGCAAGCATGGATGCGCGAGAAGCAGCCGCGCCTGCTGGTGATCTGGGGTAAGTATGACCTCTCGTTCGACCTCTTGGAGCCGGAAGCCTATCGCCGGGATGTGCCGAACGCTCAAGTTCACGTTCTCGACGCCGGTCATTTCACATTGGACACGGCTGCAGATGAGATCGCCGCATTGGTCCGAGGCTTTGTCGATTCTTCACGTTGAGGGTTCCTGACGCGGCACGTTGGCTGAGGCCGCTATGAAAACGCCGGTTACCAACCATTGAGACGTAACCCGGCGACGCGCAATCAACTCTGGAGGATTTTATATGCGATCTGACATTGTTCCAGGGGCTATCTTCCCCGACTATGAGCTTTCCGACCACACCGCGAAACGCCGGAAGCTCTCCGAACTGCAAGGACAACATCCAATGGTTCTCGTCCTCAGCCGCGGAGGTTTCTGCCCCAAGGACCGCCGGCAGGCTGAAGGACTTGTTGAACTCCATCGTGAGCTCGAGGTTGCCTATTGCCGACTTGTCACAATTAGCACCGACAATATTACTCAGACGAATGAATATCGCAGCGGAGTCGGCGCCCACTGGCCTTTCCTCTCTGACGCGGGGCGTATCGTCCAAAAAGATCTCGACATCGCCGAATACACCGATCCTGTCAACAATCCCATGATCCCCCACGTGATTGTCCTCGAGCCCGGCCTTGTCATTTATAAGATCTACAACGGCTACTGGTTCTTCGGCCGGCCCACTCTGGAAGATCTCCGCCAGGACCTACGTGCGGTCACGAAGAAATGCCGGCCCGACTGGGACATCACAACACCGGAAATGAAGACTGCATGGCAGCAAGGCCGCAAGGAACTCTTCTATCCGTACGGCAAGACGTACGTCCAAGCTCTCGGTGAACAGGATTAGGATGGCTGCTCTTTCGGCAACTCATCCTCGTACTGTCAAAAATCTCCTTGCCAATTCAGGCTAACTTCTTCACACCAAAAGAGATTGCTCGTTCGTATGCGTCCGGCGAACCCATTCCAGACTTATTCCGGCGAATCCCACAGCGTATATTCGGTGGTTGTAGTTGAGCGCGACATGGACTGTATAATCCTGATTCGGGGTGACGATGCCATCGAAGGATGAGCGCAAGAAGCAGGGAGCGCGTGGCGGCGCCGGGCGTCGCACCGTGGAGCGCCTGAAGCCGGATGAGGCCGCAATCATATTGCGACGTCTCCTGGAGGTACATCCCGATCTTTCCAGTGAAGCGGAGCAGATGGCGAGATCGCTCCTGCACCAGGTGGAGTACGAGGACATCGCGGTGGAGATTGAAGATGAAATCAGGGCGCTCGATTACGACGCCCTTAACGCTCGCGCGGGCCGTCATGAGTGGGGATACATTGAGCCTTCCGAGGCGGCCGAGGAGATTCTTGAGGAAACGGTGGATCCGTTCCGGGAGGATATGAAGCGCCACCTGGAGCTTGGACTCGAGGCGGAAGCGCTGGAGATTTGCAAAGGCTTGGTGCTGGGATGCTACCGGCTCAGCGAGCGCGAGGGTGGCGATGTTTTGGGATGGGCGCCGGACTTCCCGGCGGAGACAGCCGGAAGCGCTCTGGAGGTCTGGTTTACCGGAACAGACGGTCCGGAGGGCTCTGCCGTACGACGAAAAAAACGCCCTCCACTTCCTCCGGAGTTCCTAAATCAGGTCCCCAAATGGATTCCCATGATCGAGGGTGTAGGGAAACGAAGCAAGTGATGCCAGCGTTCACGGCAACGGCCGCCGACGGTTGATCTTTACGACGGTCGGCGGGCAAGGTGAGAAGGGGTCAGCAGGAGGCCGGGGGCTCGCACCCTGCTTTCCATGGGTCGGGAAGCAGTTCGGCGAGGCGGCTCTGAGAATGACTGCTGATGCGCTCGAAGATGTCGCGCAAGTAAGCGAAGGGATCGACGCCCCGTTTTTTGCACGTGGTGATCAGGCTGGTGAGCATGGCGGCGGTCCGGCCGCCGTTATCGCTCCCCAGAAACGTCCAATTTCTTCGGCCCACCGCCACGCCCCGCAGACTGCGCTCGGCGCCGTTATTGTCAATCTCCAGGTCGCCGTCCTCACAGTATCGAATCAGCGCCTTCCAGTTGGACAACGGGTAGGCGACGGCTTGCCCCTCGGGACTCTTCGGCAACACCTGCGACTGCTCCCGCTCCAGGTAGGCGTGGAGGTCATCTAGAACGGGCTTGGATTTCGTTTGGCGCACTTGTCGACGCGCCTCTCCCTTCAGGTTCCGCTCCCGCGCCTCGCGATCCACGTCGTACAGCAGGCGGATGTAGGCCAGCACCACCGTCGCCCGCATCAAGTCCGAAGACTGGGCCTCATAGTGCTTGCGCCTCGCGTGCGCCCAGCAGGCCACCTCGACGATCCCCCGCTGGGGATCTTCGTAAAGATGGTCGTACCCCGAATAGGCATCGGCCTGAAGATACCCGTGGAACTCCCGGAGAAATGCGTCCGGCCCGTCCCGGCTGCGATTGGGCGTGTAGTCATAGACCGTGGTGCCGGACTCGCCGACGTAGGTCCATATCCGGCCGGTGTCTGCTTGCTCGCGGCGGGAAACAAAGGGCTTACACAAATGAAATTGCTTCTCGCGAGCGAAACCCCTGCGGATGCGCGCACCTGAGAACGCTCCCCTGAAGACGCGATTGCCGCAGCGCGATGCGCGGCCGTTTGCCGCGACCAAAGGCCATTTCCGGTTATTCCCGCGAAAGCGGGAATCCAGTCAATAATTAGACCCTCGCTTCCGCGGGTGCGGCACAGATGGCAGTGGCCTCAGACATCCGAAAAGCCTGCTAGCAAACAAGCTTTTACGACCTCGCAATAGAGAAGGCAGACCCTAAAGCTCTGCGGCCTCTGCGAACTCTGTGGTGAGCAATGGGTGCTTTTCCGTCAACCCAAGGACCCACCACAGAGAACGCAGAGCGCACAGGGGGTGCTTCGCCGCCTAAGATTTTACAAGTATTTAACTTGACTTTCCTGATTCACGAGTTAGCATCGTCCCATCAACGTTCATCCCAGACAAACGATCTAGAGTCGCCGGAGCGACGAGCAGCCGGGCGCGACCCTGGCCGACACTATCGATGCGCAAATGCGAGAAGTAATGAATGCGCCGCGATGCAAGAGGACAAGTGGAGGTATTCATGCCAAGTTCACGAAGAACGCCGAAATCGCCCGACCTAGTGGAGCCGATTGAGCCTGTGGAACCCGTAGAGCCGGTGGAACCCGTTAGGCCGGTTGGGCCGATTGAACCAGTGAAGCCTATCGAACCCGTCAAGCCGATTGGGCCGATTGGGCCGATTGAGCCGGTGAAACCTATCGAACCGGTTAGGCCCGTCGGGCCGATTGAGCCAGTGAAGCCTATCGAACCCGTCAGGCCCGTCGGGCCGATTGAGCCAGTGAAGCCTATCGAACCGGTCAGGCCCGTCGGGCCGATTGAGCCAGTGAAGCCTATCGAACCCGTCAGGCCCGTCGGGCCGATTGAGCCGGTGAAGCCTATCGAACCCGTCAAGCCGGTTGGGCCGATTGAGCCGGTGAAACCTATCGAACCCGTGAGACCGGTTGGGCCGATCGAGCCGGTTGAACCGATCGATCCCGTTGAAACCCATTGAATTCAGGGGCGTTGCGGCGGTGGGGCTAGTCGGGGCCTACTGGAATAGAAGCCGGTAGGCGCCGACGCTTCCGCCCGCGAGCAGAGGAATGCGTGCTGCGGATTTTACTGCTGAACATGCCTTTCGTTTCGCTGTCACGTCCTGCAATCGGCATCAGCCTCCTCAAAGCCAGGCTCCGTGAGGAAGGCATTGGGTGCGCGGTGGGTTACGCAAACCTCTTGTTCGCTGAGCAAATAGGCTTGGCCGGATATCAGTTGATCAACGAGAGGTTAAGCCCTGCCCTGTTCACGGGAGACTGGCTCTTTTCACAGCACCTGTTTCCGCGATCCGACCAATCCGTATACCTCGCGACGCTGCGAAAACACCTCAGCGACGACCTTGAGTTCGAGAGCCTGATGGCGATTCGCGGGCGCGTAGGCTCCTTCCTTGAGGCCTGCCTGGACGAGTTTGAAATCGCCAACCGCGATCTGGTCGGATTCACCACCACATTCGAGCAGAACCTCGCCTCGCTGGCGCTGGCGAAGTTGATTAAGGAGCGCCATCCCCACAAAACCGTCGTTTTTGGCGGCGGCAATTGTGAAGGCAAAATGGGACTGGAGTTGCACCGCCGCTTTCCCTGGATTGACTACGTGTGCTCGGGCGAATCTGACTACAGTTTTCCCGAGCTGGTGAGGCGTCTATCCTCGGGGCGCGGGGCGGACGGGGCGCCGGGTGTAATTCATCGGCACGCCGGGGAATCGAAGCTCACAACGCCTCCCGAACCCGTGACCGAGATGGACCGCCTGCCCGATCCGGATTACGACGATTATTTCGCCGCCCTCAAGCGTAGCAGCGTGGGGCCGCGACTTAAACCCGCGGTCTTGATCGAGAGCGCGCGCGGCTGCTGGTGGGGAGCGAAGTCACACTGCACGTTTTGCGGTCTGAACGGCTCTACCATGGCCTTCCGGGCCAAAAGCGCTGCGCGCGTTTACGCGGAGCTCGAGCGACAGAAGAAGCGATATGGGATCGGACGCTTTCTGGCGGTCGACAACATCATGCCGTACGGCTATTTTCATGAGCTTCTTCCCAAGCTGAAAGAACGCAACCCCGGAATCTCGCTGTTTTATGAGATCAAATCGAACCTCAAGCGTGCGCAGGTCGAATTGCTGCGCGATGCCGGCGTTTTGGCCATCCAGCCGGGCGTCGAGAGCCTGAACAGCCACGTGCTTCAGTTGATGCGGAAGGGCGTAACGGCCATTCAAAACGTTCAACTTCTCAAGCTTTGCCGCGAGTTCGGCATCGAACTCGCGTGGAACCTTCTTTACGGATTTCCCGGGGAGACCGCCAGCGATTACGCCCAGAGCGCACGAGTGATCGAGTCGATTTACCACCTCAAACCGCCCGGCGCCGTCAGCCCCATCCGGCTCGACCGGTTCAGCCCGAATTTCGATCACGCCGGGGATTACGGGCTGGTCCGCGTGCGGCCGTTCTCGATGTACGCGTACGTCTACCCCCTTCCGGCCGAAAGCGTCGCAAACCTTGCGTACTTCTTCGAGTACGAGTATCTGGACGGACACAACCCCGCGGCTCACGCGCAGCCGGCGCTCGAGCAAGTGCGCGTATGGAAGGAAAATCGGGGCGGTGACCTCGTGAAACGCTACGGCGCTGATCCTGAGCTGACGCTCGTAGATACACGGCCGGGACGGCAGCGGCTGAACTATCCTCTGAACGGCATTCAGAGGGAGATTTACGATTTCTGCGACGAAATTCGCAGCCGCTCCAGTATCCAGGCCTTCGTCTCGGAACGCTACGGTGCGGTTACATCTCTCGGCGCCTTTCTGGATCAGTTGGTGAGCGCTCAACTGATGCTTTGCGAGAACACGCACTACCTGAGCCTCGCGGTTGACCTCAGCCGTAATCGCCCACCGGCGGGCGCCGCCGAGCCAGCAATGTTCTGAGTCTCGACGGATTCTGAGTGCTCGCCAGGCGAGTGAGAGCGGAAATTGAGTGCGCTGTCTTCAGGAGCGCTAACCTTTAGCGCCCAGGGAGGGATGCTACTTGAAAAGCGGGAGCGTATCGCCGGCAGGTTGCGAGTGGCAGCCCGGTGAGCTTCCGAAGCAGATTACGGAGTCTCGCGTTTATCGAGCCGGTGGCTACCTGCTGATTCCCGGGCTGATCGATGAGCCAACGCTGCGCGAGCTGATTGCCGAGGCCCAGACCGTGCGGCTTCACGCGAGGCGAACCGCGCTTCACGAGTCTGACAACACCGAGGGTCGCGGGGGAAACCCTGCCCGGGCCTACCGAACGGGACCGGGCGGCAATCTGCAGTGGAGGTTATGCGGTTCGCCAGCGATGACGGAGACGATCGCAGCCGTATGTGGTATCGCCGTGGAGCCGACGGGCGGCGGCAGCTACTCGTATTACGAGCAGCGTGGTGATTTTCTGGCGCTTCATCGCGACATTGTGACTTGCGACTTGGCCATGCTCACCTGCCTCGCCCAGAACGCCGCGGACGGTTCTGCAGGCGGCCTACTCGTTTACCCGAAGCATGCGCACGAGCCGCTCTCGAGCGCTCGCGCCGCCAGCCGAGCCGCCGCGGTGCGACTTTGGTCCGGCCGCGGCGATACGGTCGCGCTGTTGGGCGGAATCGTACCGCATGAAGTGGTTCCCATGGCTCCGCGACAGGAGCGCATTATCTCCGTCATGTGCTACCGTGCATGTCCTCGTTCCGAGAGCCGTCCTGGGTGAGGCGGCCCCGGATAGTGCGCACCCATGGAGAGACTCTGCGACCCTCAGCAATGGCTTTCTCACCTTAATCCCGGGTCCGTTTTAACTTCAGGAAAGATTGCTTTGCCGCCCTGGCTTACCGCTCGGGCATTCTATTGGGAGGAGGCACTCTCTATGATCGGAACTCCAGTTAATGCGGGAAGCATCGGAACCTTTCTTATGATTGTAGCCTTCTGTTGTTTGCAACCCACCGCCGGACGCGCTGACAGCCTCAGCCTTTCGGTGCAAAACTCCGAGACCTTGGGGGGAACGTTGATCGTGAATTGTTCGAGCAGCTCTACGCCCACGGCATGGTGCCCGCCCCTCATCACCGCATTGGTCGGGTCCACGCAGGCTACCGGGTCGCTATCCGCCGGGACCGTTGGCGCTTTGGCCCAGATCTCGTCGGCGCTTCCCAATGTCCTTGGCTTCATTAATTCATGGCAGGCTTCTGCCGCAGCTCAGCTGAATTACGTCAATACCGTCAGTGCGTCGAGCGGGACGGTCGTTTTCACGATTACTGTAAGTGGCACGGAATACAGCACCGGCACGGGTGGGATCGCGGTCGCGGCGATCCTTATCCCCACGATTGAAAGTTTTGCCGGATTGAGCGGCGCGACGTTGTATCTGCCGGGCGGGATGTCGACTGTGAAGATCGTCACGCCAGTGAGCAACGGTAACTCATATTTCAGCTTTACCTTGGCTGAAATGGCTACGTGTCCGGGCTTTACTCTTTCCCAAATGGCTTCGGGTGATAGTTGTACTGCCATCGCTGACTTCTTAGATCCAGCAACCATAACGGCGGCGAGCGTCTATGACGCGAATGGCAATCTGATCCCGGATGCGACCATCGTTTCGCAGTCCGGGTACAGCCCTCCCTTGTCCACTCCAGAACTTTCTTCGCTGCTTCTGGCCGGAACCGGACCGTTGGGTCTGTTGGGTCTCGCGGGCATGGTGCGGCGATGGCGAAGGCTGAACCTACATATATGACGCCATCGGTCAGTGGTATCCGATTCGGTAGCTGCGGCGGTTCAGAACGGGATAAGGAACCCGCTGGCGGCGCAGCGCGAGGCAACGGCGATAACACGGGAGTGTGCCTGGCAGGCCGCGCTTCCGTCTCACAACTGATCCATTTGGCGGCTGGCCGTGTTTATTTGTGCGGCTCTACGGAGCGTCATAACTCAGCGACGGGTATTTGCTGTAGCGACGCTCTCTTAGAAGCTGTGAAAAAATTCGAATCTGTCATGCTGAGCGTAGCCAAGCATCTGTTTTTAGTTGAAAATAAAAGGGCGGGATTCCTCGCTTTGCTCGGAATGACATCGCTAGCCGATTTCTTCACAGCTTCTGAGCGCCGGTATGACGGCGGCCAGAGGCCGCCGCTACAGGGTCGGAGCCGCTGACTTATGACGTCATTTATAGGGAAGGAACAGACCGTGCCTGACAATGATGCCGATATCAACTCCGGGGGCAAAGCAAAGGCAGCGAAGGCCGCGTGGTCGAAGTGAATGCCGGAGACATTCCACCTACAGGGATGTCTGCGCTACGCGCGCTCTTCTCTTCGCCAGCCCTGCGATCAAAAAAAGCAGTACCATGGCGGTCGCCGCCCCGGTGGTATCCAGACCGCAATCCTTGATCGAAGGACCGCGCCCCGGCACGAACATCTGATGAAATTCATCGCTGAGCGAATAAAGTCCGGCGATGACGATGCTCAGCACCGCTATGCGCAAATCCCACTCGAACTCCTTCGCTCCGGAGATGCTTGCGAAGAGCAGCAAACTCAGAATGGCATACTCGGTGAAGTGCGCGCTTTTGCGAATCAGGTAATGCAGAGTCTCGAAATGCGAAAGTGAGAGGTGAATGTGCAGCGCAGCGAGAAGGCGCGCCAGCACGACGCTTGTATACGAAGCCGTGAAGGTTTTTGTAGAGAAATAGAAGATCAGCCCGGCCCAGCAAAAGGTCACCACCCAGCGCAGCGCGCGTTGGGACCGGGTCACACCGTTGGGGCGCGCGTTCGTGATGCTATTCAAGGCGGTAGTTGGGGGCTTCCTTGGTGATGATCACGTCGTGGACGTGGCTTTCCCGGAGGCCGGCGGACGTGATGCGCACAAATTGCGCGTTTTGCTGCAACTCCTCAATCGTCGAGCAGCCACAGTAGCCCATGCCGGAGCACAAACCGCCCACCAACTGCGCCACCATACCCGCGAGCGATCCCTTGTAAGGGACGCGCCCTTCGATGCCTTCAGCGACCAGTTTTGACGCCTGCCGGCCCTCTTGTCCGTAACGGTCGCCCGACCCTGCCGTCATCGCGCCAATCGAGCCCATGCCGCGGTAGGTTTTGAAGCTGCGGCCTTGATAGAGTATGGTCTCGCCGGGGCTTTCTTCGGTGCCCGCGAACAAGCTTCCGATCATCACCGTGCCGGCCCCAGCGGCGATGGCCTTGGTCACGTCGCCGGAGAATTTTACGCCGCCGTCAGAAATCAGCGGTACGCCCGCCTCGCGCGTGGCACGCGAGCATTCGAGCACCGCCGTAATCTGCGGCACGCCCGCTCCAGTCACGATGCGGGTGGTGCAGATGGAACCCGGCCCGATGCCCACCTTGACGGCGTCCACGCCGAGCTTCACGAGATCGCGGGCGCCTTCGAAGGTGGCGACGTTGCCCGCCACGAGATCCACCTGCGGAAACTTTGCCTTCACTGCTTTGACCGCGTCCATCACGCGCGTGGAATGAGCGTGCGCTGTATCAATCACCAGCACATCCACCCCGGCGCTGACGACCTCGCTCGCGCGCTCGAGGAAGTCCCCGGTGGCGCCGATGGCCGCGCCCGCGCGCAACCGCCCGCGCGCGTCCTTCGCCGCATTCGGATACTTGATGCGCTTTTGAATGTCCTTGACCGTGATGAGACCCTTGAGGCCGAAATCCTTGTCCACGACAAGGAGCTTTTCCACGCGGTGTTTATGCAGGATCTTTTCCGCCTCTTCGAGGGTGGTGCCCACCGGGACGGTGATCAGGTTTCCCTTGCCTTTGGTCATCGCCGCCTCAACCGGCTGGTCAAAACGCGTTTCAAAGCGCAGGTCCCGGTTGGTGAGGATCCCAACGAGTTTGCCGTGGGCCGTCACGGGGACGCCCGAGATTTTGTAGCGCTGCATAATCTCCAGCGCGTCGGAGATGCGGCTCTCCGGGCTCACCGTGACCGGGTCCACGATCATGCCGCTCTCGGAGCGCTTCACCTTGTCAATTTCATAGCGCTGCCGGTCAGGGGGCATGGTGCGGTGAATGATTCCGATGCCGCCCTGCTGCGCGAGCGCAATGGCAAGGCGCGATTCGGTGACTGTATCCATCGCCGCGCTCGCAATAGGTATATTTAGGGAAATATTCCGGCTGAAGCGGGTGCGTGTTTCGGCTTGCGTGGGCAGAACGGAGGACTTGGCGGGGCGCAGGAGCACGTCGTCAAACGTCAGCGCTTCCTGGATTGGACCGTCAATCATAGCTTCCCTTGGCTTTCACGTTTGTCGAAAAGGTGGCGGCGGAGTCTTTTCACTGAAAGGCTCGTTGAGGTTTATCTCTGGCGAGAGCGCCGCGATCCAGACCCTTCACAGAGAGTCCCTATCATTGGACACCACGCTAGCGACCCCACTCGCGACCGGTTAAAATCTTAATTCTAACTGGCGCTCACTCGGCGGGTCAAGCGCGTGTGCGAGCCCGCACGCCGTCCCGGACCGTCCGTGGATACCCGGGCGAGTGCGGATCTCACCAAAGTGCGGCGTTAACTTCAGGCAACAGCCAATGGCGCAAACTGCTTGACGCATCCCCGATGGCAGTACACAATAATCAGCGTGAAGGCCATGGGAATCATGACTGGCGGCAGATCACTCCTGAGCATCGCGTCCATTTGCGCGTTCGCCCTCGGCGCGGGCGCGTTGACGGCGCCTGGGCAGCAGGCCTCGCCTGCGAGCATGGCAAAGCCCGCGGCTTCACCCCAGAAGGAAAAAACCAAGGCTGGCCGCGTTAATCTCAAACAGATAAGCCTTTCCCCAGTAGACCCGATGGCCCTTGCCCAATCGATTCGGCCAGCAACCGGCGCGAAGGCCGCGGAACGGACGGGCGGAAAGGTGAAATCCGCGGCTTCCACTTCGGGCGCTCCTTCCTCCGCTGCCTCAACAGGCTCCGGCGTGATGGAATTTCGAACCGTCTCCGCACAGCCTCCACCTGGGCACGCGGCACTCGGGTTTGGCGCGAAAAGCTCAAAACACCCCCTCCTGAAAGACGTTCACGGCGAAGCGTACGGCGCGCGGGCCTCTGTCGCTCAGGCCGAAGACGCTGCCGTAGGCGCAAGCTCCAAGAGCGGAAAAACCCATATTTTTATTCACGCGGATCACAATCAGAATTCCTCCCCCCGTTAAGCGATGAAACTCTTGCTCAGTGATATTGCCAAACGCATCGTGCTTGTGCTCTGCGCGGTATGCATATGGAGCCTGCCTGGCGGCGGATTTGCCGCGGGCGCCGCGCCGACTCGCCTGCAGTGCGGTTCCATAGCCAGCAAGATTTTGGACCGAGCGGTGAACTATTGCGTGGACCTTCCTGCCGACTATGCCTCCTCCGGCAAACGGTACCCCAGCCTTTACTTTCTGCACGGTATGTTTGAAAATTACCACGCGTGGGACCAGAATGGCGGTAAAGACGTTCTTGATAGCCTGTTAAGCGCAGGGAAGATCGGGCCGTTTATCGTGGTCCTGCCGGACGCCGACAATACATTTTACGTAAATTCCTACAACGGCAAGGACCGTTACGAGGATTTCTTCATTCAGGAGCTGATTCCTGCGATCGACCGCAAATACCGCACGATTCCCGATGTGCAGCACCGGGGCGTGAGCGGCGTTTCCATGGGAGGATACGGCGCATTGCATCTGGCGATGCGGCATCCTGATCTTTTTGGCTCCGTCAGCGCCCAGGGCGCGGCGCTGGTGCAGTTCCCCCATCCGATTCCCACGACAGGCCGCTGGGGGTTTTACGCACGCATCCTCGAACATTCGTTTGGCAATCCGCTCAACGAAGCCTATTGGGACGCGAATAACCCCCTGACGCTCGCCCAAGACCCGAGCAAATTTGCCGGTTTGAAAATTTATTTCGACTGTGGCACTCACGACCGCTATGGTTTCGAAAAGGGCGCCGAGTTGCTCGATCAAACTTTAAACGCACACGACTACCAGCACGTCTTCGCCTTGCGGCCGGGAAACCACGGTTGGGATTATCTGCAAAAATATATGAAGTACACTCTGTTATTTCATTGGCGAGCTTTCAGCGGACAGCAAACCGCGGCGGCGGGAAGAGGACGGTAACGTGAACGTGAAGGCGTGGGTCTGCGCTGGCGGCACGCTGGTACTTTGCGCCGGGCTGGGCCCAGTTGGATTATGTCGTTCGGCGCGCGCCGCTGAGGCGGCCCAAACCGGCGCCGCAACCCAGCCGGAAAACTTTGAGCAGGACCGGCAGGCTGAGGCGCGGGTGCTCGGCTACATCCGGCAGAACCTTCACCCCGGCGAGCCGCTGCGCGTGAGCGACCTCTACGCACACTTTACGGCGCCCGCAGAGCGGCGAGCGCTCGGCAAACTCTACAACGCTTTCTTTCGCATTCCTCTGTTCGTGGCGCAATACCAGCAGAAGTTTGGCAAGCCGCCCACGCTCAGCGTGATCTCGCAGCAATTTGACCTGCACTCGCCGCAAGCGGCTGACGTGCTGCTGCGCGTGATGGAGTCTGACCCCCGCGTGCCGCGCTTCATTACCCGCGATCCGCGCACAGGCGAAATTACCCACGTGGATATTGCGCTGATCAAAGCGAGCCCCCGTTTCGGCGAAGCGCTCGCCCATCAGATTGCGGGCTGGGAGGGACGGACGGCCCCACCCTTTGAATTGCAGCGGCTCGGTGGCGGCGCCCTGAACTCCGCGGATCTCGCAGGGAAGGTCTATCTCCTTTATGTGTGGTTCACCGGATGTCCGCCGTGCATGAAGGAAACGCCCGCGCTCGTCTCGCTCATGAAAACTTATTCCGCCGACGGTTTTACGATCGTTGGCGCGAATTCAGACCACCTGCTTAAATTAGGCTACGATGACGGCGTTCGCGAGCTATACGCGCGGCGCATGGGAATCGATTTTCCGCTTGTCACGTGGACGCCGGAAAGCAACCAGGCCTACGGCAACGTGGCGATTTTTCCGACGCTTTTCCTGGTGAACCGCAAGGGCGCTGTGATTGCGCACTGGGTCGGCTTCACTCCCGCCGCGGAGATCGAGAGTACCGTAGCCCGTGCGGTCAAACGGTAACGGCAACATGCCATTTACAGAAAAATACGACGTCGTGGTGGTGGGCGCGGGACACGCAGGATGCGAAGCCGCCGTGGCGCCAGCGCGCATGGGCCTGAAGACGGCCCTTTACACCATCAACCTCGACCTGATCGCGCAGATGTCCTGCAACCCGGCCGTGGGCGGAATTGCCAAAGGCCACCTCGTGCGCGAAGTGGACGCCCTCGGCGGCATCATGGGAGAAGTGATTGACGCTACCGGAATCCAGTTCCGCCTGCTCAATACCAGCCGGGGACCGGCCGTTTGGTCGCCGCGCGCTCAGGCTGACAAAAAGCAATATCGCGTAAAGATGCGCCAGATGCTCGAAGCCGAGCCTAACTTGCGCATCAAGCAGGCTGAGGTTATTGACCTCGTTTTGGAAGAACTTCTTCCGGGCAGCGATGCCGGGCGCCGGCGCGTGCGCGGCGTCCGTTTGCGCGATGGCCGCACGGTGGAGGCGGGCGCCGTCATCATCACCACGGGCACGTTCCTCAACGGCCTTATCCATTGCGGCGAGGAAACGTATCCCGCCGGACGATCTGGCGAGCCGCCCGCGGTGATGCTGGGTGAAGCGCTGCGCCGCCTGGATTTCGAGGTAGGGCGCTTGAAAACCGGAACGCCGCCGCGCCTTGACGCGCGCACCATCGACTTTGCGCCGTTCCAAGCGCAGGCGGGCGACCCGGAGCCGACGCCGTTCAGCTTCCGCACACGTGCCATCACCCAGCCGCAGACCGTGTGCTGGATCGCCTACACCAACGAGTCTACCCACGCCGCCATCCGCGCCAACCTCAACCGCTCGCCGCTGTATTCCGGACAGATCAAAAGCATCGGACCGCGCTACTGCCCTTCGATTGAAGACAAGGTGGTGAAATTTTCCGACAAGCTGCGGCATCAGCTTTTTCTTGAGCCTGAGGGCATGGACACGTATGAGATTTACGTGAACGGGCTTTCCACGTCGATGCCCATCGACGTGCAACTCGCCATGGTAGCGTCTATTCCAGGCCTGGAAAAGGCGGAGATGATCCGCCCTGGTTACGCGATTGAGTATGATATGGTGCAGCCAACAGAGCTGAACCCATGGCTCGAGACGAAGAAAATTGCCAACCTCTTTCTTGCCGGCCAGATCAACGGCACCACCGGTTATGAAGAAGCCGCGTGCCAGGGTATCATGGCCGGCATCAACGCCGGACTCCGGGTTCAGCAGAAAGCTCCCCTGGTCATCGAGCGCACGCGCGGCTATACCGGCATCCTGATTGATGACCTCGTGAGCAAGGGGGCCGACGAACCCTACCGGATGTTTACCTCGAGGGCCGAATTCCGGCTGCACCTCCGCATCGACAACGCCGACGAGCGGTTGATGCCGCTGGCTTATCAGGCGGGAACGATCCGCCAGAAGGATTACAATGCCTTCCTTGAGAAGCAGTCCCGCATTTCCGCCGTCACGCGGTTCCTGCTTGATCATCGCCTGGACCCGCACTCGGCGACCGGCCAGACCCTCTACACGAAGCTGGGTCTTATGACGGGAGGCCAATTCTCTGCCCCGGCGCCGCTTAATGGCGCCCAACTCCTCAAGCGGCCTGAAATCACCATCGAAGATCTCACGCCATGGATCAACGACGGGATGGTGTCTGCAGGTAGGCACTTCGATTTGAGGTCTCCGAGCCTGCTCGAACGCGAGGAGGCCCGGCGGGTGGAGACGGATCTGAAATACGAAGGGTACCTGGCGCAGCAGGAAAAGCAGATGGAGCGGATGAAGCGCGCCGAAGCGCGGCACATCCCCGATGGGTTCGATTACCACAGCGTCAGCGGCCTTTCGAGAGAGGTCGTGGAAAAACTCGGCAAGGTGAAGCCCGTCACGCTCGGCCAGGCATCGCGCATCCCGGGCATCACCCCCGCCGCTGTTTCGTTGGTGAATGTGTATATCGAAATCTTCCAGCGGCGCGCTGCGGGGCGTGCGTTGGCGTAGAGCAATCTTCGGACAGGGTGCAGCGAAACCCGTCTCGTTTGCCATTCTGCTGAGAACAGTTGCGAATGGACGCCCGCAAATGCGGGAATGCCGTCAGCCGGACTTTTCATCCTTCGCGGGCGCCCCGACGAGTCGGGACATGACACTCTGTGTGCAGCGAAGAATCCGTTCTTCCGCGGCTTACCTCTTCGACCCCTTTTACGCACCATCCCATCGATCCGCCGCTCCGAAAAACAATAGCTTGTATATTTCTGTAATTCCCGTATTATGGAAATATGTACCGCCGCAAGAGTGCTCCCCAAGTCGGCCGTTATGCGGATATGTTTGCCGCCATGGGCGCCGAGCCGCGGCTGCGTATTATGCAGCTCCTGCTGACGGTCCATCCGCAGGGGCTGGCGGCCGGCGAGATCCAAAATGACCTGCGCATACCCGCCTCGACGCTTTCGCACCACCTCGACAAGCTCAAGAACAAGGACCTGGTTCGAGTGCGCCGCGAGGGCACATTTCTTTGGTACACGGCAAACACCGGCTCGTTACAGGAAATTATGAATTTCCTGTATGCGCAGTGTTGCACTCGCAACAAGGCCATCGAACCCACCGGGCTCGTCTCCATCGGGCAGGAATCAAACAAGAACCACGAAAGGAAGAACAAATGAGCATTGAAAACATCAAGGAAGTGGTGAAAGAGAAGTACGGGCAGGCGGCGCTGCGAGTGGCCACGGGCGGCGGCAGCTCATGTTGCGGAGCAGGGTCCGCGGTAGAGGGCTGTTCCGATCCGATCACCTCAAATCTGTACGAGCAGAACCAAACCGGTGAAATCCCCACAGAAGCCGTGCTCGCCTCGCTCGGGTGCGGCAATCCGACTGCACTGGCGAAACTGAGGCCGGGCGAGACGGTCCTTGACCTTGGATCGGGCGGAGGCATCGACGTATTGCTCTCAGCCAAGCGCGTGGGCCCTACGGGCAAGGCCTATGGGCTTGATATGACTGACGAAATGCTCGCCCTGGCGCGCGAGAACCAGCGAAAAGCTGAGCTCGAAAACGTCGAGTTCCTGAGAGGAGAAATCGAGAGCATCCCACTGCCCGCCAACTCTGTGGACGTGATCATTTCGAACTGCGTCATCAACCTCTCGGCGGATAAGGACCGTGTTTTGCGCGAAGCGTTCCGCGTGCTGAAACCTGGGGGGCGTCTTGCCGTCTCCGACGTCGTTATCCGTGGTGATATGCCCGCTGACATTCGACGAAGCGTCGAGCTGTGGGTCGGCTGCGTGGCGGGCGCGCTAAAAGAGTCTGAGTACCTCGCGAAGCTAGCTGCAGCCGGTTTCGAGGCGATTGATATCGAGCCAACCCGCGTCTATAAGGTTGAGGACGCCCGGCAATTCCTGGCCGGCAAAGGGATCGATGCCGATGCCATCGCGCCGGCGGTGGACGGCAAGTTCATGAGCGCCTTCGTGCGCGCAAACAAGCCGAACTCGTTCACCTAAAGCAAGTGGTAGCAAAACTCTCTCCGGGGCTTCACGCTTCCGGATACTTCCACGGGCCGCGGTATTCCCGGCGCAGAAGTTTGTTGGCTTCAGAATCTCCGACGATAACTTCTTTTTCGCCGTCCCACTCAATGCTGCGCCCCAATTTGAGGGAAAGCATGCCGAGCAGGCTCATGTTGGTTGCGCGATGGCCGATTTCGATATCGCGCACGGGGCGGCGATGGTTGCGGATGCTGGAGATGAAGTCGGCCCAGAGAAGTGCGATGTTCTGGTCATCCGGCTCGTCGAGATGCGGAGCAAAGTGAACATTGGGTTTTTTGTCCGTATCCGGGTAGAAAGTGCAGCCGTCTGTCCAACCCATGTGAAACGTGCCATGATCGCCGTAAAAGTAGCATCCCACGTACGCCTTTTCGGCGCGATTTCCCGCATAAAGGCGATGCTCCCAATAAGCCGTGAAGGTTTCGAACTCGAAGGCCACCACCTGCGTATCGGGCGCGTTGGTGGAGTCGCGTTTGATCCAGCGTCCGCCGGTTGAATAAACCTTACGCGGGTATTTCTCTTCGGTCCACCAGAGGATTTGATCCATCCAGTGGACACCCCAATCGCCCAGCTCGCCGTTGGCATATTCGAGAAACTGACGGAAGCCCTTGGGATGAATGGCGTGATTGAAGTGGCGATAGGGCGCCGGTCCGCACCACATATTCCAGTCGAGTCCGGGGGGAGGATCGGAATCCGGCGTGGTGTGCCCCGGGCCGCCGGGATAATCGACAAACGCGCGGATGCAGCCGATCTTGCCTGCCTTTCCCGCCTTCAGGAATTGCATGCCGGCGATGTGATCCGGCGACATGCGCCTCCAAAGGTCAACTTGCATCACACGATCCGCTTCGCGCGCCGCCCTCACCATTGCCTTGCCTTCGAGCACCGTGTGGCTGACCGGCTTCTCGCAGTACACATTGGCGCCCGCTTCAACGGCCGCGATTGCGATGAGCGGATGCCAGTGGTCGGGCGTGGCGACGATCACGATATCCGGCTTTTCGCTTTTAAGCAGCTCGCGGAAGTCCTTATACTTTTTCGGCCGATCGCCCGAGATCTGCGTCACGTTCGCCGCTGCCGGGTCGAGCTGATTCTCGTCCACGTCGCACATCGCCACAATCTTTGACTGGCCGGACTTCATCGCCACACGGCAGATGTTCATCCCCCACCATCCGGTGCCGATGAGAGCCGTGCGTAACTTTCCCGGCGTCTGGCCCAATAGCGCCGGAAAGCCGCTCAATGCAGCGCCAGCCGCGGCGCCGGACTTAATAAAATCCCGTCGATCCATTGCGTGCACCTCAAGAAGGTTCTTTGGCGGCGCAGAAGCGTTCGCGCGCCTTCGTTCGAACCCCGCCATTATAGGACAAAACCCGGCCGGGCTGAGCGGAAAATCATTACGGCGAGGCGCACCTTCATCTTGAACCCAGATATTGCGGAGGGTTTACCGCGCCACGTAAAAACGACGGCATAAAGCCGCCCCTATGCGCACGTCACTCAGAAGTTGTGAAAATATTTGAATTTCTCATGCAGAGCGCCGCGAAGCATCTGCTTTTGTTGACAATAAAAGGGCGAGATTTCTCGCCTTGCTCAGTCCGTCATGTCGCTTCGCCACACACCGAAGGATGAAAGTAAGCTGTAGGCGAGTTACTTGCCGCGCCCGCCGTACAAAGGGCGCAGCAAGCAGCGCCCCTACGCCCCATTTAGCGCTGGCCGATTTTTTCACGGCTTCTGGAGCAGTGCGCGGCGGCGCGTAATGAGTGCTTCGACGAGTTTCGAGTTGAAATCGGCCTTGCGGGAGAATATCCTGAGTAAGGTTCCGTGTCCGTTCGATGAAGAATAAGAGAACAGTCTCGTGCCTTTCGGTGGCACTGGTGATCGCCTTCAATTTGGGGTTTCTCTACGCGCTCGCCTGCCCCATCCTCTGCTTCCATCAGCACTGTATGCAGCAAAGTGGACCATTCACCATGCCCGCCATCCCAGCTTCTCATGCGTGCTGCCCTACTCACTCACCTAAACAGAATGAAATGCCCTGCCGCGCTCCCGCCAAGGGTTGCATGACCCACGCGCAAGGCGCAGTGTTTTTGATTCCTGCTGGCGCCCAAATTCCCCAAATCCACTCTGCGCCGGTCACCACGCCCGGCCAGACGACTTCTTTGCTAAGTTTTATCGTTCCTCTTTTAAGGGCCAACTCGCTCTCGCCGCCCGGTTTTCTATCGGGCAGGAAGCTTTGTCAAAAAGAAACCCTCCTCCGCATTTAGCTCCATCCCGCAAATTCATCTATTGCCTTCGGTCTAATCCGCGGCGTCACACTCCTATGCGTTGTTTTCGGCCGCTTAAACCTGCGCCCGGTTGCGTCTACCAGAGACTACGACCGGCTTAACCCAATGACGGAATCAACTAGGAGGACTCCATGAGTAAGAACCGACGAGATTTTTTTCGAAATGCGATCGCCGGGGCGGGCTTGCTGGCTGGAACCGGAGCGTTCGCTGGTGGGGCGGCTCAGCACGCGCACATCGACATGCAGCGTGATCATGTGCCAATGAACGCGAGCCAAGGAACTCAGAATCCACCTGACGGCGGACCGTTTCTACCGGTTCAAACACCGGACATTCCTGACCTTTCCTGGACAATGGACAACGCGGTTAAGGTATTTCATCTCGTGGCCGAACCAGTTAAGCAGCAGATCCATCCTGACAAAACACTCGACCTCTGGGGGTACAACGGCACCTGCCCGGGCCCCACCATTCAGGCGATGCAGGGCGACCGCGTGCGCATCATCGTTGACAATCACTTACCCGAGCCCACCTCCATGCACTGGCACGGTTTTGAAATTCCAGCGGATATGGATGGCACGCCGGGAATCGATCAGGCTCCCATTCCGCCCGGAGGCCGGTTCGTTTATGAGTTCACCTTGCACCAGGAAGGCACCTATTTTTACCACTCCCACATGGCCATGCAAGAAATGATGGGAATGCTCGGAGCTTTCATCCTGCATCCGAAACAGCCATATCGTCCCCGGGCCGGCAAGGATTTTGTGATCATGATGCAGGAATACGCGGCGCTTCCCAATAACAACATTCCCAACACGATGAGCATGGAGTTCAACTGGCTGGTGTTAAACGGCAAGGCGGGGCCTGCAATCACGCCCCTCATCGTTCGGCTCGGAGATCGGGTACGCATCCGGATGATTAATCTGGGCATGGATCACCACCCGATTCATCTGCACGGCAACACGTTTTACGTCACCGGCACGGAAGGTGGCCGCGCGCCGGAGTCCACATGGAGGCCGGAGAACACGGTGCTGGTGGGAGTGGCTCAGGCGCGCGACGTCGAGTTTGATGCTAACAATCCGGGAGACTGGATGCTGCACTGCCATTTGCCGCACCACATGATGAATCAGATGTCTTCGACCGTTGGTCCCATGACCCGGCTCGGGAAAGGTATGCCCGCAGGACTGGCGATGGAGGAAGGCATGGGGATGCTGACGGGAACGCCCCGAGTACCCATGGGTGAAGATTACGGCCCCGGCTTGGGCCGCGGGCTTGGAGTGGGATCGACCAACGATCAACCCGTGGGCAATACTCCCCTTACGCCTAAGAAGGCTAACACCGCGATGCAAATGCACGGGATGAGCGTGAGCGCGGACGTCAGTCCGAATGCCAATAGCGTGCCAGGGTTTCCGCAAGACGCCTTTATGGAAGGTCCGATGATGGCGATGGATAAGGCGGTCTGGAAGCCTGAAAACTACGGCCTGCGTCCGGGTTGGAGCGCTTTTATGCAGGGCATGATGACGCTCGTACGCGTCCTCCCGCCTGATGAGTACGACAAAATCCAGGAGCTGATCCGTGAAAACTGGCGGCAGCCGACACCCTACACACCTGTAATGTTCAAGATCCCTGGCACGGGCCAACACAGTTGAAGAATCAGGAGGCTACAATGAAGCAGACACTCGCAATTGCAGTAATTCTCATGGGTGTGGCCCCAGCGGTGCGGGCAGCGCAGAACCAACAACGAACCACGCAAACACAGCAAGCGAC
>JBOGJT010000385.1:0-11331 GCA_050745065.1 Terriglobia bacterium
CTTTACCGGCGAGCTCTCTCGCTTGAGTATTTCACGGTGGGATGGTGTCTGGCAGAAGTCATTGTCGCGCTTACGGCGGGAATACAGGCGGGAAGCGTTGCTCTGGTCGCATTCGGCCTGGACAGCGTCATCGAGGTTATTGCAGCCATTTCGGTGCTATGGCGATTCAAGCAGCGCTCCCTCGACGCGCAAAGGGCGGAGGACTGGTCCACGAAGTTCGTAGGCGCGACGTTCTTCGGCCTGGCTGCCTTTGTGGGCTACGAGTCTGTCACCGATCTACATTTTCGCCGTGCTCCGCAGGGGAGTTTACCAGGAATCATCCTCGCGATAGCGGCTCTGATCGTCATGTGCCTGCTCGGCATCGCCAAGCGCAACCTCGGAACGAGACTAAAAAGCCGTGTGCTTTTGGCTGACGCCGCCGAAAGCCTTGCGTGCGCTTACTTCTCCGCAGCGCTGCTTCTCGGACTGGTCCTGAATGCTTGGTTCGGCTGGTGGTGGGCCGATCCGGCAGCAGCGTTGGCGATAGCCGCCCTGATGGTACGGGAAGGGTTTGAAACATTTTCAGGAGGTGAATAACGTGCTGCGTCATCTTGGCAAGGCCTCAGATTTCCTGAGGGCATTCGCGTTCCGCTTGATAACGGGGCATCAAAGCCCCTCCGTCATGCTCCACGCAGAAGTCCAGACGTACGCTTCGTGGCTTTCGGTTACGATCTTGGCCACTTTATCAGTCCTTCTGTGGCCAGTTGTGGCGCGCGCGGGCCAGCAAAAGGCCTCTGCTAAATTCCAGGCTGTGACGGGGGGAGGCCTGGCCGGCGCCCAGTCTCAATCTGCAACTCCTCTCACGAAACTCATCGCGGAGGCGGAGCGTAACAACCCGAGCATTCTTGCCGCGCGGCGCGCGTGGCAGGCCGCCGAGCTCGTACCCTCGCAGGTTTCAACCCTGCCCGATCCGCGTATCGAGGTACAGCACATGAGCGTAGGAAGCCCCCGCCCGTTCGCGGGCTTTACAAATAGCAACTTCGCCTACATCGGGTTCGGCATTTCGCAAGACCTGCCGTATCCCGGCAAACTGCGCCTGCGCGGCGAAATCGCGCAGCGCGGGGCTGTTGTTACCAGAGACCAATACGAACTGGTTCGGCGGGAAGTGATCGGGCAACTAGAGGCCACTTACTTTCAGCTCAGCTACATTCAGCAAGCGCTCGGCATTCTTTACCGCGACCAAAAGCTGCTGGCTGAGGTCGAGAAGATCGCTGAAGCGCGCTACCGCTTGGGGCGGGGTAACCAGCAGGACGTTCTCAAGGCGCAATTGCAAGAAACGAAACTACTTCGTAATGTTCAACTCTACGATCAACAGAAGGAAACCTTTGAAGCCCAGTTCAAACAACTGCTGAATCGTCCGCCCGACTCGGCCGATCTCACCACAGAAGCGATGACGCAAACCCCTTTTGCTTACACCTTCGATCAATTGCGGAGTCTTGTTGCCAGCCAGAATCCTGCGGTTCGCGCGCAGGCGGATACCGTGACGCGTCAGGGCTTGGGGGTGGAGCTGGCACGGAAAGATTTTTATCCCGACTTCAATGTGCAGTACATGTGGCAGCACACGGCTGAGCAATTCCGTGATTACTACATGCTGACGTTCGGGGTGCAGGTTCCCATCCATTGGCGTCGAAAGCAAAGGCCAGCGCTGGAGCAGGCGGTCGAGGATTTGAACGGCGCGCGGCGCTCCTATGAAGCGCAGGTACAGCAAACTTACTTCGAGATCCGCGATCAATATCTCGCCGCTGAGACTGACGCGCACGTGCTCACGATCTACCGCCAGGGTTTAATTCCTCAAGCTACGGCTACGTTTAACGCCGGACTGGCCGCTTATCAGGCAGGGCGAGAAGACTTTCAGACGCTGCTTAATTCGTATCTGGATGTTTTGAACCTGGATATCGAGTATTGGCGGACGCTGGCCGGTCACGAGACTGCTTTGGCACAGTTGGAAGAACTGACTGGAATAACCCTGCACTGATCGCTTTATAGGCAAACCGCGCAAATGAAAACGCGAGGAGTTGAGCCATGAAAAATTATCGCACAGCGTTCCTGATTGCGTTGAGTGCAGCAATCCTGCTCTCGGCCGGGCTCGGTTTCGTCGGCTGGAGAAGCTACGGCAGCCGGCCGAAAGCCGTGGAATCCCAGCCCATCAACGCTACGGCCGCTGTGTCTGGCGCCGCGGACGAGCGAGTGAAGGCGGCTCCGGCAGCACTGGCGCAAACACCGCTCGCCCCGGTTCAACTTTCGCCCCAACGGCTGCAGAGCATCGGCGTAAAGTCCGGCGTGGTTGAAGTCAAGCCGGTCTACAACGAGATTCGCACGGTCGGCAACGTGGACGTTGACGAGCAACGGGAGTCCTACGTCCAATTGCGGTTTTCGGGATGGATCCAGCAGACATTTGCGAATTACACCTACCAGTATATCCGCAAGGGCCAGCCGCTTTTCACCATCTATAGTCCCGATCTCGTGACAACCGAGCAGGAATATCTCATCGCGAAGCAAAACAAGAACCTGCTCGACGCGAGCACGGTGCCCGGCGTGGCTTCGGGGGCCAGCTCGCTCCTTGGCGCGGCCACCGAGCGTCTCCAACAGTGGCAAGTTCCCGCTCGAGAGATCGCGCGACTCGAATCAACCGGACAGGTACGCAACGCGCTCGAAATCGATTCCCCTGTTTCGGGTTTCATCACGGAACGAAACGCGTTGCCTCACATGTACGCACAGCCGGAAACGCGGCTTTACACTATCGCCAATCTCTCAACGGTGTGGGTCTACGCCAACGTTTTTCAAAATGAAATCGGCCAGATCCGCGTGGGCGACCTGGCCACAGTTACCGTCGATGCGTATCCCAGCCGCACCTTTCGCGGCCGCGTGGACACCGTCTGGCCACAGGTGGATATGAATACCCGCACGGTGAAGGTGCGGCTGGCATTTCCTAATTCCGGCCTCAAGCTGATGCCCGGCATGTTCGTCAACGTAGCGATGAAGATCCCGCTGGGGCGGCATCTGGCCATTCCCGCTTCAGGAGTTTTCCAAACGGGAACTCAAAATATCGTCTTCATCGATCACGGAGGCGGGTATCTGGAACCTCGGAACATCGAACTCGGGCCGCAGGCAGGCGACGAGTTCATTGTTCTCAAAGGGCTCAAGGCGGGCGAACGCATTGTAACCTCAGCGAATTTCCTGGTCGATTCGGAAAGCCAGCTTCAGGCGGCGATTGGCTCGTTCATGCCCCCACCGCCGGGCGCGGGCGCTGCCGCCGCGATGAATGCCCGTGGCGGGCGGGCGACGATTGAGTTCACGACGAGTCCATCTCCTCCTCGCAAAGGAAACAACACCTTCCGCGTGAAGCTCACCGGATCAGATGGCAGGCCCGTTACCGGAGCGGAAGTTACAGTGACGTTCTTTATGCCCGCCATGCCCGCGATGGGCATGTCCGCCATGCGCGTCGTCACCAAACTCGCGGACAAAGGCGGCGGCATGTACGAAGGGACCGGCAATCTGGGCAGCGGAGGCACCTGGCAGGTCGGCATTACTGCCCAAAAAGGTGGCCAAATCATTGCTGCGAAGCAGTTGACCGTAACCGCCGGGGGAGGCATGTAAATGATCAACCGCTGGATTGACTGGTGCGCCCGCAATCGCTTTCTGGTCTTTACAGGCACTGCTCTGCTCGTGCTCGCGGGCGTTTGGTCCATGAAACATATTCCCCTCGACGCGTTGCCGGACATCTCGGACGTCGAGGTCATCATTTATACGCCGTGGGCGGGCGAGCCTCCCAACATCATCGAAGATCAGGTGACGTACCCCATCGTCACGACCATGCTCGCCGCGCCTCACGTCAAAGAGGTGCGCGCCCAAACGATGTTTGGCGATTCCTACATTTTCGTGGTGTTCCAGGACGGAACCGATTTGTACTGGGCTCGATCGCGGGTGCTCGAATACTTGCAGCAAATTCGGGGAGAACTGCCCAGGGGCGTTCACCCGGTGATTGGTCCCGATGCGACGGGGGCCGGCTGGGTCTACGAATACGTCCTTGTGGATCACAGCCACAAATACAGCCTGGCGGACTTGCGCACGCTTCAGGACTGGTATCTGCGTTACCAGCTCGAAACCGTGCCAGGCGTGGCAGAAGTCGCAAGCATCGGCGGATTCGTCAAGCAGTATCAAGTGAAGCTCGATCCGGACAAGCTGCGTGCTTACAACATCCCGCTTTCCCGCGTGATTGACCGCGTGCGCGCGAGCACCAACGAAGTGGGGGGCCGGTTGCTTGAACTTGGCGGGGCGGAATACATGGTGCGCGGGCTGGGCTATTTCAAATCGCTGGGCGACCTCGGCAATGTGCCGGTAGCCACCAAAAACGGCGTTCCCGTGCTGGTCAGCGATCTCGGGACCGTCTCCTTCGGACCGGATATTCGCCGCGGCGTGGCGGACTGGAACGGCCAAGGCGAAACGGTGGGCGGCATCGTCGTGATGCGCTACGGCATGAACGCGCTTGACGTCATCAACGGCATCAAAAAGAAACTTCAGTCAATCAAATCGTCGCTGCCGCCGGGTATCTCCGTCGTTTCCGGCTACGACCGCTCGGGGCTCATCGAGGCTTCTATTCACACGTTGAAACGCGACCTGCTCGAAGAAATGATCGTGGTCAGCCTCGTGATCATCATCTTCCTCTTCCACTTCCGTTCGGCCTTGATCCCCATCCTCACGATCCCTATTGCCGTGGTCGGCGCCTTCCTCCCTATGTACTATCTTCACGTCAGCTCCAATATCATGTCGCTGGGAGGTCTGGCGCTCGCCATCGGCGTGCTCGTGGATGCGGCGATTGTGATGGTCGAAAACGGGTACCGCCATCTCTCCCTGCGCCAATCGGAGCCGCCGCTCTCACCGCCCGACGGCAATAATGCCACAAATCAAGCCGCTGATTGGCCCGCGACCGCTGCCACCACACCGCCTCCCGCGCCGGTGACCGCGCGCGAGCGGCGCCGCATTTTGATTGACGCCGCCAAGGAAGTGGGGCCGGCGCTTTTCTTTTCCCTCGTGATAATCGTCGTTTCCTTCCTTCCCGTCTTTCTCTTGCAGGCCCAGGAAGGGCGCATGTTTAAGCCGCTCGCCTGGACCCACACGTTGTCGATCGGATTATCTTCGCTTCTCTCGATCACCCTGGTTCCCGTCCTTATGTTGATCTTTATTCGCGGCAAGCTGCGGCCGGAAACCCGGAATCCCGTCTCGCGCTTGATTCAGTTCTTGTATCTCCCGGTCCTGCGGCTCTGCCTTCGCTTTCGGAAGACCGCTTTGCTGCTTAGCCTGGGGCTTCTCATCCTGGCCGCTCCGCTGGCCCGGCGCATAGGCAGCCAGTTTATGCCGCCGCTCTTCGAGGGATCTGGGCTCTATATGCCGACGGCGTTGCCGGGCATTTCAATCACCCAGGCTTCGCAGTTGCTCCAGGAGCAGGACCGCATCATCAAGTCATTTCCCGAGGTAAAGAGCGTTTTCGGTACCGTCGGCCGCTCCAACAGCGCTACCGACAACGCCCCGCTCAGTATGTACGACACCACGATCATGCTGAAACCTCACGATCAATGGCCGCAGGGCATGACGTACAACAAGCTGGTGCGTGAAATGGATGCCAGGCTGCAATTCCCCGGCCTCACGAACACCTGGACGATGCCCGTCGAAAACCGCCTGGACATGGAACTCACTGGAATCAAAACACCGGTGGGGATGAAAATCCAGGGGCCGAGTCTCCGGGGCATCCAACAGGTGGGCGCAAGGATTCAGCAGCTTCTCTCGGCAATGCCGGAAGTGAGGTCGATTTTCGCCGAGAAAGTCGCCGAAGGTTTTTACGTGAACATCCAAGTGGACCGCGCCGAAGCGGCGCGTTATGGACTGTCCATCGCAGACGTGCAGCGTGCCGTCGAATCCGGCATCGGCGGCGAAGATGTTGCCGTGAACATTGAGGGGCGTGACCGGTCTCCCGTCAACGTGCGCTACAACCGTGATTTTCGGGGTGACCTGGGCGCGCTGCGAAACGTTGTGATTGCCACCCCAACTGGGGCGCAGATTCCTATTGGTGAGGTGGCGAAGATTTATTTTTCGCGCGGGCCTTCCATGATCCGGGACGAGGAAGCGCAACTCACCGGCTATGTGTTCATGGATCTGAGCACCAGCAACGATGGCGGCTTTGTCCAACAGGCAACGCAGTTGCTACGGCAGAAGCTGAAACTTCCGGCCGGATACACCTACCAATGGTCGGGCGAGTACGAGTTTGAGTTGCGCGCCAAGAAACGCCTCGAGCTGATTATGCCCATCGTGTTTTTCATTATCTTTCTGCTGCTCTACGTCGTTTTTCATTCCACGGCAGAGGCGGCGATGCTGTTCTTTCCTACAGTCTTTGCCCTCACGGGGGGCCTCATTCTGCAATGGCTGCTGGGCTATCTCTTTAGCGTCGCCACCTGGGTGGGTTACATTGACCTGTTTGGGATCGCGGTAGAAACCGGTGTCGTGATGATGATCTACCTCCACGAGGCGTTGGACCGCAGGCTGGCCACGGACCGCCAGCTTCAGCACGAGGACATTGCGGCGGCGACGATCGAAGGAGCGGTGCACCGGCTACGGCCCGTGCTTATGACGATCTGCGTTGTCCTCGTCAGCCTCGGACCTCTGCTGTGGGAAACGGGCATCGGCTCGGACGTGATGAAGCCCATCGCCGCGCCCATCGTGGGCGGCATGGTCACTTCTTCAATTGCGGTGCTTCTCCTGATCCCGATCTTCTTCGCCATGCTGAAGGAGCGGGCCTTGCGCAAAGGGACGCTGCGGGCCTCACACGAAGCAGGAGAAGAGGAGATATAGCGTCTTCGGCACGTTCCCGATTTTCCTGAAAGTTGAGCATGTCTCGCCAATAAAACTTTTGACTAACCCGCGCCCGGCCTTTTAACATAAAAGGTTAGCCTTTTAGCCACAATCCTGATTGGGAGGAACTCTTCATGCCGGTTAAAGTTGGAATCAATGGATTCGGACGCATTGGGCGCAACGTGCTGCGCGCCTCGCTCGCGGACCCGGAAATTGAATTTGTGGCCGTCAACGACCTGACAGATCCGAAGACCCTGGCGCACCTGCTCAAGCACGACTCCGTGCTCGGAACCCTGAATGCCGAAGTCAGCTACGGCGAAGACAGCATCAGCGTGAACGGGAAGAATATCAAAGTATTCAAAGAGAAAGATCCCGCCAAGATTGACTGGCCCTCGCTCGGCGCGCAGATTGTGCTCGAATCCACGGGCATGTTTACCAAGGCTGAGGACGCGGGCAAGCACTTGCGTGGAACGGTGAAAAAGGTGATCATCACCGCGCCGGCGAAGGGCGAGGACATCACCATCGTGCTGGGAGTGAACGAAAAAAGCTACGATCCCGCCAAGCACAACATTATTTCAAACGCTTCCTGCACCACGAACTGCCTCGCTCCGGTGGCCAAGGTGGTGAACGACAATTTCCACATCATCAAGGGCTCGATGACCACCATCCACTCCTACACCAACGACCAGCGCACTCTCGACCTGCCGCACAAGGACTTGCGGCGGGCGCGCGCGGCGGGGCTGTCCATCATCCCAACGACGACAGGGGCTGCGAAGGCCTTGGGTTTGGTGTTGCCTGAACTGAAGGGCAAGCTCGACGGCTACTCCATGCGCGTTCCCACGCCCAACGTTTCGCTGGTGGACCTGGTGGCGTTTGTCGAGAAAAACACCACCACGGAAGAACTGCAAGGCGCTCTTCACAAGGCTGCCGAAGGGCCGCTCAAGGGCATCCTGGGTTATACCACCGAAGAGCTGGTCTCGACGGACTTCCGCGGCGATGCACACTCCGCCATCGTCGATTCCGGGTTCACCAAGGTGATTGACGGCAATTGCCTGAAAATCACCGCCTGGTACGACAACGAGTGGGGCTATTCCTGCCGCGTGCGCGACCTCGTGAAGTTTGTGGCGAGTAAGCGGTAAGCTGGCCGAATGCGCTGCGGTCGCGTATGCGCTCTTCAGGATCACGAACGGAAACCTTCCTCGAGAGTGCCGTCCGGGAGGCTCACCAGGCCTACACCAATTACGAGAATAATGGTGTATAGTTGTTTCATGAGCCGGACGAACATTGATATTGACGACGCCTTAATCCGCAAGGCCGCTAAACTGACCCATCTGAAAACGAAGCGGCAGATCGTCCACCGGGCGCTGGATTCGTTCGTGAAAGCGGAAGAGCGGAAAGGAATCCTGCGATATTTCGGCAGCGGCATTTGGAAGGGAGACATTAAGGCCCTGCGAAGGAACCGCGTCTGATCCTCGTCGATAGCTCGGTCTGGATTGATTTCTTCCGCAACCCGCCGGGACCGGGTGGACACGAACTCCGCCGCTTGATCGCTGAATCGGAACCTCTAGCCTTAAGCGGTGTCATCGTTACAGAGGTGCTCCAGGGACTTGGCGGTGACGCAGCGCGCATCGAGCGCCAGCTTCGCCTTTGGGATCCACTTGAACCGCGGGGCTTCGAGACCTATCGGAATGCCGCCGCGCTGGTTCGTCTTGCGCGCTCGAGAGGTGTGACTTTGACCACCGTCGACGCCCTTATCGCAGCCCTTGCGCTCGAATATGGCGCCGCCCTCTTTACCCTCGATGGGGACTTTCGTCACCTCCGGGGTTTCACCAGATTGAAGCTTCACGCGATCAGGGCAGGTTGAACGCTCAAACGCACGACCACTTGCATCGATCCATCAACTGACGACTGAACAAGGACCCCCGCCAATGGCAAAACTTTCCATTCGTGACATCGACCTGAAGGGCAAGCGGGTGTTTATGCGCGTGGATTTCAACGTGCCGCTCGACGACGATTCCAAGATCACGGATGACACGCGCATCCGGGCATCGCTTCCAACCATTCGATATGCCCTCGAGCGCGGCGCGCGTCTCATTCTGGCTTCTCATCTTGGCCGCCCCAAAGGCAAGCCTGATCCGCAAATGAGCCTGCGTCCGGCAGCCGCGCGGCTTTCGGAGCTGCTCGGCAAGCCGGTGAAGTTTGCCGTCGATTGCGTGGGGCCAGAGGCTGAGCGGCAGGCCGACGCCCTGAAGGAAGGTGAGGTGCTGCTGCTCGAGAACGTTCGCTTCCATCCCGAAGAGGAAAAGAATGACCGCGCGTTCGCGGAGAAGCTGGCTGTTTTGGCGGACGTCTACGTGATGGACGCTTTCGGCTCGTCCCATCGCGCCCACGCGTCGACCGAAGCCATCGCTCATCTGCTTCAACCCGCAGCCGCTGGCTTTCTGATGGATAAGGAGCTCGAATACCTTGGCAAGGCGGTTGAAAATCCCGCGCGACCTTACGTGGCGATTGTCGGCGGGGCCAAGGTGTCAGACAAAATCGACCTGCTAAAAAACTTCATGGCCCAGGCGGACACAATCCTGATCGGCGGCGCCATGGCCTACACGTTCCTCAAAGCGCAGGGGTTTGCGGTGGGCAAGTCGAGAGTGGAAGACGATAAGCTGGACCTTGCGCGCGAACTGCTTGCGGAAGCCGCGCGGCGGAAGGTCGCGCTGATTTTGCCCAAAGACCACGTGGTCGCGGACGGACTGGACTCGGCAGCCAAAGCCGAAGTGGTACCGGCCGTCGCGATTCCGGCGGACCGCTTGGGCGTGGATATCGGCCCCGCGACGCTCGCCGAGTACGCGGGCATGATCGGCGGCGCCCGGACGATTGTTTGGAATGGTCCAATGGGTGTTTTTGAGATACCGCAATTCGCGCACGGCACGCTGGGTGTGGCCCACGCCGTGGCCGCGTGTTCCGCCGTGTCGATTGTCGGCGGTGGTGATTCGGTGGCCGCAGTCAGCAAGGCCGGCGTCGCCGGCAAAATTTCCCACATCTCGACGGGGGGTGGCGCGTCGCTCGAATTCCTTTCCGGAATGAAGCTTCCCGGCGTCGAGGCACTGACGGAAAGCCGCTAGCCCCAACACTGTTCACTTAGCGGATTTTTCGTCGCGTGCAAAGATTTTAGCCACATGTCATTCTGAGCGGAGCGAAGAATCTGCTTTTGCGGTTTGATTTAGATGCAGATTCATCGCTCCGCTCAGAATGACAGGCGCTGACTTCTTTCGCACCATGGCACGACGAACAGTGTTGCCGCTAGCCCGGATTTCTCACCACTCAGGGCGGCGGCCGGAGAGCGGGCTTTCAACCCCCCCGCCACGAGCGCTCCCCCCTTCGTTCTTCCCCAGCAGCGAGCCGATTGTGATCGCTCCCTGCTCGCGGCGCTCCCTGAACGCCGAAAAACCGGCGGCAAGAGGCCGCCGGCACAGAGTCGAGCGTCGCTGACTTATGGCGTCACTCATAACAGGAGATTTTCAGCAGCCTGCTAAAGAAAATTAGCAACCCGCCGATACACACTTCATTGGCTTATTTTGATCCTGCCGCCCCCCGCTGGGACACTCGCGCCGAGATGTCCTCGCCGGGCCGCGTGGCAGGCATCTCTGGCGCCGGTTTCGGCATGGAGGTTCCGCATGGGCAGCGCATTGGCGCCCATAAGTGCTCCCGCTTTGGACACAGGGTGGAACGCGGCGCCGGCGGGACCGCAGAGCGGTTCTGCACCGGCGGTTCAAGTGGGTAAGAGAATATCAGGCGGCGGCCCGGACCAGCCCGATCGGCCTTCACAAACGGGGGCGGCGTTCCAACCCCAGTCCGCCTCTTCCGACGCGATTTATTTTTCCCGCTCCACAGGCTCATCCTCTGACCAGAGCGGCGTAGACGGCGAGCGCGACGGCAAGCGGGGTTACCAAGTGCCTGACGCGGTCGTCCTGGCATCCCAGCTTCGGGCCATTCCTGCCGGCAACGAGACCACCAACCCTGCCCCCGCTTCATCCAGCGCTGCCTTCGCAGATGGACCGCTTGACTTGAAAAGCGAAGAGAACCGCCTGCAAGCTGCACTCCAATCAATGGGATTAAGTCCGGGGGTAATTCAGGAGTTCATGTATGTCGGTAAAGTGCTGGCCGAGGTTGCGCCCGGCGTCTTTCAGAACTTCGTCGCGCAAATGGTAAACCTCGCTGACGCCGAACAGAGCGCCAGCGCACCGGGCTCGGGTGAATCACACAGTGCGCCCGGCGCAACGCCGGGGCCAGCGTCGATATCGCCAGCGGAAGACGTCTCGATCCAAATGACGACCGCATCCGTCACCGTCAGCAAAACTGCCCAGGGAGTTACGCTGAACGTTGCCGCAGAAACTGAATCCCTGAACGTCGCGTTCGCGCAAACTCCGCAGAATGGCGGGGACCAATCCACGG
>JBOGJT010000386.1:0-8097 GCA_050745065.1 Terriglobia bacterium
CAGCGGAACTTCGTAAATGTTACCCACGTCCTTTGCGGTGATAACGGCCTCCTCCGGAACGCTGCAGAAAAGCGCGATCTTGGACTTCAGGTCTGCCGAAAGGTAACGTTCCGTGCGGCACAACAGGATGTCCGGCTGGATACCGATCTCCCGAAGATCTTTCACGGAGTGTTGGGTGGGTTTCGTCTTCAGCTCCCCGGAGGCCTGGATGAAGGGCACCAGCGTCACATGGACGAACACAACATTGTCCCGGCCTTGCTCCTGGCGCATCTGGCGGATGGCCTCAAGAAACGGAAGAGATTCGATGTCGCCTACGGTTCCGCCTACTTCCACAATTACCACGTCAATGCCTTCAGAAATCTTCTTGACAGCAGATTTGATTTCATTGGTGACGTGCGGAATCACCTGCACGGTCTTGCCCAGGTAATCGCCGCGCCGCTCCTTGGTGATGATCTGTTCATAGATGCGCCCCGCCGTGCAGTTATTATCGCGGGTCATGCGCGTGTGGGTGAATCGCTCGTAGTGGCCGAGGTCAAGATCGGTTTCCGCCCCATCGTCGGTCACAAACACCTCGCCGTGCTGGAACGGGCTCATTGTGCCGGGATCAACGTTCAAATAGGGGTCGAACTTTTGCAGCGTGACCCGCAGCCCGCGCGACTCGAGCAGCGCGCCGATCGACGCGGCGGCAAGCCCCTTGCCCAACGAACTTACCACTCCACCCGTCACGAATATGTGCTTCGCGCTCATCCAGCTCTCCTTTGCTTTTGATGGCGATGCCTACACACAGCGGTCGATTCAGAACTGGTTCGTCGCGCCTCACCCGTCGCCTTATTATAGCGGCAATGGGCCGACTCCGCTTAGCTGACCGCCCGGAGGGAATATGCCTGCGTTCGAACGTATGGAGTCTGTCTGGATCATTTAATTTAGGTTGACATTTATGCGGGCCACGTTGTAAATTCTAGCTTCACCTATGAGCAGCGCACTGACACAGCATCACCATCATTCGAGCGCCGGGTGGTTGTGTCAGTGGGTGGCTGCGTAGAGCAGGTTCAAGAAAGTTACCACGGCCCGCTGGCTCAAGACGTCAGCGGGTTTTTTGTTTTATACGGGGGACATAAGTCCAAGGCCACCCTATACTGTAGCGGCGGCCTCTGGCCGCCCGCTTTTGATAGTAAAGACCGGACGTCGCGGACTTATGTCGGTCAGTACAGCAAGCCGGCGCGGAGGACCACGGAGTACGAGCAACGATGCACGGAGGAAGTTATGGATCTTAAGTATCAAGACGGATTAATCCCGGTGATTGTGCAGGACCCGCGTTCCGCGAAGGTGCTGATGCTCGGGTATATGAATGACGCCGCTTATCAGAACACGCTCGAAACCGGCTACGTTACTTTCTACAGCCGAAGCCGCCAGAAGCTTTGGGTGAAAGGCGAGCAGTCCGGCCATCGCCTGAAGGTGCGCGACGTACGCGTGGATTGCGATTCGGACGCGCTCCTGATTAACGCCGAGCTGACCGGCGCGGGAGTCTGCCACGAAGGCTACGCAACGTGCTTCTATCGAAAAGTTACGCCGCAGGGTAGCGAGATCATCGAGCCCCGGCAGTTTGATCCGGCGGAAGTCTACAAAACTTGAATCGTTGAGCCATCGGCTTTTTGAGGGTTGGCTGGCTCCATCCATCACCGATACTGCGGAGATTTGATGAAATTAAAACTCGGAATTCCCAAGGGCAGCTTGCAGGAAGCGTCCATCCAGCTCTTCAAGCGCGCGGGGTACGATATTACGGTGAATCCGCGCTCGTACTTCCCCCACATCGACGACGACGAGATCGAGTGCATGTTAATCCGCGCGCAGGAGATGGCGCGTTACGTGGAGGACCGGGTTCTCGACGCCGGATTAACGGGGAGCGATTGGGTGCTCGAAAACGAAGCGCAGGTGGTCGAGGTGGCCGACCTGGTTTACGCCAAGCAGACGTTGGGCAAGGTACGCTGGGTGCTTGCGGCCCCGCAAAATTCATCGATCCAAAGCGTGAAGGACCTAGAAGGCAAGGTGATCGCCACGGAGCTCGTCCAGGTGACACGGCGATACCTCGAAAGGAACGGAGTGAAAGCGAAAGTGGAGTTTTCCTGGGGCGCCACCGAGGTGAAGCCGCCCGTGCTGGCGGACGCCATCGTCGAGGTGACCGAGACCGGCTCTTCTCTGCGCGCCAATGGGCTGCGCATTATCGACACCGTCATTGAATCGAACACAAAATTCATCGCCAGCGCGGAAGCCTGGGCCGATCCTGAAAAGCGCTCGAAAATGGAAACGCTCGTGATGCTGCTCAAGGGAGCGATTGACGCTGCGGGCAAGGTCGGGTTGATGATGAACGTGCGCCGCGAGGACCTCGATCGCGTCCTTGCGGCCCTGCCCGCGTTGAAAAGACCCACCGTCAGCCCGCTCAGCGAATCGGAATGGGTGGCTATCAATACCGTGATCGAAGAAAAGACGGTGCGCGAGATTATTCCGCGCCTCAAGGCAGCGAACGCCCAGGGGATCGTCGAATATCCACTGACCAAAATTGTGATGTGACGGTTGTGGCCCGTTTGCCGGCTCAGTGGTCTCACTTGTGCTCTCCCCTTGGCCGTCTTGCCGCGCAGAGGGTCGAGAAGGATGCGGACCTCGACGGGTTACGGTCGAACGCTGCGAAAGCAGTGAAACGATGCTCAAAATTATTCGCAGCCAAGACGAGAAAGCGCTGCGCCGCCTGTTCCAGTCGAGACGGGAGCGAGATATTGCAACCGAGCGCGTTGTTTGCCGGATCATGACCAGCGTAAAGCGCCACGGCGATGCCGCCCTGATTCGCCTTGCGCGCCGGCTCGACCGCACCGACCTGATCCGCGAAGGCTTCACGGTGACGCCGGAGGAAATCCGCGCCGCTTATGGCCAGGTGCCGAAAGGTTTCGCCGCGGCGCTCGAGCGCGCAGCGCGCAACATCCGCGGCGCGGCAAAGCGGCAGTTGCCCAAGGGTTGGATGACTGCCGCAAGCCTGGGCGTTCACGTGGGCCAGGTCATCCGGCCGCTTGACCGCGTCGCGTGCTACGTTCCCGGCGGGCGGTTCCCGCTGCCTTCCACCGTTCTGATGGGCGTCATTCCCGCGCAGGCGGCTGGCGTCAAGGACATCGTTGTGACGTCGCCGCGCCCGGCGCCGGCGGTGTGCGTAGCCGCGGACCTGCTCGGCGTGAAAAAGATTTATCGCCTCGGCGGCGCGCAGGCCATCGCCGCGTTTGCTTACGGAACCGAAAGCGTTCCGCGCGCCGACAAGGTCGTAGGACCGGGTAATCGTTACGTGGCCGCGGCAAAGAAACTGGTTTCGGGTGAGTGCGGCATTGATTTTATCGCCGGACCCACGGAGTTGGTGGTGGTAGGGTCCAAGGGCCGCGCCGCATGGATTGCCGCGGATCTGGTTGCCCAGGCGGAGCACGACACGGACGCATGCGCCATCTTTATTACCTCGTCGATGAGGCTGGCGCTCCAGGTGCAAAAAGCCGCCCGTGCCATTTTGGCGCGCCTGCGCCTGCCGGTGGCGGAGGCGTCGCTGCACCGGCAGGGGGCCATCATTCTCACCGCCAATCTTTCACAATCCGTTGATCTCGCTAACCGTTTAGCTCCAGAACACCTCACGCTGTTGGATGACGCCGCGCCCTTCGTAGATCAAATTCGCTGCGCTGGCGCGATTTTCCTTGGGGCCGCGAGCGCCGTGGCGGCGGGCGACTACGCCTCCGGTGGAAATCATATTCTGCCTACGGCGGGCGCCGCTCGCGTGCGCGGGGGCCTTACCACCGCGGACTTTGTCCGGTCGATCTCCGTGCAGCGGCTCAGCCTTCGTGGGCTCGCGAACCTGCGCTCAACGATCGTTACGCTGGCTGACGCCGAGGGTTTGAGCGCGCACGCGCACTCCGTCGAGGCGAGGTTTCAAGATGATCCGCGCGCGTAGAACCGTGGAGCGGGTTGAAGAATACCAGCCGCAGCCCGAAGGCCGCGCAGGGTTGATGCGGCTCGATCTCAACGAAAACACGGTGGGCTGCCCTCCGCGTCTGTTGCGTGCCCTCCGGCGCGTGATGACGCCGGAGTGGTGCGCCGTCTATCCGGAATACGAAAAGACCCTCCGGACACTGGCGCGCTATTTTGGCGTCTCGCGCGGCGAGATCATCGTCACCAACGGCGTGGACGACTCCATCATGCTCATCTGCGATACGTTCGTGGACCCCGGTGACGTGCTGGTGATTCCTTCCCCCACGTTTTCTATCTTTCAATTTTTCCACGAGGTGTCCGGCGGAAAAACACGCCCGGTGCGCTATGACCGGGACGCGCGGCTGCCGGTGAACAAACTGATCGCCGCCGGCAAGCGCGCGCGCTGGATGGCCGTGGCCAATCCCAATAACCCAACCGGCACCATGTTTTCCCCTGCCGATCTGAAAGTATTGCTCAAAGCGCTTCCGAGCACGGTGGTGCTGGTTGACGAGGCCTATTTCGACTTTTCGGGGGTCACGATTCTGCCCTGGATCCGGCGCTTTCCGAACCTCATCGTCAGCCGCACGTTTTCTAAAGCCTTCGGGCTTGCGGCGCTGCGCATTGGCTTGATGTTCGCCAACGCAAAACTCCTGGGGCTTATGCGCCGTATCCACGCCGTTTACGCCGTGAACGCTCTAGCCGCCGCCGCCGCCGCCGAAGCGGTTCGTTTTGTCGCCGCCGTCGAGGACTACGCAGGAGCCGTCCGCCTGAACCGCGAGCGCTTCTGCCGGGATCTCGACCGCATGCGGATTCCCTATATTCCAAGCTCCGCCAATTTTGTCTTGATCCGCTGCGGGCCGCATGCTCCGGACGTTGTGGCGCGGCTGCGCAAGCAAGGCATCCTGGTGCGGGGCTGGGGCAGCGGCTCAGGCATCGAGCACTGCGTGCGCATTACCGTTGGCACCGCGCTGCAAATGCGCCGCGCGGCGGATGCGCTCGCCGGGCTGCTGCCTCTTATTGAAGCTCACCCCGCCGTCGCCGGCGGCCGCCAAGCCATGAGCTTAGCCCAAGGATGGTTCTCATGAAAGGACGCGTCGCCCGCTTGCGCCGCAAGACGGCGGAGACGGATATCCGCGCACGGCTCAATCTTGACGGCGGCGGGCGCTATCGGATCTCGACGGGGATCCGCTTCCTCGATCACATGCTTGAGCTTTTCGCGCGCCACGGCGGCTTTGACCTCGATCTTCTGGCGAGGGGTGATCTTGACGTGGACCAGCACCACACGGTGGAGGACACCGGCCTCGTGCTCGGCGAATTGGTGCGCGAGGCGTTGGGCAACAAAAAGGGTATCAACCGCGCGGGCTATTTTGTGATGCCCATGGATGAAACGCTGGGCCTGGCCGCGATTGATCTAAGCGGGAGGCCGTATCTGGTGATGACGGCGCCCTTCCGGGTGCGTATGGTTGGCGACCTGCAAACTGAGCTGGTGGAAGATTTTTTCCAGGCTTTTGCCGCGAGCGCGCGCGCCAACCTTCACCTGAAGGTTGCCTACGGCCGCTCGAGCCATCATGCCGTCGAGGCGCTGTTCAAAGCGTTTGCCCGCGCGCTGCGCTACGCCTGCTCGCGCGACGCGAGGCTCAAGCGGCTGCTCCCCAGCACGAAAGGCTTGCTATGATTGCCGTCATCGACTACGGCGCGGGAAACGTCGGATCCGTCCTGAAGGCCGCGCGCTACTTGGGCGCCACGGCTAAGCCCGTCGAGCGTGCGGAAGACTTGGTGGACGCGCAGAAAATTGTTCTTCCCGGCCAGGGTCATTTCGGGGCGATGATGAAGGCGCTCGAACAGCGTGGTTTGACCGCGCCGTTGCGCGAGGCGTTCGCCAAGCGCACGCCGTTTTTGGGCATTTGCCTGGGCCTTCAGGCACTTTACGAGGCAAGCGACGAAGCGCCGGAAAGCGCCGGACTCGGCCTGCTGCCAGGCCGTGTCCGAAGGCTTGAAGGCGTCTTCAAGGTACCGCACGTTGGCTGGAGCCAGTTGGAAATCCGGCGCGCGTCGCCCCTGCTGGCGGGCATCGATGACGGCAGCTTTTTCTACTATTGCCACTCGTATTACGGTCCGGTGAATGATGAAAGCGCTGGCGTTACCGAGTACGGTCAGCGATTCGCCGCGGTCGTGGAGTTGGATCATATTCACGCGGTTCAGTTCCACCCCGAAAAGTCGGGCGAAGCGGGGCTGCGCGTTTTCAAGAATTTTCTCAAGATGTGAGCGCCGGAAAAGACTCTACGCTCCGCCCGGCTTTTCGATAAAAAGCTTTACTTAGCTGCAGCACCGTTCACTTAGCGGATTTTTCGTTTCGTGCGAAGATTTCAGTCACAGGTCATTCTGAGCGAAGCGAAGAATCTGCTTTTCCCGTTTGATTTACACGCAGATTCTTCGCTCCGCTCAGAATGACAGGCACTTACTTCCTTCGCCCAATGGCAAGACGCTGCCTAAGTGAACAGTGTTGTACTTGGCTGTCGTTCCGAGCGACGGCAAGAGCCTGCTTTCGTGTTTCATCAACAACATGCAAGATTCCGCTCAGGACCGCGTGCGACCCCTCAGCATGAGACGTGTGCCCGGTTTTTCAGCCGCCCACGAGAGTGCCACTCCGCGGGCCGCTGGCTTCTAGCGGCTGGTTACCTCTTTTATGCACGCAAAGCGGATTATCCCGTGTCTCGATTGCAAGGACGGCCGGGTGGTGAAGGGCGTCCGCTTCGTTGACCTGCGCGACGCGGGTGATCCCGCCGAGCTAGCCGGGGCTTACAACCGCGAAGGCGCGGACGAATTGGTGATGCTCGATATTTCTGCGTCGCGCGAAGGACGCGCCACACTTATGGACACGGTGAACCGCGTCGCCGCGTCCCTTTTCATCCCGCTCACGGTGGGCGGCGGCGTCAGGACGGTCGATGATGGCGTGCGCTTGCTCTCCGCCGGCGCCGACAAAGTTGCGATCAATACGGCAGCGGTGGAGCGGCCCACTCTGATCAGAGAGATGGCCTCGCGCTTCGGAAACCAGGCGGTGGTCGTTGCCATCGACGCACGCCGCCGGGCGACGCACGGCTCCGGGGCCCACGCTGGCGGGCCAGGCTGGAATGTGGTAACTTACGGCGGGACGCGGCCGACACCATTGGACACCACAGAGTGGGCGCAGCGGGTAGAAGAGCTGGGAGCGGGAGAAATCCTGCTCACTTCGATGGACGCGGATGGCACAAAACGCGGGTTCGACTGTGAGCTAACGGCGGCCGTCTCGAACGCCGTGCACATCCCCGTGATCGCCTCCGGCGGCGCGGGAGCAATGCAACACTTCGCGGACGTCCTTCTGCAAGGGGCGGCAGACGCCGCGCTCGCCGCTTCCATTTTTCATTTTCATGAGTACACCCTGCGCGGTCTCAAGGAATATTTACGGGCGCGGGGCGTTCCCGTGCGCCTATAGAGAGTGCGCGGGGCGCGTACACCATGCGCGCCGCGCGATGTTTGAATCCGCCGCTTTCACGGCGGCCGAGGCTCTACAACCTTTAGCGCGGAGCGCGTGATGAATCAAAAGACATTGGTGACCATGATCGCGGGCTTAGTGATTCTTGCTCCCATCGGCTGCCGGGCGCAGACTTCGCCCGCCGCTGGCGCCCGCCGTCTGGTCACGGCCAAATCCATTTATGTCAAACCGATGCCGGACAACCTGGATCAGTGGATCATTCAGGATTTGCGGGCGTGGGGGAAATACCAGGTTTCGGCCAATAGCGAGGGTGTTGACCTTGTCCTCAGCGCTCGGACGCCGGAAAACAGCGGCCTCTCAACGCCCCGCGGCGTTGGGCCGCGCATACGGCGCCCGCGCAAGGCCCCGTCCATCTCCTCGCTGACGATCGTTAACTGGGTGACGGGCGCACGCCTGTGGCAGGTGGATATTTTGAATAACGGTCCGAAAAAAGGCCAACCACCTCCGCCCTCCGGTCCGCGAACCCAGATTGACGCGCGCCACATGAAGCCTGACGAACTGGCCGAGCGATGTACGGATTTGTTGCGGCGCTACGTCGACGCTCTTGAACAGACGCCGGCCGCAACGCGTTAGCG
>JBOGJT010000387.1:0-23363 GCA_050745065.1 Terriglobia bacterium
GTCGTAATTGATGTTATAGCCGACGCGCCGGACGGTATTGGGGCGGAAGACCCAGGCCACACCGAGGCGAGGCGCGACGTTATCCCGCACGGGTCTTGCCGCGGCGGCGCCTCCAACAAAATCGATATTGCCAAATGTGTTGTAGGTCTGGCCGCTACGCGGGACCTTCACGGTAAAGTTTGGGTTGCTGCTTGAATACCCACCGGGGATGCAAGGGTTAACGAACGGCGTACCGCACGCGCTGACCGCCGAAGAACTCGAACCAATTCTCCATTGCTGCTTGAAAAGATCAATGGCGTTGAAATTGCGATGGGCCGGGCCGATGATGCCGACCTGAGGCACATAATCGTAGCGAAGGCCCAAGTTTAAGGTGAGCTTCGGCCTAACCTTCCACTCGTCCTGCACGTATGCGGCCCAGGTCGGCATCCTGAGATAAACCAGGCCGTTGACGGGTGAGTCCACGGAGAAGCTGCTCGGCAGCCCGAGCAGTGACGAAGCAGGGATCGTGTGCGTCGAAAATGTTGTTGCGGTCGTACTCCCGCGCTGAGCCGTGGAAGTTATTCGTGCCGGACTTGGTCACCACGTTCACCACGCCCCCGAGCGTGCCGCCATACTCCGCCGTATCGTTCTGCGATTGGACCTTGAATTCATCCAGAGTGTCGATGATGGGCTCAACGCCATATTCGGCGCCGCGAAAGTCCATATTCAGAATTCCATCCAGGTAGAACAGATTCTCGCGGTTCTCCTGGCCGTTGACCGAGGGCTTGTAAAAAGGGGTGCCGGGGATGCCAGTGATGCCCGCGTCGTCGTTGCTGATCCCTGAACCCTGGGCGGTGGAAAGCAACGTGACGCCCGGAGTCAAGATCAGCAGTTGGGTGAAATTCCGGCCATTCAGTGGCAACTGCTGCATCGCCGTGTTCCCGATGACCGTGCCCAATTCGGAGGTGGATTTCTGCAACAGGACGCCCTCGGATTGCGCGCTTACGGTGACCGTCTGCGTGGTTGCTCCGATATGGAGAACTAGGTTTTCGGTCAACGTCTGGTTGACATTCAGAGGGAAGGGCGGAAGTGAGAGCATTTTGAAGCCAGTCTTTTCGACCGTCAGGATATAGCTGCCGGGCAAGACGTTGACAAACACAAACGCGCCGCTCGAATTTGTGGTTTTCCGCATCGAAACGCTCGTCGCCTGGTTGGACAGCGTCACCGTGGCGTCCGGGACAACTCGGGCCGCAGTGTCCTCGATCATCCCGGTGACGGAAGCCGTGGCTGTCTGCGCCCGGAGAAGCGGGCTTGCAGCAAGGGGCAGGATCAGCGCCAGAAACAACTTCAAGCTCCAACCGGTCGAATCCCATAACCCGTTCTGCATTTTTCTTCTCCTTCTCTCCTTTGAGTTGTCTGCTTTTGGCTGATCCTGATTCAGGTCTCCACAGAGATGCTCATCAAAATCGCTCGCCAGCTTCGCCCGTCCGCAAAACTCGCGGAAGAGCGGTAACCAAACTGCTTCCCAGCGCTGGAGCCATTTTCACCACTTCGCGGTTGATACTAACAGGGGATCGAAGCAGAGTCTTTGCTGGAAACGAGATTCTTTTATCCAAAACGGGAGCGAAAAGATCGGGTGCAGGGATGCCTAGGCGCATCGTAGACCAGGGGGGATACGATGTGAAAAGGCTCTACCAGGCCAGCCGGCCCGGTTGCTGCCGGCATGGTGTAGTGCGTCATAATTAGCTTTACTTAATGTGGGCTCTCAGTTATCACGCCGAGCATGAGCCGAGGAGCCGAGCCAATTGCTCTGTCTGATCAGGAAAGGGTCCTGTTGCAAACCTTGGCCCGAGCGAGAAGCCAACCCTTGCGCGTTATTGAACGGGCCAAGATCATCCTGCGGGCCGCCTTCGGAACCGAGATTCAGGAAATCGCCCGCGACTTGGGGCTCTCGCGACCCACTGTACAACCGTGGCGAGAGCGGTTTCTGGCCCTGCGTACCGCCGGTCTGGAGAGGGATGCTCCCCGACCCGGCCGCATCCCGGCTATCAGCGACGGCAATCGCGATCCGGCATTACTGTTTCTCCACGGCCAGGAGGCTGTGATTCTCATCAATCGCCACTTTGTCCGGACGGACCGGCAGCATCACGCTGCCAGTGACCGTGCGCGGCCCCGAGACGTGCACAAAGCCCATCAGATACCACTTGTCCTTCAAGTCGAGGTACACGGGCACAGACATGGCGAATGCCTGCGAGACTCCCGACTGCGTGAGTGACATATGAAGGACTGTTTTCCCCGCGGGTCCAGCCGAAAGCTGATAGCTAAAGTCATATTCGGGGGTTTCGGCGCCGTAGACCTACTCGTTGAAGAACCAGTGCATATCCTCATGGCAGTATTTTTCGGCAATGCGTTCAAAATCTTCTGTCGAAGCGTTCTTGCCTGCATAGGTTCGCACGAAGTCGTGCATCATGGCGATGAAGTTCGCGTCCGGGTTTTTTGCTCTCGGATTTTGCATGATGGTGCGCAGCATTTCCAGCACGTAGGCTCCCTTCCGATAGATCAATATCGTTGAAGCCCTCGGCTCGAGGTAAGCGTTCAATTGATTATTGAGCCAGATGGGCCCAATATCCACGGGGCGGTGTCCGGCGCGGTCCTTGTTCAGAAGCAGCTGCCGGTTGTAATCCCAAAAACCCTTCAGCTTCTTGGGTTCATACATCTGAAGATAGAGTGCGGCAGAGAAATCAGCAAAACCTTCGGAGAGCCATCGGTCATGGTAGGTCTTCCATCCCACCATATGCCCCCACCATTGATGAGACATTTCGTGCACCGCCACGACGTCAAAAAACTCCCTGTCTCCGGCGGTGTTCTGAAGCCGGAGGCTATTGAGCGTGGTGGCGTCGAGAAGAGAAAGGTAAGGCAGAAAGACTAACGTGGGCCAGCTCTGCCCGAAGTTGCCCATCGGCTGCTCGGTGACGGAGATTTCGTGAAAGGGCAACGGCCCGAAATAGGCTTCATAAAGATGGAAAGCCTGATAGCTCTTGGCGGCGGCAAACTTAGCTCCGGCAGCGGTATTAAACCCGCCTTGCAAAATGCCGTATCTCGCGGCTACGTCACCGCCGCCAGGGCGTTGGGCCATCTGGGCAATCTGAAGGCGCGAGTTAAGGTCAGCCAGCTCGTTCGGGATGTCCTTTCCGGCGTAAGCGGTCACCGTGAGATTTTTGTCCGAAAAGCTCTTCGCGGCAAAGTCGCCATAATTGAAGCCCACCACGCGGAAAGGTATCTGCGAGACGTAATCACTCACCAGGCCGCTCTTTTCCTTTTTCGAATCCACTAACCGGCCCGTGGCGATGAATTGGTAATTCTTGGGCGAAGTGAAGTGCAACCTAAAGTGTGTGCGGTCGTCAGACGGGTTAAAACTGGGAAACCACGACATGCGCTCGCCCACATAAAACAGCCCGTTACCCTCCTTGTCTATGACGCGGCTATCATGCGTGGAGTCTTCCTGGTACGCAATTTGTGCGGTGTAGGTAATGCCCTGAGCGGCGGGGGAGGGAAGAATCAGCCATGGATCGCTATCTACGTCGCGAGGCTCCTGGATAAACCCAAGCGGCTTGGCCGCTCCATCCGTCATCGCAGAGATTCGCAGCACGCCGGCGAGATGGAAAGGAAGCAATCGAGGTGCGCCGGCCGGCACAGTGAATTCCATTTGTGCGGTCGCGCTGAGGTGGTTGCTCTTGCTGATATCCGCGCTAATGCTGTCATTTTCGCAGTGCGCGATAAGCATATTGTGGGTAGGATGGGCGTCGTCTGCGTATTCCTTGCTCAGATGAAACCCCGCCCACCACTCGTAGTACTCGCCGGTTTTGTAGCGCAGCAACATGACCTCTTCGTCGTTGTTGAGCATCGGCAGCAGGATCGACGGGCGGTTCCAACTGATCTGGTAAAGCAAGCCGCCGTATCGCCCGCCCTGGATATCTGCCAGAAAAAGACCCTTGCTGGTTGGATCGGTGAGGTCTGCCAGCATACGTGCGGAAAGGTTCCGCATTACCAGGTTGCCCTTCCGTTCGTTTTCCCACCAGCTATTAAAGTTCTTCTCGTACTTTGACTGGCTCGCGGCGAGCGCTTTGCCAGTTGCGTCCGTGTCGCCGCGCTGGCGTATGACCACCAGTTTCTGAAGTTCGGCCCAGGAATCATCGGTGAAGAAAAACACGGCGTGCTTGAATTGCTCGGTGGCGCGGGGCTGTCCCGTGAAGCGGGCGATCTGATGCTGTTCAATGGACGTAGGCGGGTCAAGCTCAAACGTCGCGTTGCCGTCGAATACAGCAGCGACCACATGGCCGGCCACCGGAGCGGCGAAAGTGATCCGGCCGGTTTTGAAGGTGAACGTCGCGGCATCGCGCTTCCAGACGGCGTTTTCCATAGCGCCCGACTGCGCGCTTCCCTGTAAGTTGCAAAGCTCGGCGTAGACCTTCCTCAGCGCCGCGGTTGGCGCGGTCGCAAGGTCTTCATTGGGGACGGCAGGAGGTGCATCCATTCCTGCTTGAGCTTCTGCTGTCGTCTGCGCTCGCCGAGGCACGGCTTGCGGAGAAACAGCCGCCGAAAGGCCGAGGAACAGCGCCAAAAGCAGTTGGGTTACCCTCTGCTGCGGTGAGCGACTCATTTTCCCCTCCAAGGAATGAGCTGGAATGTGTGGAGCGCGGCGTAGGCCGGAACCATTATCGCCAAGAACCACGAGCTATGCAATGACACGTATCGCGCAAGCTAGAATGTTACCCGCTGCGGGCATGGGTAACCTTATGAGTCGATCTTCGAGAACGAAAGATTGACAAAGATGATATCCCGCTACCGGCGCAGCGGCCGAGTGGAGACGAGTCCTTTTTTTAGAGAGTTTTGAGGCAACGGCAGTTCGCGGCGAAGCAAGCTTTACAGATTGTCTGCCAGACCGTCGGCGCACCAGGCAACGTCAACGAGGTGCCGTCCTCGGTCCTCTAGCCTGTTCCGATAGGCAATGGAGGTCAGGTGCAGCTAACGCTCGCTGAGGTCCGCCGTCCGAATTTCTCATGGAGTGCAAACCCAGGCATCGCCTGACATGATTCTACAGCGCCTAACCCAACTCGAGCGCGCTTCGTCACGAACTTGCGTTAGACTTGTGTTTGGTACATCGCCGTGGGTCCACGCGAGCGCGAAACGCGCGCATCCGGCGAGCAGTTGTCCTGCAATGGACTAAAAAATGTTGGACAAACTCCAACCGGATCGCGCCGCGAAAGTCACGGTCATAGGCAGGCCGGGATCGGCCTCGGCCTACGCGATCCGCGATTTCCTTCAGCGCAGCGACGTGGCGTTTGAGTGGGTTGAACTCACCAGTGATGACCAGGCCCGCGAGAAGGGACAGGTCGCGTCCTTGAGTGATAGCCGGTTGCCCGTCTGCGTGTTTCCGGACGGAATCCGGCTGGAGTGCCCCACCATCCGGCAGATCACGGAGAAGTTGGGTTGGTTCCGCAATCCGTCGCGCTCTGAATACGACTTGGCCATCTATGGCGCGGGTCCCGCGGGACTGAGCGCTGGTGTTTATGGAGCTTCCGAGGGCCTCAAGACGGTGCTGATTGAACGGTCTGCCGTGGGCGGACAGGCTGGAACGAGTTCGAAGATCGAGAACTACCTTGGGTTTCCCGAAGGGATTAGCGGCGCCGACCTCGCTCAGCGGGCGCGCGAGCAAGCCTGCCGCTTCGGCGCCGAAATTCTACTGCTGCGCGAAGGAGTACGCGGTGAGTTTCTTCCGGGAAAGGGCGTGGGCTACCTTGCCGACGGCACTAAAATTATCGCCCGAGCCACCATCTGCGCAACCGGCGTTGAGTACCGCCGGCTGAATCTCCCCAACGAGGACCGTCTGTCGGGAGCGGGTGTTTATTATGGGGCTGGCGTGAGCGAGGCGATGCTCTGTAGCAACGGCCACGTCGCTGTGGTCGGAGGTGGCAACTCCGCCGGGCAGGCTGCGATGCAATTTGCCCGTTACGCGCGCAAGGTCACCGTCGTGATTCGCCGAGACGGCCTGAAGCAAAGCCTCTCCAATTATCTGCTCGATCGCATCCAGGCAACGCCCCGGATCGAGGTGCTGCCGCACACAGAGGTTACTGCTCTCCATGGTGACGATGTACTGCGCGCGGTCACTCTAACTGACAATCAAACCGGCCAGCAGCAGACGATTGAGACGAAGGGAGTGTTTTTGTGTCTTGGCGGCGTACCGCACACGGAGTGGGCTGCAGAAGCCGGTATCGTACGCGATGCGGAAGGTTATCTCGTAACGGGATCGGACTTGCAGCAAGACGGCCGCTACCCGAAGCAGTGGCCGCTGGAGCGCGTCCCTTACTATTTGGAAACGAGTATGCCCGGATTGTTTGCGGCGGGGGACGTCCGGCGCGGATCTGTGAAGCGCTGCGCCTCAGCGGTGGGCGAGGGCGCAATGGCAGTCACCTTTGTGCACCGCTATCTGGCCCATAGTTGACGGAGGAAAGAACATGAAGTCTTGTACACACCTGGATAAAATTCGGCAGGTTACGCCGCGCACGAGCGGGTGCGAAGAATGTCTGCAAATCGGCGACACTTGGGTTCACCTGCGGCTGTGCCTGGAGTGCGGCCACGTGGGCTGCTGCGATTCCTCGAAAAACAAGCACGCGACGAAGCACTTTCACCACACCCATCACCCCATTATGAAGTCGTTAGAGCCGGGTGAGGATTGGGGCTGGTGCTACGTCGATCAGCTCGAGTTGGACTTCGCATGAGTCCTTTCGGGTGAGTGGCCCGCCGGTATGGACTGGGGACGAACCGAAGAAGCAAACCGTGAACGATAACGCGAATACCTCCGGTTGACATTCGTCGCGCGGGCGCCGCGCCGAGGGTGGCTCGGAGCGATCCGCGCCAGTGTTTGTTCGGCGGTAATGGAACGTCTTCCAGATGACGATCAGCGTACCACCAATGGTGTTCTTCGATGGCCATCATTCAAAAGATCCTCTTCCCAGTTGATTTCTCTTCTACGTGTGCCGCTGCCGCGCCATTCATCAGAAGAGTTGCTGAACAGCACTCCGCCCAACTCACTTTGCTTCACGTCAACGAGCCTTTTGACTACAGCGTCTTTGAGCTCTACGTCCGGCCGCTGCCGGACGTGGAGGCCGACCACAGAAGCCTCGCCCAGGAGCGCCTCAATTCGTTCCTCCTGTCTGAGTTTCCCACTGAGAGATTTTCCCGGCTCCTGCTATCTGGCGATGCCGCAGCCACGATCGCGGAAGTTGCCAAGGAACAGAAATTCGACCTGATTGCGATTCCGACACACTCAGGAGCGGTGTTCCGGCGAACGTTGCTGGGCTCGACGACGGCAAAAGTCTTAAATGACGCAGACTGCCCCGTTCTGACCCCGCAACATTCCGAAGCCCTGGCGCTCAGGCCGGTCGATCATCGGGAGATTGCGTGCTCCATGCGCGTGGACGGAGAGGGGCTCAGGGTTCTGCGTTATGCGAGCCAACTCGCCGAAGCCGCGCACGCCCATCTTTCCATTATTCACGTCATGCCGGGCAAGGCTCCGGATTCGACCGTCCTGTTTGACGAGATCCAGCGCAGGCGGCCGCCCGAAGTGCAGGAGGCGCAGCGGCAGATTGATGAACTCCAGCGATCGGCTGGCACCCACGCCGACGTGCGGATCGTCATCGGCGGTATCAAGCAAGGCATCATCGATAGCACCGCAAGACTGCAAACAGATGTCCTGGTCATTGGGCGGAGTCCCGAATCGGGCGTGATCGGGCGCATGCGGGATCTTACGTATGCTCTCGTTCGGGACTCGCTCTGCCCTGTCTTGAGTCTGTGAAGCTGGATCGTGCACCGGGTGTGAGAGCGGCTAAGCGTTTCTTGCGGAGCTCGATGAATATCTGCCGCAGCAGGCGAGGGTACGACCGAGTCCGTTTTTGGACGATTTAATCGACGACGACTGCCGGAGCGGGAAGCGCCGGCGCATCAATGATCATGGCCTGTCTTTGGCGCATCGGGACAGCCGGGGGAAGCCGAGTAGAAAGCGTTCGCCCTATCATCGAGCTCCTTGAGGCCGGTGCGCGAAGTGTAGTAGCCGCGAATGGCTTCGACCTTCATGAAGTTAAAGAATCGAACGCCTGCATTCTCGCGGGTTAAGTCAGGACGGTCATCGCTTACGGTCTTGATGATCAAGGTTTGCTGCGACTCGGTCAGTTCGAGAAAGCCGGCGGCGTATTTATGCTGCGCTTCCCGGTTGAGCCATACGAGGCCTTCGCGGCACGTGTCGCCCGCGTCGTCCGTTTCAAGCCGGTTTACCGCCTCAGCGCCATAGTAATACGCGGCGAGGGCGCGGTGTTCAGAAGAAAGAGCGCGCACCGCCGCGGAAACACCCTCGGCCGAAGCTACATGGAGATCGATTGTCTGCGCGACGGTTTCCACCGAGTCTTCGCTGTCTTCCAGGCCGCTACTTGAATTCTCCGAGAGGACCCCCAGACCGAGCAGAATGCCCGCAACCTGCCGAACCATCTGAAATTCGCTTTGCGAAAAGAAGGCTGGCCTGAACGGGCCGGCAATGGGCACGGCGTAATCCGTTTTGCTGCCCGGTGGAACCGCGTGGAAGCGGCTCTCGGCTTCCAGGGCGTGGCCCAGGTGCACGGGAGATGGTGCATAAAGGCCGAGGGGAAGAGAAGTACCCTTAATGCCATCTTGAAGGCGAGAGATGGGCGCCTCAACGCGCGGAATGGCGGGCAGGCCCGCAGCCAGTGCGGCGCCGCCTATGCCTTGCAGCCACTCGCGGCGCGTCATGGCGTTCGCTTCTTGATCCTTGGGGTCCTGGTTTGATTTTGCCTCCGAGCCCTTTTCGTCCTCCATCCTTTCACCTCACAGATTGCCGCGCTTATACTCGCCCGCGATGTAGTCCGCGGCACGTGCGGAAATCGCCATAATAGTTAACGTGGGTTCGTAACAGCCTTGAGTGACGAAGCAGGCGCCGTCCGTCACAAAGACGTTCTTCGCATCGTGGACTTGATTGAACGGGTTTAAGACGTTCCTTTTCCGGTCAACTCCCATGCGTGCCGTACCACACTCATGGATATTCTTTCCAAAAATACTCAGATGGCTGCTGGGCGCCTTCGCTTTCTGGAGCTTCATTGCGTCCAGAATTTCGCCGATATCCTGTCTCATGGCCTTTGCCATCGCGTGCTCGTTCTCCCCGTAGCTGGCGTGAATGCGCAGCACGGGAACACCCCAGGCATCCTGTTTCTGCGGGTCCAGTTCAACGTAGTTGTCGTAGCAGGGAAGGCACTCGCCTTGCGCTTCGACGCCAAAGGAATATGGAATCTCCTCGCGGACGCGCCGGCGAAAATCTTTCCCGAACCCCGGGATGGAAAATGCCTGCGAGTAGAGCTCTTGGCTGGCATCACCGTCAAAGCGGTAGCCGCGCAAAAAATTCTTATTGCGCTTCGATTCCACGTTCACATATTTGGCAATCAGAAAGCCTGCTGGATTTCCGGTGGGCTCGCGGTGTGAAGATGCCAGAGACGGAACGACGCCTCCCGCTCCTTCCACCGTGAAGTGATCCATCAAATAGTGGCCGAGCACGCCAGAAGAGTTGCCCACACCGTTCGGGAATCGCCGCGAGCGTGAATTGAGCAGGATGCGCGTGGATTCCAGCGCCGCCGCAGCCAGCACGACGATTTTTGCATAGGCCTCGCGATGGCGCCGCGAGGTGCGATCGATATAATAAACACCGGTGGCTTTTCCCTCCGGATTCATCATCAGATGGCTTACGACAGCGTCGCTTTGCAAAGTGAATCGCCCTGTGCGCGCAGCAGCGGGCAGCGTCACGGCGGGCGAGTTGAAGTAGGATGCCGTATAACAACCGCGCTGGCATTCGTTGCAGTAGTGGCACGCGGGCCGTCCGTTCAACGGCACGGTCAGATTCGCCACGCGGTCCGGCATGACGCGCCAGCCAAACCGGGACTCGATGACGCGCTTCGCCATCAAATTACCGCAGGATAAATTCATGGGCGGCAGGAATTTTCCGTCGGGCATTTGCGCCAAGCCCTCGCGCGAGCCGCTCACGCCGATAAATCTTTCTACTTTGTCGTAATACGGCTCGAGATCCTTGTACTCAAATGGCCAATCTTCGCCGTAGCCGTCGCGGCGGGCGGCCTTGAACTCGTAATCGCTGTAGCGATAGCTCTCTCTCGCCCAGCAGAAAGTTTTCCCGCCCACCTGCCGGCCCCGAATCCACATGAAGGGCTTGTCCGCCGGGAACGTGTAAGGGTGCTCTTTGTCGTTGATGAAAAATTGGTGGCTGTACTCGTCACAGGCGTAGCACAGGCGCTGCACAGGCTGGTTAGCGAGCAGGGCACGGGTGTCGCCGAAGCCGCGGAACTTTAATTGATAGGGCCAGACGTGCTCGGTGAAGTCGCGGGAGGGAATGCGCGGCGGGCCGGCTTCGAGCATCAGAACGTTCGCGCCGCGCTCGGTGAGCTCCTTGGCGACCCAGCCGCCGCTGGCGCCTGAGCCAACGATCAGAGCATCATAGATTTTGCTCACGGATGACCGGTCTCCGATTTGGAGTGTAGCGTGGCATGTTCTGCCTTGCCCGCGAGGCCTGCACATGGCCTCCGCGGAAGGCCGATGATCGTTGGGAGTACACGTGCGGCGTCGAAGAATGGAGATACACCATCTTGGTCCACGCCGGCTAGATCCCAGCCGATTTAGGCCGCAGCGGCTTGTAAGGCGACGGGATTTGGCCTCCACCCTCGCGCACCACTACGACCTGGTTGGCGTTCAAGTTGGTCAGTTTATCCACGTGCCCGCTTGGCCAGTGAACCTCAACAAAATCCACCTTTTCATGTTGCGCGAGCCCGAAATGAACGCGCATATCGCAGGATGACATAAACGCGCATCCGGTGCGCACGCGGTCATACTGCACCAGGTTGCCCGCGCCGACCTTGATCAGCGCTCCCACGCCATCACGATTGCTCTTCGTTCCCACCGTTTTTATCTGCAGCCAATGGCCGGCGCGATTGCCGCCGTCGTTGCGAAGCAGCACCGGGCGGTCATCAATGCAGATGATCGCGGCGTCCAGATCGCCATCATTATCATAGTCGCAGAATGCGCCGCCGCGGCCGGGGATAAAGAGATCTTCCAACCCGAGTTCCGCTCCCACCTCGCGGAATCGCAGATCGTGCAAATTCTGGAAAACCTGCGGACGCTGCTTGTAGGGCGCGCGCATTTTCCCTCCGAGCGCTTCAATGTAGATGTGTCCTTCGACACAGAAAATATCCTTCCACCCGTCGTTATCGTAATCCATAAAAAACGTGGACCAACCTAGGAAGGGAATGGTGGGAACGGCAACGCCAGAAGGGTAAGAAATGTCGTCAAAGCTCGCGCGGCCTGTGTTGTGAAAAAGCGTGAAATTATCATCGGCAAAGGTGGTGATGAAAAGGTCCATTCGGCCATCGTTGTCGATATCGCCAACGGCGAGCCCCATGTTGGATTGCACCAAGCCGTCGCCGTTATAGGCGATACCTGCTAGCACTGCATTGTCTTCAAACGTTCCGTCGCCCTTGTTATGGTAGAAATAGTTTGGAACAGAATCGTTCATGACAAGAATATCCGGCCGCCCATCGCCGTCAATATCTTCAAAGCCGACGCTGAAGCCGTAGCGGAGTTGCGTATCCTTAACCCCCGCCTTGTCCGTAACGCCGGTAAACGTACCGTCGCCGTTGTTGTGATAGAGCGTGTCCGGGGCTCCCTTAAGGCCAAGCGGCCCACAGGCTGTCACCGGCACGCCCTCAAACGTGCAGCGCAAATCTGGGGGGTGCTTCAGGTCGAGGTTAATGTAGCCGGAGACGTAGAGGTCAAGGAACCCGTCGTTGTCGTAGTCGCCGAACGCCGCGCCGCCGCTCCAGATATTGTCACCCGCAAGCCCAGCCATTGCGGTGACGTCCGTGAACGTTCCGTCGCCATTGTTATGGTAGAGGATATTGGGACCGAAATTGTAGACAAAGAGATCGGCGAATCCATCATTGTTGTAATCAGCCGCAACAGCGCCGCAACCCCAGCCGGATCCCTCGACCCGCGCCTGGATGGTAACGTCGGTAAAAGTGCCATCGCCGTTATTGCGATAGAGATAGTTGCGCGGCGTGGACGCCGTACGCGTAGCGTGGAGCATGTCCTCCAGCGTCGACCCGTTGACGATGTAGAGGTCCACGTACCCGTCGTTGTTATAATCGAACCAGACGCACCCCGTCCCATTCACTTCCAGAATCGACTGCTTGTTCTTGCCGCCGCAGATAATGAGCGGAGTTATCCCAGCCTCGGCAGCCACGTTGCGGAACTTGACGGATGAAGCAGGGGGGCCGGTTGGAAGGGTGGTGGTGGCCCTGTCTGTTAACAACGTGCGCCAGCTTGCCCGGCCAATCGCTCCCAGCGCGCCAAACCTGCGTAAGAATTCTCTTCTTCGAAATGACAAGTGTTGCCTTCCTGGACGCCGTTCGCGCTTGCGCCGAAGTGACCGGGGCTGCTGGTTTCCGGTATGGAGCACCATACAGCAGGTTATAGCCGCGACACTTCGCGCGACAGTTCTCGGGCCGTCTCACGATTTGCCGCCGCCCGGCGTTGAGGGGCCGAAGTTTCTCGGCGCTTGCGCGTTCCGTCGAACAATTTCTCTCGCGTGTAGTTGTTGAAAAGTGGACTCTGCCTGGGCAGCATTTTCCCGCTGACCCAGCCGCGCGTAGACCTTCATCAGGTTCAGGTAGAGGTCAGAATCCTCGGGGCGGATGGTGATGGCCTGTTTAAGCTCCACAAGAGCGTCCGCATATCGCCGGAGCCGGATGAGATTGTCTGCAATTCCGCGCAACGCGAGAACATCTTTGGGATCGAGCCTCTGCGCCTTCTCGAAGGTCTCAAGCGCGGACTGAAACTCGCCGCTTTTTGATTCGATGTCCCCCAGCAGGTTATATGCTTGCACCAGGGAGGCGTCCATTTGGATCGCCTTTTCGGCGTATGGACGCGCCGATTTATAGTCGCCAAGGTTGGCGTATTGCTGCCCAACCTCATACACGGCACGCGCGGATTGCGGAAAACGCCGCGCCGCACCCTGCGCGGCGCGTAACGCATTTGGGTAATCAAACTCCTCCTCGTAGGCTTCGATCAACAGGTAGCGCGCTGCCGGATCATCGGGTGAAAGATCGATGGTTTTGAGGAGGCACGGAATCGCGCTCTTGACGTAATGGCCGGCAAGATATTGTTCGCCGAGGAGGGCGAGGATGTGCGGATCGGCGGGCGAAGCCTGGGTCAACGCTTGCAGGCGCGCGATGGCCTCCGTGTTGCGCCCTTCATCAACATAGAGGACCGCCAACAGCTTGTTCACCTCCGGAGAATCCGGCTGAATCGCCAGCGCTTTGGCGAGCCACGTTTCCGCCTCGCGGTTGCGGCCCAGTTTAAGAAGCGTGAAACCCAGATTGTAATTGGACTCAAACGAATCCGGCGCCAGCGTTGCCGCTCGCTCCAGAGGGTCTAGCGCTTCGGAGTAGAATCCTCCCTTTCCAAGCAGGTAACCCGTGGAATCCAGGATTTCCGGATCTTGTGAAGATTGGCTCAGGATCTCGGAGCGGAGATTCCCAACTTGACGTGTATCGTGCTTTTGCACCGCTTGAAAAAGCTGCAGCAACCGTTGGATGGAAGCGTGGTCGACGCGCTTCAGGCGTTCCGCCGCGGCGAACTCGGCGCGCGACTGCGCCAGGCGACGCTCTTTTTGGTCGATCCGGCCCATTTGGTAATACAACGAGCCGTTCCAGGGCTGGGCCGTCAAAGCCGCCGCGATTTGCGTCCGCGCTTTCTGTATCTCTCCCTTATCGAGATATGCCTGCCCCAGGCGCTGATGGGTATCATAGATGGCGGGGCCGAGTTTCAATATCTCTTCATAGTCTGCAATGGATTGGTCCGAGTGTCCGAGAGACTGCGCGATGCGGGCCAGAAAGTAACACGTGTAGGGGTTCTGCGGATCGAGCCGGCGGGCCTTCTCAAATTCTGTCTTCGCTGCTTCCCACCGATTCAGCTTCCACAGAGCGTAGCCTAGATAATGGTGGATGCTAGCCGTGCCGGGCGCCATGGCTTCCGCGCGTTGGAGCAGAGGAATTGAGTCAGAATACCGCCCGGCTTTGATGAGCGCCGATGCCTGATCGAATAACTGTGTAGCGGTGGCCCCTACTGCGGTGCTTTCTGCCGTGCTTAACGTAGCCGCGGCGGCATCGCGGCTCGCGGCCCGCGCGCTCGCGCGGCAATGGCACCAGGTAGACGCCGCCAGAATGGCTGCTACAAGCGCTAGCCGGAGCCGGTGTTTGTTGCAAGACATCGTGTGACCAGTCTAGACTACTCACCCGGAAGCTGACAATGGCCGGCGGGCTTTCGCGGTTACAATGTTCAAAGCGGAGCGTGGCAACATGCGATAAGGTGGCGCCTTTTGAACACAGGTTCAGCGATGTGAGCCCAGAGGAGACACGATGAAACTTGGCTTGGGATTATATCGACATATGCTCACGGCGGAAAATTATCATTTTGCAAGACAGTGCGGTTGCACGCACGTCGTGGCGCACTTGGTGGACTATTTCGACCAAGGCAAAGACAACGAGCGCGAGAACCAGCCGACCGGTGGTCAGGGTGGTTGGGGGCGTGCGGGCGATCCGGAAAGGTTATGGACGTATGAAGAACTCGCTGTGCTGAAGACGCAGATTAACAGCGCTGGCCTCGAGCTCGCGGCCATCGAGAATATCGATCCGGCGCATTGGTACGATGTTTTGCTGGATGGCCCCCGGAAGAAGCAGCAACTTGAAAATCTGCAGGCGCTCGTCCGCAACATGGGAAGGGCCGGGATCCCGGTGCTCGGATACAACTTCTCCCTCGCAGGGGTAGCCGGGCGAAGCAAAGGGCCTTACGCGCGCGGAGCCGCGATTTCTGTGGGTATGGATGGCGTGGACCAGACGCCCATTCCAAAGGGTATGGTGTGGAATATGGTTTACGACCCGCAAGCAGCGGCTGGCGTGGTTCCCACCGCAACATCCGAAGCGTTGTGGCAGCGCCTAAAGGATTTTCTCGATGCCCTTGTTCCTGTCGCCGAAGAAGCGGGTGTCACGCTCGCCGCGCACCCGGATGATCCCCCGGTTCCCGTGCTGCGAGGCCAGCCGAGGCTGGTCTACCAGCCGCGCTTATATCAGAAGCTTCTTGACTTGAAACCGAGCCCGCGCAACGGTCTGGAATTCTGCGTTGGATCGCTGGCAGAAATGACAGAAGGTGATATCTACGATGTGGTAGACGAATACAGCCGCCAGCACAAGGTCGTCTACGTCCACTTCCGCAACGTACACGGCAAGGCGCCCCACTACCATGAAATGTTTGTTGACGATGGTGACGTGGATATGCGCCGTGTGATGGCAATTCTGAAAAACAACGGATTCGATGGGGTACTCATCCCCGATCATACTCCGCAGATGAGCTGTGGCGCGCCCTGGCACGCCGGGATGGCCTACGCGCTCGGCTATATGTGCGCCGTTTTGCAGCAGGTTGAACCTAAGGTCTGACGTGGTACCGGCGACGTCCCTCAGCCCCGACTACCGCAGAGGCCCGCTGCGCCTGACTGGAGAACGTTGTCGCGCCTGTAATTCTCCTTGTCGGGCGTCTTCCCGTTTTGCTAACATTTGACGATTTCATTCCACTCTTCACGAGGAGGCTTATGCGACGCCGTTCCTTCATCAGGGCCGCCGCTTCGGTCGTTCCGGCTATGAGTCTGTGCGATTTATTCTCCGGTGAGGCGCGCGCCCAGGCTCCTCGATCGGCGCGGGCACGTGCGCTGCACATAGTCGGCGACGGGCAGGACCGCGACGGCCATGCCCACGTGTTAGCTTTCGGATCGCTTCTCTTCAAAGTTTTGACCCGTGAAACTAACGGAGGGCTTTTCGTCGTGGAGCACCCGCATATGCGGCCTGGCGGTGGGCCGCCGCTGCACCTGCACTTTAGTCAGGAGGAGTGGTTCTACGTCATGGAAGGCGAAGTTGCTTTCCAGGTAGGTCGCCAAAGGCTGCAACTCCATGCGGGGGAATCCGTACTGGCTCCGCGCCGGGTGCCGCACACTTTTTCATCCGTCGCCGCTGCGCCCAGCCGCATGCTGATCGCCTTCTCTCCTGCGGGCAAAATGGAGCAATTCTTCCTGGATGTTGAGAATCCCAAGGCGTCCGTTGGAAAAGCCGAGTTTTGGCGGCGATACGAAATGGAGTTAATAGGACCGTCTCCATTTAGGAAATCCTAGGCCAGGGCAGGATCGAGAATGGCGTGATGGGGTGTTGAAGTTGCACCGGTCTGGATAGCGGAGAAACGCTCGCAGATATCCTGTACATCACGCTTCGTAGGTGTTTTCTGAACTTCTTCCACTGGGCCGCTCGCTCCGGGTTACATCATTCCCCGCCGCTGCTACGATTTCCCGGCCCCTGATGCAGCGAGCGTTACTTCCGCAGTCCTTCCGGAGCCGATGATCCGGATTTCTTTTCCAGCCGCGCGAACGTCAAGCACCTCGCCGAAATTTCGTGGTACGCGTGCGAGAAAGCTCAGGTATCGGACGGTCTTTTGCCCCCGCGCCGGAACAACCGTGAAATGCGGCGCTCCGAACAACGGCCCGTTGGCGAACGCCTCCCTGCGTCCCACCGGGAAGGGCGTCGAGCCAAACTCCAATCCTCGCGCCTGGCATCGCTTACTCCACGGAGCATCGCTTCTCGCGCAGTTTTCCTCCCAGATCGCGGCCCAGGGAAAATCCACTCGGCTGAAACAATAGCCCACCACCAGCCCATGCCGGTGATTGATGGCGGCAATGAACTGGCGGTCGCGGCGCGGGTCCATAAGCACGGTGGCAATAAAGCCAAGGCCGCGATGGGAAAATGGGCGAGTTAAGTCCACCTTCTTCCTACGGGTTCCCGGGGCCTCGGGCCAGCGGAAATCTCGGGATGATCGCAGCAGCTCGAACCCTTCGTAACCGTGCGGAAACGTCCGCCCGCGCGCCGCAGAGATTGCAATGCGGCTGTCCTTCGGGTTGAGAAACGGTGGCCCGAGGGTCACATGCTGGGTCCAGTGAAAAAAATGATCCGCACTCTGCTCATTTGTGACCGTCTCTTTGAAATAGGCCACGGATTCGCCGCGCCGCACGGTAATTTGCCGGTTAAAACGCAGGCCAGCTACGGGCAGGCGAACGGAGATGCTCAGTTGCGATCTTTGTCGGGTCGAAATGCTTTCTTCTTTGCGCCAGCGGCTGTTCGGAGCCTCGCCGTGGATCGCCAGCCCGCGCGCTGCCTCTTCCGCCGAAGGAACTCCAAAGTAATCCAGGCAGATATTGTGGCCCGCAATTCCACAGATAAGCTTTCCGGTTGCAGCGGCGCCATATCGAGTGGCGTGCCGTTGTTCATTGTATCGTTCATGGTCGATCGTCTTCCATGGCGGAGTCCACAGCGGATTGAGGGTGGGTAGGCCGCTTGACTTGTGAAAGCGGAACTCTGCGATGTGGCCACCGGAAGTCAACGAGACCAAGCGAATGAGATCGTTCTGCAGAGCAAAGGCCGCGCGGCCTTGCCATGACGTTTTTGCGCATACCAGGCGATGGTCTGCTTGCATGTAAAGTCCTCCCGCACCCAATCGTTATGTTTTAACCGCGCCGGTGCCCGACTCCTGAAAAGCCATGCCTCCGGCGGGCACGAGCAGCCCTCCGTCCACCATCACGGCGGACCCTGTCATGAAGGACGCGCCGTCGCTGGCTAGGAATGCGATCACGCGCGCGACCTCTTCCGGTTTCCCCATCCTTCCCAGCGCATGGAGTTTATCGCAGGCTTCGAGCACCCGTTCCGGATGCGGATCGAGGCCCGCAGACCAACGAAGCATCGGCGTGTCAATAGCTCCGGGCAGAACACAGTTGGCGCGAATGTTTTGCTTGGCGTAATCCAGCGCAATCGAGCGTGTGAGGCCGAGCAAGCCGTGCTTGCTCACCACGTAATGGGCGGAATTGCGTACCGCCGAGACAGACTGCACCGAGCCCGTAATGACGATGGCGCCGCCGCCGCGTTTGATCATCTCCGGAATCGCGTACTTTGAGGCTAAAAACGCGCTCTTGAGATTCACGTTCAGCACCTCGTCCCACTCCGCCTCGGTTAGCGTCGTGACGGTCCCATAGCGCTGAATCCCGGCGTTATTCACCAGAATGTCGATGCCGCCCAATTGAGCAACGATTTTGGGGATCATGGCTTCCGCTTCCGCGCTCCGGCTGACGTCCGCCTGGAAATAGCCGGCGGCCATTCCTTTGGATAGGATCGCCTTCACGGTTTGCTCGCCCGCGGCGCGGTCGCGGTCAACCACGGCCACGGCGGCCCCGCCGGCCGCGAACTCCAACGCGCAGGCGTGGCCTATGCCGGAACCGCCGCCCGTAATCACGGCAACCTTGCCATTGAATTGCATCATCTGTCCTCCTTTTTAGGACGTTGCGGCCGGTTTTGCCATCCGATGGCACCATAGCGGCTGCCCCTTGATCTTCAAGTCGAGCACCGAGATATGATTCCGGCCAAGATTTGCGACATAGAGTTGGTCGAAGTTGGAACCACCAAAGGCGCAATTTGTGGGCTGGCAGAGAGCCAGGTTTTCCGCATCGTGGCAAAGAAGCTCGACGTGCCGGTTGGGCCGAACCCTGTATATGCAATTCGACGCGTAAGTGGTCACGTAGAGATTACCTTCGGTATCGAACGCCATGCCGTCAGGAACGCGCTCGAGTCCTTCGGCGTAGACCTCCGGGACGCCGGCCGTGCCGTCGCTGCGCATTTCAATGCGCAGCACCCGGTCTAAGTTGCTCTCCACAAGGTACAAGAACTTTTCCACAGCGTCGAGTGCAAGACCATTGGCAAATTGAAACGGTCCCGCCGAAAATAACGTAGTGCTGCCGTTGGGAGCAATCTTGTGGACGACGCCGTTCGCGTGCTTCCACTCGCCCGAATCGCTGAAAAACAAATTTCCTTGCGAATCAAAAACACTGAAATTCGGAACTGATAGCCGTTCTCCGCCGACAGAATCCGCAACGGTTTCAACGCTGCCATTCGGAGCAATTCTCAACACCGCATGATTCCCGCTGTCGCACGCATAAACGCCGCCGCATTGATCGAGCGTGATGCCCAGGCAGAAGCCGCCGGTCGCAGCGATGGTTTCTACTGTCTTTCCGTCAGGTGAAATGCGATAAACCTGTCCGGCTTCCCCACCCGCGTAGAGGGTTCCTGCGCAGTCCACGGCGATCCCTTCGGGATGATCTAACCCCGTTACAAAATTGCGAATCTGCGAAGCTGGATAGAGCATGTGAACATCCGGAATAGTGCGATCAGGTTGATGACGGAGCCTTATAAGCCGTCGTCCTGACCCCTGGACCTTCGTCGGGGCGCCTCCGCGAAGAATCCATGAATTTTCGAATTTGTTAGGCGGACATGTGTAATGTAATTCATTTACATCAATTCCATAATTCGGTACGATGGCAGCCTGGTTTTTTGCACCACCGGGTTGAGCCCTGTGCGCTGGCGCCAATTCTGTAGCGGCGGCCTCTGGCCGCCGGTTTTTAATAGTAGAGACCGGCGGTCAGACGCCGCCGGTACAACGAAAAAGGCGCCACGATAATTCGTAATACTCGATATTACAGGAAGCTAAGCACGCTGAGAGGAGATTTCTGATGGCTAAATTTGGCGTCCGCGTGATCCTCGCTCTCGCAGTCTTTGGCTGCACCCTATCCATCGCAGCCCCTAAGCCCCCGACAGGCAGAGGGGCCGGCAATGTCACGGGAGCGAGATCACAAACCGTTTGGCAGATTGGAAAGTTTGACCAGTCGTCGCACGAATTTAACGGGGGGATTGATCTCCGCAATCCCAGCATGAATCCGGTATTCATCGTGGGGCGCAGCAACCCGGCGCTGGATTGGCCAGAGTACCAACCTGGCTCCTTAAACAAGAGCGCGGGCGGACATCCTCATCCGTATACGATTTCGTTCCATCTTCCCGGCCGCCCGAAGGGTGTATACCGGCTCAAAATTTCCATGATTCTCAACCATTCACGCGTGCCCAACCTTCAGGCTGCTATTAACGGTCACAGCGGAATGTTCTACCTCTACCGGCATGTGAGCTACTACCCCGGCGATGGCGGTGTGGATTCTCCGATCTACGGCGATGACACGATTGAGATTGATCTGCCTTCCTCGTACCTGCGCGCGGGGGATAATGACCTTGTGCTGACCGCGATCGACGACCCGAAGCTAGGCCCGGGGGATTCATGGCTGAATTACGACGCTCTGGAGTTGACGAACGATCCCGGCGCCAAGGAACCGCGCGCTCCGGAAGTGATGGTGCGTCCCACAGTCTTTTATACAAACTCGGGCGGCCAACTGCGCGAGCTTGCCGACGTGTTTGTGACGCTAAATGCTAGGGTGAAAAGCGGTAACGTGGCCTTAATCGTCGGCAAGGAACAATTCCGTGCACCACTCTCCACTGCTGCCGATTTTGGCCAACAGCGGTTTGAGTTTGCCATCCCTGAGCTTGCCGCACCCACCCCCGCGCGCGTGGTTGCCCGTGTCAACGGAAGGTCCCATGAGTCTGAGGTTACGCTGACGCCGCAGCGCAAGTGGACCCTCTTTGTTGCTCCGCACGCCCATCTCGACATCGGCTACACGGATTTTCAGGCAAAGGTAGCGGAGGTTCACAACCGGAATGTTGACAAATTGTTGAACGAAATTGATGCGCACCCGGAAATGCGTTTCAGCCTGGACGGCTCCTGGATCGTGCGCCAATACCTTGCGTCGCGCAACAAGCAGGCGCGCGGCCGCTTCCTCGCGGACGTTCGTGATGGCAAGATTGCGGTGCCCGCCGAGTTGGCGAACCTCATGACGGGCTATCCCACGCTCGAGGAGCTGATCCGTTCAACCGCTTACACCTACAGGTTGCACCGGAAAGATGGCATACCCTTTGACTATGCCAACATTACCGACGTGCCGAGCTACCCATGGTCTTACGCGTCCGTGTTGCACGCCCTTGGCCTGAAGTATTTCCTGGCGGCCAGCAATAATGACCGCGCGCCCATTCTTCTTTATGGCCGTTGGAACGAAAAGTCGCCGTTCTGGTGGCAGGGCCCCGATGGCCACAAAGTATTAATGTCCTATTCGCGGCAATACTTCCAGCTTTCGTTCGTGTGCGGGGTGCCCGCTCAAGTGGCCGCGTGCCGCCAATCGCTACCCACATTCCTCCAGCAATACGAAGCGCCTTCTTACAAACCTGATGTAGTACTGATGTACGGTAGCCAGGTTGAAAACACCGACCTGATTCCGGGCGAGCCGGAGTTCGTGAAGAGCTGGAATTCGCGCTACGCCTATCCGAAAATGGTTTTGACCGCGTTTCCGGACTACATGCGCTACATCGATCAGCATTACGGATCAGAACTCGAAACCGTCGTGGGCGGCTTCGGGCCCTACTGGGAGGACGGCTACGGCACGGACGTGCATTTCCTCACGATCGACCGGTCAAGCCAGCAGCGCGCGCCGTCGGCCGAAAAACTTTCGACCATTGCCACGTATCTGCACAAAAACGTCTCCGGCCCCCGCGGCCAGATCCAGCAGATGTGGAACGATCTCGTCCTTTACGCCGAGCACACGTTTACATCCTGGGGCGGCTATTCGCGCCCTGAAAGCGAGGAGACGGTCCGCCAGTTTGCCACCAAAGATCAATACGCAGTGGATGGCCGCGAGCGCGTCAACCATATCCTTGACCAGGCGTTCAGCCAGCTCGCTTACAAGATTCACGTTCCCGCGCCTGCCATCGTTGTCTTTAACTCGCTGAACTGGACGCGCAGTGGGCTGGTCGAAACCGACCTCAACCACGGCGAGGAGATTGTGGCCTACCCTGGGTTAAAGCCCGTGCCGCTCGAAATCATTGCACACCATCCTGACTTCAATCACGTGCGTTTCCTTGCCCGTGGCGTGCCCTCTCTCGGCTATCGCTGCTATCAGATTGTGAGCGTGCACGGCCATCCGGCGGCGCCGGAGGGCGAGACGGTGCTGCCCGTTTCAAACACCATTGAGAACTCGTATTACCGCGTTACGATTGACCCGCAAGCGGGCGCCATCTCCAGCATTTATGACAAGCAGCTTCAACGCGAGCTGGTGGACTCCTCAAGCCCGTATCATTTCAACCAGTATCTCTATGTTTCGGGCGGCGACGGCGCCACGCAGATCGTTTACATGCAGAAGTCCCTTCCGCTCGCTCGCCTCACGGTGAACACTTCTCACGGCGGCCGCGTCACGAGCGTTCGCAAGACCTCTTATGGTGAGATCCTCACTTATCAAACCAGCGGGGCCGAAGCGCCTTCGATTGAAACGCAAGTGATGCTCTTCGACCATCAAAAAAAGATTGAATTGATCAACCGCATTCGCAAAGAGCCGGTAAACCATAAGGAAGCCATTTACTTCGCCTTCCCGGTTGCGGCGCCGCGCCCGGAATTCAGCTATGAAATCCAGAACGGCTCGGTCGATCCGGCCCGCAATCTGCTGAAGGGCGCAAACGTCGCCTGGTTCACCGTGCAACACTGGGTGAAGGCTGCCTCGCCCGGCGTGAGCGTGGCTGTTGTACCCATTGACTCGCCGCTCGTGACGCTGGGTGATATCAACCGCGGCACGTGGCCTGACGCGTTTGATCCCAAGAGCAGCACGATCTTTTCCTATGCACTGAACAATTACTGGCACACGAATTTCCGGCGCGTGCAGAGCGGCGATTTCACCTTCCGCTACGTGATCACCAGCGGACGGCAATTGACGCCGCAGCGCCTCGCGCGAGTGGGGCGTGACGCGATGACGCCGGTGGAGATTGCGCAGGTCATTTCGAACGACAAGTTTGGCAATCCCCCCGAACCGCTTAGCCCGAATCCGGCCAGCTTCCTGCAGGTGGACGCTTCGGACGTTGTGGTGGTTGATTGGAAATCCGCCTACGACGGCCACGGCACTATCGTAAGGCTGCTCGAAACGGGCGGTGAATCGACCACGGCTCACCTTACTTTTCCGCTCTTTGAGATTAATCAGGCGTGGCAAACGAATGCCGTTGAAGAGGACCAGACGCCCCTCACCGTGTCGGGGCATTCGGTTGCTGTTTCGCTTACGCCTCACGAAATTGCAACGCTGAGAATTGTGGGAAAGAAGTTGTAGCGCTCATGCTTATACCGAGCGACATAAGTCAGCGACGGCCAACCGCTTCAGCCGCGTTTGTAGCGGCGGCCTCTGGCCGCCGGTTTTTAGAAGTAAAGACCGGCGGCCAGAG
>JBOGJT010000388.1:0-9907 GCA_050745065.1 Terriglobia bacterium
CCCGCACGCTCTTGGCCCGCTATAGCGGGCCAAGAGCCAAATCGCCTTCCCTCGCCTTTCCATGCCGTTACACTGAAGATCGGGTAGGCCCAACAGAATCTCCGATTCGGTCAAATTGTTCTCCCAAAACTGTTTTACCAATCTCGGGTTCCTGGCCTACCCCCGTTGTTGATGAAGAGCCCGTTTTGGGGCTCTACGCGAGAGCGCCTGCGTGTAGGTATCCATCGTGATCTTGAGGTTGGCGTGGCGGAGCAGCTCCTGCACCACCTTCACGTCCTCCCCGTTCGCCTTCAGCAGGGTCGAGTAGGTATGACGGAAGGTGTGCCAGCCGATCCGCTTGTTGATGCCGGCCCGCTTGGCGGCCGGCTGAATGTAGCATTGAAGGATCATTCTCGGCCGGATGGGTTGCGCGCCCTTCATTTTCAGGCTGGCGAACACCCAATCTTCGGGCTGGCTGTAGAGCGCGGCCTGCTTCCACAGCCACAGGTCGTCGGCCACGGCGGATACCAGCGGAACCGGCTTGCGCGAAGCCTCGGTCTTGCAGGCTCCTACGACTCCGGAAACCACCGACCGCGTAACGCTGATCGTCAGCGAATCGAAATCAACGTCGCTCCATTTCAATCCGATGAGCTCGCCTCGCCGCAGCCCGGTGTTGCGTCAAGCGCAACCAGAAGGCGTTCGCCGAGATCGAGTTCCTTGTGCAGCAATTGGAACTCCCCGGCCCCAAAAATGTCGGGGATGCGTTGGCGTTTGGCGCTCTGTCGCACCCGCGTAATCGGGTTGCCGTTCTGCACTAGCCACTCGTATCGGATCGCGTGATTGAACCGCGCGTGCATGATGTTCCTGGTCTTGGCCTTGGTTCCGCGCGCCATGGGGTGAGCGTTTGGAAGAGTCAACTGCCTCAACCATTGCTCCTTCGTTTCCAGCCATGCGTTCAATGCGGAGGCGCGGAAACGCCAAAGCTTGCCGACGTGGATCGCCGTCACCTCGCCACGGCGGGCCATGCGTTGGAGCGTCTTGGGATGGATTTTGAGGAGAGCCGCAGCTTCGTCGGAATCGAGAAGCCGCTCAAAGACTGGAGAGGGCGCATCCGGCGCGGACTGCGCCGATGGGCGAATCGGAACGGGCATGTTCTACTCCCTGCCGTCGTTTTGCCAGAGCAATTTCAGGCTAGGATGGCGGGAGCGGCGATGTCTAATACTTCCTGGGAATGACGTGATACCCGGCAGGTATCACCGAATGCCCCCGATTCGGGCGCCGGCGGGGTCGGGCTGCTCCACCGCGCCCGAGCACGCATTGAAAACTAAAGGGTTGTGCATATCCCCCCGGCTAGCGAAGGGCGAAAACATCGGCAATGGTGATGCCTCACAGGAATAGCGATATTGACGGCAGGTATCACAGCCCCCGCCGCCGAGACGGCGGCGTAGGCCAAAAACTTTGGTGGCAAGGAGGCTGACCGCCCCAATCCGCCTTATTCCGCCCTATTCCGCCTTATTCGGCCTTATTCTTGGCCTGATCTCCGGGCCGGAAGAGGTGCCATGAGGCTCCACGACCCCTCCCTTTGGAGCCGATTACCATCAACCGCTTCAAATGAAGCAGGTCATCGCGCAAAGTCCGGTCCGCTATACCGGGAGCGACGCGCCGCCGCAATTCTCCGAACGAGAGCGATTCGCCTCCCGCCAGTGCCTGCAAAATCAGCCTTTGCCGCTCGCTCAAATCAAGCGCCACCTTGTGGGGGGCAACATAGCCAGCCGGAACGAAGCGAACGCCGACATCGCCGGCCGCTTCCAGGAACTCCGGCGCGGGGTGGCCGGCCTGGATGCACAACTCGATCATCGTTTGGGTGCCACGCCCCCAGCGTTCGATCAGGCGCGCCGGTAGAAAACCTCGGCAATGAGCGGATTGCGCGGTAGGGACCGATGATCGCGGGCCAGGTCCTCAACCCGAAGGCCAAACGGCAGCGTAACGGTGCTCCACACCTCCAGCCGATCATCGTAGATTGCCACGCTGATGGCGCCGCCCGCCTGGGCGTAATCCCGATGGCAAAAGGCATTGACCAGGGCTTCGCGAAGAGCGAGAGGTGGGAACAGTGGCCGATCCTGGCGCTCCAACAAGCCCGGCTCGATGCGGCCGGCGACCGGCAAATTGCGTTCAAGAAACGCGGACGCCTCCTCCAACAACGCCAAAGCGTGCCCGTTCAGTTGACGCTGGTCCGCGAATTCGTTCTTGGCGGTTCCGCGAAAACGGGCCAAGCGAAGTTGGCACTGTGGGTAGTCGGGCAAAGTTTTTCGCCCGAACAAGACAACTGCGGCATTCAGAGGTTCGCCGCCGAGGCGAAGGCCAAATCGGTCCAGCAGGTCAGCGGCATCGCCAACCGGGGTCCTGGCAGGCAGCCTTCCGCTGCCAACAGCCATGGCCGCGGTGCGACGGATTTCATCCAAGTCGAGGTCGCCGAGGCGGATCCCAGCGGCGGGCCTATTCTCCCAGCGGTGCCGTCCATGGGCGCGTTCGAGCAGCAGGCGCTGGGCATCGCTCCTGCGGGCGGGATACCTGTAGACCGCATTGGCGACCAGCATTGCTGCGCCTAATTTGAAGCCGGTTTGTTGCCCACTGCGCGACGGCGCACGAGGCTGCTATTGAAAGCGGCGTCCATGTCCTCCATACTGCCATCGGAAACAAGTGGCGAGCCAACCTCGAAAGGAGATTGGCAACGCAATACTCACCTATTGCCTGCACTTGCCCACGTCCGGCTTTGCGACCTCGGAACCATCGAAATTCAGTCCTTCGCATTGAACAAGATGGCGCTGGGGCTCGATGCCGTAGCCGCCCTGGATCGCCTTGGCCGCAGCACCCGCCACCTGCTCAACACGCTGCAAGAATTCGAAGACCTTGGCGCTGCCTTCATCAGCTTCCGGGAAGGCTTCGATACCTCCACCGCCGCCGGCAACCTGCTCACGACCGTGGTGGCCGCAATTGGGGAATTTGAGCGCGCCTTGATCGTGGAGAGAGTCAAGGCCGGGCTCAGGGCTGCAAAGGCTAAGGGCCGCACCTTGGGCCCCCGCGGCGCCATGTGGACGTTGACCTGGCGCAGATGCTACGAGCCGAGGGGCGCCGGAGCAAGGAAATCGCCTCAATCATGGGGATTCGCCTCCGAACCCTTCAGCGGGCTCTGTCAGCGGATTCCGAACGCTGAATCAGGTGGCAGCCGCCACCCCCGCCGCGTCGCCGAGTATTACCGTGGGAAGCTGCTCCGCGCGGCGAAGAAAGCGAAGGTCGAGGACGCGCATCCGCACCGGAGGCGGGATAGTCTTGCCGTGCGCCTGCTTGAAAAGGGCGCGCCGCTCGAAACGGTGTCAATCCTGCTCGGCCACACGAACGTCAGGACGACGCAGAAGTCTTACGCGCCCTGTGTTTCTTCTTTGCAGAAGAACCTTGAGGCCGCGGTGCGGAAGACGTGGGCGTAGAAGTGGCCGACATCCCGGCACTCTCACCGAGACCGTCTCCCAGCACCTGTTCGTCTGATTCATAATTGGCCCTCCGAATCTGCTTCGTTCCTTGCGCCAAGCTCCTCATCCACGAGGCGTTCATCGAAGGCGAGCTCGAAGTGCCGCGCCATCTCGACCGGCGCATCCACGACCTGTACTTCAACCCGACGCACCCGGACTTCGCGCCCCGGACGCTCTGGTCGCTCTCCAACGCCTTCACCTCGGCGTTCAAGGAGATTGACCCGATCCCGCATTTCAAGGCTACCGCCCGCCTGGGCGCGTTCCTTCAACAACATCAACTGATCGACTAGCAGGGTCAGAAAGTGAGGCGATCCCAACATGTACCACTCTCAAAGTATCGAGGCGGGTTTCATTCGCCGCTGCTAAAGTGGGCAGCCGGGCCGTACCAAGCCCATTCAACGCTCCCATCGCTGACCTCGCAGCCGACGGTCCCACACGCCGCGAAATTGGGCTCCTTTGCCCCCGTCGCCCCCGTTGATAATGCGATGAAGACCGACGTGGCATCGGCTTCAGGCGGCATGGCAATCGTCCCGCGCTGCACGGCGGCGCTAGCCCGCCATAGCGGTGCAGCCTTCCCGGTCTCCGTGACGGTCCAGTCAACTCCGGGGTTAGCCAGATCGGTTGCCATTTGGCCCGTCAGCCAGTTTCCGGACAGCGGCTTGCCCGCAGTCACAGGCGTCGACGTATAAGGCTGTAGTTGCCAAGGGATGGCCGGCCGAGACGGTGAGTTGTACATACTGCTGTCGTCGTTTTGGTCGACGCTATACCGGATTTGATTCGCAGTCAGAAATTTCCCGGGCACGTCGACAGGCGATACGGTAAAAAATGTGTTGAGGTTTAACCCAGTGGGCGCTGCGACCATCACGGAGTTGTACGCCGTATAAAAATTATCATCAATTGTCAGCATCGCGGGGCATGCTGTGATGCAATTAACGATTCCGAGGAACGTGGTGCCACCGCCTCCTGTCAGCATGCCGTTCGAAATGGAGATGACGGTATCCCAGGCAGTCCCAAGATCGTAGTTGCGGGCGCCCAAGCCGCCCTCGGCGGAGGAATATTCGTTGGTGTAGTCGAATATTACGGGAATGCCCCCGTACGTCTCACTGCTCCACCTAGTTCCATTTGATTCGAAATTCGACCCGTAGTCGTCGACCCATCGTGTCTTGAACGGCACTGACCCTGGAATAAAGACCCCGCTTGAAATCTCGAGATTCTGGCCGTAGAATACGATTGCCGATGTTCCCACAGCACCATTCGAGCCCGACAATTCGACCCAGTCGCCGTCCAAGGTATTCATGTCTGAGGTCGTGAACAAAAACGCCCTGCAGGCGATCGCGAATGAGTCGTCAATTTTTACCGTCTGGCTCAAATGTATGTCGTTTTCTCGCTGGCCCTCAACCTCAAGCCCCGCGGAGTAAACTGCATAACCGAGTGTGTCGAGGAAAGTATCGCCTTCTAGCGTCACCGTCGCCCCATCAACGTCAGGGCCCCCCATCCAGATCGAGCTTCGGCCGCCGCGGAAGGTCAAATTCGTTATGGTGAGGGAGAAGCCTCCCATCGTGTCCAAATGAAGGATATCCTGCGTTGGGTCTGTGATGTAGAGGATGGCCCCACTTTGCCCGCTGAGGCTGACCAAGCCATTCGTTTCCAGCGCGCTGTCTAGGTCGTACTGGCCTGACGGGAAATCCACAGTGGGCGTGCTGTATACATACTGACTGTCGGGGTAAGGTTGATAGGCGATCGTCGCTGCGGCCGCGTCTTTGAGCGCAGCCTCGATCGCAGGCCCGTCGTCGTGCATGACGGATGCGGATGCGACGCTTGAGGAGGCGGCAGCGGCAAGGTATAGGATATTCCTTGTCAGTGATGTGTCATCCACTTTCGCGACGAGGGTGTCTCCTAACGCTGCGTCGGGTGGGGTCAGGGACACGTCGGCCGGAATATCGAAAGTTGGGCCTGCCGAGCCGACCATCGGTTCGCCGTCATCATATACGGAGAGACCGATATTCCGCCATGTCACGGCACCATCTTGCACAGCGCTCCCAAGGCTGGTCGGCCAAGTCGGCTCTGTTTGGCCGGTAAGCCCAAAAAATCGCGTTCCAGGCGGGTGGTTGTTCTGAAAAACCGCAGAGAAGCTGCCTGAACTCTCGTCCACGGACAGGACTGTGATGCGTTCCTCTTCTGCGGTGCCCCAGTCAACATCAAATCCTTGCCCGTCCTCGATCCCCTCTATACTCGGCGGTGTCACAGAGACGAGCCCGGGCGCGATGCCCGAAGCTACCACAAACCGGATCGGTGCCGCGCTGTACAGCATACCGTTGGGCTGCAAGGGTACCAGCCTCTTGCCGGGCGAAACGGCCGTCCCCGCCGTCCAAAAGACTGCGGATTGCGGGAGTTCCATCACAGTGATCAGGGACCAAGCGGCGCCGCCGCGGGAGCCATAGACCGCATAGCCCGCCGCGCCCTGTACCCCGGCCCACTGAATCTCGTTCTGAAAACTCGTCGGCCCTAGGGCAGCGGAGTTCGAAATTGACGTGGCAGGTCCAGCCACAGTCTCCCCACCATGCCCGTCGAGTGCAGCCACTCGGTACGAACATGCTCCAGTCCCTCCCGTGTAGGGCGTCGGACCCGAGCCGCTCGTGTCACTGACCGGCGTGACTAGCGGTGGGTCGGGTTGAGAGATAGTGGGTGGGGCGCCGGCATGCATCACCTGTACCCACTCGCCTGTCCCCGTCGTGTCCCAAGCATTCGAGAGAACAAGCTGGTTGGAGCCAGCGCCAATCGCGCCTGCAGTAGAAAAGGCGCTCCCCGTTGCGCCAAATGTCGCAACGTTTAGCGTTGACGGCGGCGGCGGCTGAAGGCTTAGCGTGACCGGGGCTGTAGTCCCCCCTCCGGGGCTGGGCGTCGATAGCGTTATCGGCACGCTCGTGGCGATAGCGAGCGTGGGCCCTGACAGCGTGGCGGCAATCTGAGTAGGGGAGAAATAATGGGAAACCATTGGGTTGCCGTCCGCGAGGGCTACCGTCGATGGCAAGAAGCCGGACCCGGAAATCATGATTAGCAGCGACTGCTCGCCAGCGATTGCGGCATTAGGCGAGATACCGGAGATTGCAGGGACGGCGTTCTTTACCGTGAATGGAACTGGCGCTGAGGTGCCCGCACTTGGCGTACGAACAGAAACACTGTGCGTGGACGCGTCGGCCAAAATGGACGCTGGGAGCTCGAACTCCAGCGTGCTCGTGCTGCCGAAGGCGGTCTGTTCGGCAGCCCCGTCTAAGATAATGACGCTCGATCGAGAGAAATTAATACCATTGACCTCCACCTGCAGCGAAGGGGATCCCGCTAGGGCTGACGCTGGCTGGAGCGTGGCGATTGACGGTATATGGGGCTCGGGCGGCCGCCCTCCGCATGATGCCAGAACGAACGAGACGGCTAGTAGCACGCTGACCCCCGCGAGCGCCCACCTCCGGCTGTTTGCCGGGGATTGGCTCAGCACCAGTGGCATCCAGCCAACGACTCTTATTGATTGGACTGACCGCATCGATCGCATGAGTATTTGGACTGCGTATCGCATGTTTTGGTGGCAATGTCGCAGCGGTTTTGCACCATCAGAATGCCAGCACGGGCGGCATGCTTCTCCTGTGCGAGAGACTCCCGAAACGGTGCGATCGCCGTCCACCTGGCGGCCTGACCCCCTTGAAGTGAGCCAGCGGATATGAGAGTCTAGCCGCCCCGGGAGGGGCAGAAGGGCTCTCGATGAAACGGAAGAAACACACGCCGCAGCAGATCGTGGAGAAGTTGTGCACGGTAGAGGCCGAGCTCGGCCAGGGCGGAGAGATCGCCGAGGTGGCGCGGAAGCTGGAGGTGAGCGAACAGACGTTGTACCGCTGGCGTCACCAATACGGCGGAATCAAAGGGCCGGAGGTGGCGCGGCTGAAGGATCTGGAGCGGGAAAACGCGCGGCTAAAGAAGATCGTGGCCGAGCAGGCGATGGACATCGACGTACTGAAGGAGATCGGCCGAAAAAACTGGTAGGCCCGCACGGCAAGCGGCGGGCAGTGGAGTACGCCCGGAGCGAGTACGACTACCCGCAACGGCGCGCTCGCGAAGTATTGGCGGGGTGCAGGCGATGTAGACGCGGTGAGCGTAACCCCTGTATCCAGCCAACTGATTGAAGGCCCGCTTGAATTCCTCAAGGCCGTTCTTCAATTCCACGATGACGATCTCGCCTCCCCGGGCGCGGCCCACCAAATCGGCCGTGTTTCTTCCGAACGACACTTCGCTGAAATGGGCCATACCTTCCTCCTGGGGCTACTGCTCCACGGGGGGCCTCAGGTCTTCCTCTCTGCTTACCTCGCGAAAGATGTCCCGAAGGACCTTGGTCCTTGTCAGCAACTTGAATTTCTGACGCCATTCGGCTTGGGCCTCAGCACTGCGGAAGACTGTGGCCGCGATGACTTCCAGAGGAAGGACCCCGAACCAAACTGAGGTGCGGAAGTTACTGTAGACCTCGATCCATTCCTCGATTACCCGCCGTTTTTCCTGAACGCTCATAGCTCGCAGGCCGTCCAATTTGCCCGGCACGCGAAGCATGTCCATTACGCCTTCCAGAACGTCAGAGTTTTCCAGGAGAATCTCAAGCACCCGCTCCGGGATGAAGCAATAGCGCCGCCCCGATGGTGGGGGCCCGGCATCCGCAAGCTCGGCTAGCAGGCCGGCCGAAGCCTTTGGAAGCGCATCGCCCGCGACGCTGACCGACCCAACCATTGCGGCGGCGGCGCCTCGCGTGCCAATAGCCATCGCAGCCCGGTTGACACGGCCGCGAACCTCCCGGACAATTTCGTCAAGTTCCAAACCACCATCAATGCTAAGCGTCTTGTACTCCCCACGCGGCAGGGCCAGTCGGATGTTGCCGTTATCGGAAACGGAGATATGGCGAACCGAGCAGTAGGGGAACTCATCTCAGTTCGCGGCGCGGGAAAATCTGAGGGTTCGCAAATCTGTACGCGACGTGCCGGCAAATACCAGCGATTCGTTGGTGAGCGCCAAGGCTGAATGCTCAGCCGCGGCAGGAACCCGCATCAAGACTTTGGCACGGCCCGGCTCAGACGAAACGTACATGGCTGAGTTGGCATCGTGATCGCCAGGACGCCGGCCGATTTCCGCGCGGACACGCTCAGCTCGGGCGGCAAGAATAAGTGGTCCTCGGCGGTTGACTAGGCCGACCCCCGCGAAGTATGGCCAAAGTGCGAGCAGGCCTACCAGTGCAGCCCACGGCTGTCCAATGTAGTACCACGCAGCACCACCGGCAGCGATCCCCGCCGCCGCCAAAAGGCGTGGCCGCCACGCAAAATCCAAAGCAAGCCTTCACCGATTGTGAGATTGGCGTCAATTCGTTCGGTAGAATTCCCGACCATGTGAGCCACCGCTGGATACCGCCGACTCAGCGCGAGCGTCGCCCTGCTAATGGAAGGGCGTCAGATCGGATTCGCACTGGCGGTACCACGAACGCACTCACGGACTATACTCCGTTGGAGTATGCACTACAGCCTAGCAGCATTGGGTCGGTGCGGCAAGCAAGCCCAAGGAAACAGCGGAGTCATGTTCAACCTGCCAGTGGCCCCGAAAAGGCGTTCGGCCAGGCGCTCCGCGAGCTGCGCACCCGCCGCGGCACATCCCAGGAGCCATTAGCCCTGGACGCTGGATTTGACCGTACCTACGTCAACCTGATTGAACGCGGCATCAGTAGCCCAACAATCCGTGCCGTCTGCCGCATTGGCGAGGTTCTGAAATATAAGCCTTCCGAGTTCGTAAAGCGCATGGAGGCAATCATGGGCAAGGAAACCGAGGTTCGCGGCGCAGGTCCCAAACACGTGCCTACCGGAAAGCCCAAGGGGCGATCACCTAAGGGTCCGCCGCCCTACGCGCCCCCCATCTGAGCCGCTGGATCATCGCCCCTTCGGGGCCTGCCAAGTCGCCGCAATCGGGGACCCCCTAGGTGCGCCAGGGCGGAGCGGGACGGCGGCGCCATGTGCCGGCTGGTGTCGGATGGTAACGCACTGTTGAGGCGCTGGTTGCCGTTGTGCGCCATTCCCGCCAGACCAAGCCGACCAGCAAACGACGGAACGCGGAAGTAAGGCTTCCGGCGGCTGAATATACATCAGCCGCTCGCACCTACGGTGCTGCTGTTCACCGGCTGGCAGTACCTACAAAAGTACCAACAAAGCACCGACTGGCAAACAGGCAGTGCCAACCGCGGCGTGGGCCGTGGGGCGTTCCCCTCTGTGCCAATAATGCTGAGACAGTTTGCCTGGCGATAATTAAAGAGCAGGGCGAGCAGGGGGATCGGCATGACCAGCAAGCACGAAGTGACTGGGTTTTTCGCGTCCGGGGCCGCCGCGGAA
>JBOGJT010000389.1:0-2302 GCA_050745065.1 Terriglobia bacterium
CCCAAGAATCGCGATTGAGGCGCACGGGGTAGGGCCAGAAAGGGCGTTCACCCTCGCGGGATGTGTGGTATAGAGATTTTTCGAGAAATCTTGAACCGACACCCGGAGGGTGAACGATGCAGGCAAGCCTACCGCAGTTGATTCTGCCCATCAAGCTGGAAAGGAGCCCGGAGCGGCTGACGAGTTTGGGCGGGCTGGTGGTGTTGGAGGAGATGGCGCGAGCCTTGAAAGTTTGGGCGAAAGTGGATGGCGCGCTGGAGGGTCCGAGGTCAGGACGAGGTTACGAAGCGCACGAGTTTGTGCAGCCGTTGGTGTGGATGCTGCACGCGGGCGGGCGGAGGTTGGAGGACTTGCGCGAGCTGCGGGCCGAGCGCGAGGTGCTGGAGCGGTTAGGGCTGGAAGCGGTGCCGGATGCCGGGACGGTAGGCGATTGGCTGCGCCGGCAAGGGCGGGGCGGAGCCGAGGCGCTCCAGCGCGTGAGCCAGGAACTGATTGCGGAACGCCTGAAGGAAGAACCGGAGGAGTTGACGCTGGATGTGGATGCGACCGAGATCGAGGCGGAGAAACAAGAAGCGCAGTGGACGTATAACAAGGTGAAAGGCTACATGCCGCTGGTGGGTTATGTGAACGGTCTCTGCGTAGGGCATGAATTTCGCGAAGGCAATCAGAGTCCGGGGGCGGGGATTTTGGAGTTCGCGAAGAAGTGCGAAGCGGGGCTGCCGGAGGGGAAGCGGATTTATTTTCGCAGCGACAGCGCGGCCTACCAGGCGGCGGTGATCAATCATTACAGCCAGCCAGGACGGAGCTTCACGATCACGGCGGACCTGGACGCGGCGGTGAAGCGGGAGATTTGGAATCTGCCGGAGACGGCCTGGCAGCCCTATCGCACCCGAGACGGCTTGACGACGGATCGAGAGATCGCCGAGACGGTGCACACGATGAAGGGCACGAAGCAAGCGTTTCGGCTGATCGTGCTGCGCTGGGCGAACCCGCAGCCCAACCTGTTCGAGGCCGAGCGGTTCTGCTATCACGCCGTGGCGACGAATTGGGAAGAGACGGCCAGCGCGGTCGTCTGGCGGCACAACCAGCGCGGCAATTGCGAGAACTGGCACAAGGAATTGAAAGGCGGCTTCGGGATGGAGCAGATGCCGTGCGGGGAGTTCGAGTCCAACGCCATGTACTTTGCGATTGGCGTGCTGGCCTACAACCTGGGCGAGCGGCTGAAGCGGCAGGCGCTGCCCGAATCTTACCGCACGGCGACGGTGGCCACGCTGCGCTGGAAACTGTATCGGCTGGCCGGGAAGCTGGTGCGGCACGCGCGCCTCTGGGTGCTGCAAATCAAAGCTGACCTGGAGAAATGGCGGCTGCTCGAATCGGCCCGGCTCGCTTGCGCCCGGCTCGGAGGTTGACCGCGAAGGAGACGGTCGAAGGGGCGTCAACCGAAAAGCAGCGCGGGAGTGTCCGCGCGGGGCGGATCCGGTGTCCTGAAAATCGTCCGAGCATCTCGCAACCGCGCTGACGAGCGCGGCGATGGGGCGGATTGACCGTTACCTCGCCGCAATTCGAGCTCTCGCCGCCCCACCGGAACCATTACGCCGCTCAAACGCGATTCTTGGGAGCAAGATAAAGGGATAGCATCTGGCAGTAACTGAGGTATGCTGATTTTAAGTCCCTTGCGTCTACCAGTTCCGCCACCCCCGCTTGAATGATTATACAGAGGCTTAGGAAAACGTCCGCGTGCTTCGAAGAAATTCGAGACTCCGGACGGCAGGCCTCACAGCCCGCACACGGAGTATCAGGTGATGAAGCAAAAACCATGAATGGCTGACCGGAGGAAAAAGGTAAAGAGCGGCGCCCGGAGGCGTTGTGGATGAGACTGCCGCGTGAGGCCGCGGGCAGCGACCGCCAGCGAATGTCAGAATGGAATGCCCATGCGAATTTCGGTTATCATAAACACCATCCCGTTGACTTTAGCAGCCGGCCGATTGGAAAATGGCCCTACAGCGCCCGAACCCGAAGATAGCCCTGAGTTGGTGGTGGAACCATCCAATCGATGAACCAGAAGCTGAGTAGTCTGGAGGAGAGGATGCCGGAACAGGTCTTTATTTTCGACACCACGCTGCGAGATGGCGAGCAATCGCCTGGGTGCAGCATGAACTTCGAGGAAAAGCTGGAAATGGCCCGGCAGCTCGACCGCCTTGGCGTGGACGTGCTTGAGGCCGGCTTCCCAGTTGCCTCTGATGGAGATTTTGAGGCCGTGCGTGCGATCGCAGCCGAGATCCGGCGGCCGGTCGTCGCGGCC
>JBOGJT010000390.1:0-4746 GCA_050745065.1 Terriglobia bacterium
AGCGAGGCGTCAACCCGTATGTCAAATCCAGGTTGAGCAAGCTCTGAGTGTTGATAGGACCGAATGGCTTGAGCGCCGGAACTTGGTTCGTCCCCTGATAGTGGTTGGTTGATCTAAAGTGGCGAAACGCGGCCACGGACTCCCACTCGCCCTTCTTCAGATATGTTCCTTCCCCACCAAACACGGATGGGTTTTGTCTTTGGCACACTCAACCTTGCCCTGAAGCCGGCAAAGGAAGAAAAAAAACAGCCAATGCGAAGACCAGGATGCGCAGTACACTCCCGCGACTGAGGGTCATTGAGTTGTCCTTTTAAACCGTAACGAAAGACAGCCGCGATTGTAGTTTTTCTGTCTTCATACTGCAATAATTGATCGATACTAGCCTAGTTGGGAAAAATGACCAGCCAGGTGGATACAATTCATTACGGTAACGAGACATCGCGGTCCGCCATACGCCATCCCGGGGCTTCCTGCTTCAATGACGCCGAAGGGCTGGGCGTCAGGTGAAATCTGGCGCACCTACATCTTGCTGACGCGGGTCGAGGCGGCCTCCCTGGCGATGAACAGTCCGCTGGCCGAGCGGCCCATCTTTCATCACCTCGAACGCCGCACCCAAACCCATATCTTCCTCTGCATCCCGCCTTACCATCTGCTGGCGGCCATCGAGAAGCGGTTTTTGGATCGTGGCCTGCACACTTCGTGGTGGACCGTACACCCGCGCCTGAGAACCCATCCATTCCCGTGGGCGGGCTCTCGCCGTGTCCGCGACGGATCGTGCCAGTGCGTTCGCAGAGCGGGTTCTCGAAGCGCCCGACCCAGGAATGCGAAGATGCTCCGAAGCTTGATACCCGTGAGCGTTATTTTGCTCCTCCTTCCTGCGGTTTCGGGATCAGCGCAAGCCTCGCCGCCCTTGAGCTTCGTCCAGCAGGTCGGCGCGCTTCAGAGAGAACTCGGCCAATGGCGCCGGACCCTCACCAACCTGCATCCCGGCTGGCTGTTTTTCCGGCATTTGAGCGGACGGTATCATCAGCACCGCATCAGAACTGTTTCATTGTCTGATACACAGGATCCCCACGTCCTTGCGCTGACCGGTGATTACCTTCTTCAAGATCAAGCACGATGATTTCGTTCTCTCCCGTGCTCAGCCAGCAGCCCGGCACAAACAAGCTCTGCTGCGGGCCAATCTTCCAATACCGTCCCAGGTTGTGGCCGTTCACCCAGGCGCATCCCATGCCCCAGCCGCGCATGTCCAGGAACGTGTCACCGGTGGATTTCAGAACAAAACGGTCACGATAGAAGGCGGGGGCCTGAGCGCGTTGCGCAGAGAAAGCGAGATTGGATAAGCTGTTTAACGGTAGCGAAAAAATACTCCAGCCGGTAAGTTCCTTCCCATTCAACAAGACCTTTGTGGTTATCCCTTGATGGTTGTAAGGCAGTTGAGGTCCAAAATTGATGCGCCCCATGTTTTCGACCAGAAGTTCGAGCGGCTCGCCCGCGACGAGTTCCACTTCAAGTGAGTCTTGCTTGAGCCTGCGGTCCAAAACGCCAAGCATTCTTTTTCCTTGATAAATCCAGGCATGGTCTCTCAGCTTGATGATTTCTAAAAGGCCGTGAATCGCTGCGTCAATCTGGGTACGGTAGAGGATGAAGCCATAAGCCTGCCCGAGATCTTCCATGGGCTGGGGCGTCTTCGAGGTCACAGGGCGGCCCAAGTACGCGAACAATGCCGCGGATTGTTTCAACTCGAATCGAGGGATTTCGATCACCGGTAGAGGAGCGGGCAATGCCGGGAGCCGCTCGCCCGAGGGTAGATACCTGCGGATGACATCGCGCAGTACGAAAAATTTTTCCCGCGGCCGGCCTGCTTCATCAAGCGGCGCGTCATAGTCGTAGCTAGTCACGTCCGGCTGATACGCCCTGCCGTAATTCGCGCCGCTCATGAACCCGAACGACGTGCCGCCGTGAAACATGTAAAGATTGACGGAAGCACGGTGAGAGAGCATCCAATCCAGACCCTTGGCGCTTTCCTGAGGTGAAGTGACGTGATGGACTTCACCCCAGTGATCGAACCAGCCAATCCAGTATTCTCCGCACATGCGCGGAACGTGCTGGCGGAACTTCGCGAAGTTGGCGAAGGCCTTCGTCGCGTCACTGCCCCCGAAATTAATGGCGGAGAGCACGCCGGGCAGCGTTCCCGCAGCGAGCATTTTCGCGCTCGGACCGTCGGAGGTGTAGAGCGTCACATCGAACCCAGCCGCTCGGATCATGTCCCGGATCGCATTGAGGTAGGTCTTATTATCCCCAAAGGAGCCGTATTCGTTCTCAACCTGCGCCATGATGACGGGTCCGCCGCGGGTGATCTGAAGGGACGCGAGCTCTTCGCCGACGCGCTTGATATAGGACGCGGCGGCCTTGAGGAAGCGCGAATCCGAGCTGCGCACCTTCATCTCCGGAGTTGCCAGCAGCCAGGCGGGCAATCCGCCGAATTCCCATTCGGAGCAGATATAGGGGCCGGGGCGAATAATCGCCCAAAGCCCCTCCTCCTGCGCGGTGCGCAGATAGGCGGCGACGTCAAGGTTTCCGCTGAAGTCGAACCGCCCCGGCTGAGGCTCATGCAAATTCCAAAAAATGTAAGAGCACAATGTGTTTAGACCCATGGCCTTCATTTTACGTATGCGGTCCCGCCAATAGGCGTGTGGCACACGCGGATAGTGCATGGATCCGGAGCGGATCAGAAACGGCTTATCGTCAAGGAGGAACTGCTCGCCTTGCCAGCCGAACTTATGGTGTTGACTGCTGCTTTGTCCAGATGCTGCTTCGGCGCCTCCGGCCCAATCCGGGCTGAGCGCGGCGAGAGTTATCGCGGATGCACTTTTCGCGATGAAATCCCTACGGTTAATTTTCGCTTTCAAGTTGCGTGTCTCCTAAGATCGCTGCTCTTCGCGCGCGGACAACAACGTGATTCACACATTCCGCGACGAACCTAAACTATATGGCGTGATGGTGGAAGTCAATAGCTGGTCGTCACGGTCAATAGTTCTTTGATCGTGCGGTTCTGTACGGCGGCAGCGTCTTCAGTCCATCACAAAACGGCGCAACGGGGCGTCCAACACAGGGGCCATCGAGCAAGATTCGCCTGTGTGGTCACGGCAAAAGAACAACAGGAGCGCGCCAGAACGCCCCCTTCTGGCCCGCTGGGTCGAGTACGGTGATCTGGCACTCGTAGTCACCGGGCGGAAGTTGATTCAGAGCAACGCTGAAACGAAGAGACGCAGTCTTCAGCCGGTTATCTAGCCCGTCCGTCACTTCTATCGGCGGCGTTTCGAACGCCTTCGTTTGCCCGCTGTAGAAGCTCAAAAACGCGACAAGCGGTTGAAAAACCGCCGCCCCCTGCTCGTACGCCTGAGCGTAGACGTACAATGTCTGATCTTTCCTGAATACCCTGATCACGCTCGGGATCAGCTTCTCACCGTTCTGGACCAGCGGGTTCGCCGCCTCGTATTTGTTCTGGTTTTTATTTTTTACCGCGTTGTAGAGCGCGTCTTTAAGATCGACTCGCTGGTTGCTCAGAACCACGGAACTGATCGGAAGGCGCTTCTCCACTCGGTTGAGGTTGGGAACGACGAAGGGGGTTTCGTAGGTCCCGATTCTTCCCGTTTCGGCGTCGCGGGCAAGAAACTTGATGCTGTACTTTCCGGGAAGCAGTGTGAAACCGGCGTCATATTCAATCGGCCGCTTCGCGAGCTCGCTCGCCGTTTCATCACTCAGCTTGACGTTCATCCTGTCGCGCAGGTTGGAGACGGTGGCGCCGTACTCATCCTTGATCTCACCGATGAAATCTACCAGCGTGTGCTCCGCGCCGCGGCGCTTGGCAAGCGAAAGCTCGCGCCCCGGAATCTTTACGACGACCGGCACGAAGTATTCGGCGCGATTCAACTGGAAGTAGTCTATCTCCATCGCGATCGTGAGGTCCGTGATCGGATCGGCCAGCATCAGCGCGTCCTCAAGCTGGCGCTCTTTGTCTGCGGCGTTGAACCGGCTGAATTTCTTGCTCGCATAGTACCCCTGGCGGTAATCCAGACTGGCGGCTAGATCGTTGTTGAGCGAAATCCTGATACGCCGGAATTTTCCGTTCTGAGTCTGGTTGGAAGTGTAATACCCGAGGATGTAGTAACTCGAGACCGCGTGCGCTGCCTGCGTGATTCCCTGGGTGAGGTCGTTGTAGTCAAACAGAGCCTTTCCGCCCGTATCCTTCGCCAACGCATAAAGCGTGTCCTGCGATTGCTGGAAGTTGTTGGTCAGGGCCAGAGCCGCGGCTCCATTGTACATGCCGGCATTTCCTTGCGATCCTTTCGTGGCGTCGCCAAGCGGCGCCCCGGCCACCAAGCCTCGCGCGTCGATCGGCCAGAACGAGACGCCGGCGCGAATGGCCTCGTCAATCGTTGCATGAAGCTGCGCCTGATTGTCCAGGCCGTTCAGCCGCAGGCCGCTGGCAAAGTAAATCAATTCCTTCTTCTCGCTCAGGTGGGCCAGCATCTCCGCCGCCGTCTGAAGCGCGGCTAATTGACGGTCTGTGTTGAAAATGTTGAACTCGCTGTCATCCTGCCCAAATGCCGCGCCCGTGTCGGAAGCGCTGGCGTCGTCCGTGTATTGAGTGGCGAATTCCTGGCCTTCTCCCACAATCATCGTTTCAAGGATGCTCAGCAGCCGGTCGCGGTCATCCGTGAAATCGGACAGGACATCAAC
>JBOGJT010000391.1:0-9142 GCA_050745065.1 Terriglobia bacterium
GTGTGTCCTGGTTGATAATTGTGATCGCCGCGCCAGGTATCACTGCGCCGGACTGGTCGGTAACGGTTCCACTCATGGAACCGTAAAGACTTTGCGCGTCCAGCCGCTGTACTGAGATAAACCCGAGCGTGGTAGCTACGACGAACCCCAGGGCCAACACAAACAAAGCTCGAATTCGCATGATAGTCCTCCTCCGGTGTGGAGATTTTTCCCAGTGTCCCAATTTAGAACACAGGGTTTGGCTAATGCCGCCTTAAGAACTTGACCCAACCGCAAGTAACAGTTTTGATGAAGGAATGCAGGCAACTACTCGCTCACGCACTTAATAAACTATATTTTGGACGGCTTGTCAATAGATTTTTGGATTTCCCCATCCCACGTAGAATCCCCCCGGCCTACTAGATTGCGAGCAGCCGTTTTAATTGAAAGAACTTATGGTTCTTACCGGGCACGGACGCGCAGGAACACGCCGCTGATGGCATAGATTCTTTCCTGATCGCGCATTTTCGCCGCGATGTGATGCGTTGGCCAGCGTCACGACTCGATCAGCTTCCTCAGATAGTCTCGCTCCCGCTTCACATCCTCGATCTGCTCCGGCCCGGAGATTTCCCGCTCGATCGTGATCGGCCCCTGGTAGTTGAGCTCCTTAAGCCGCGCAATAATTTTGGGGAAGTCCACTTTGCCATGCGGTATAGCCACTTCGTTCCCCAGATCGTGCGGGTTGGTGGGGTACAGGCCGTCCTTCGCATGCGTGTTCTTCACATAAGGGCCGAGAATGTCCAGCGCATCCAGCGGGTTGGCCTTGTCATAAAGGATCAGGTTCGCCGTATCAAGGTTCACGCCTTGGTTGTCCAAGCCCACATCTTCAATGGCCCGCAGCATGGTGATGGGCGTCTCCGTTCCCGTTTCATAGAGAAAATCCTGCCCGTTGCGCTTGCAATACCCAATCACTTCACGCAAGATCTCCACAGCCTCGCGGTATAAGTGATCGTTGGGGTCTTCGGGAATGAATCCGGCGTGGATGCGAATGGCCGGTATGTTGAGTTGCTTGGCGAAGTCGGAAAATTTCTTCAATTTCTCCACCCGCTGGGCACGGTAAGTGCGCGGGATGATTCCGAGCGTGAGCGGTCCATCGTAAAAGTTGTAGATGTAGGGGCCCGGCCCGTCGGTTCCGAGCGCCGTGATCGTGATGTCGTACTTCTCTGTGGCGGCGCGAAGCTGCTGAATCAGGTTGTCATCCAGGTGGCTGGCATCGACCTGGCAGGTGGGCATCTCAAGGCTATGGACCTTGGCCATGGCGGCGTCGGGATCGTTTCCGATGCCCGTGATGACGCCGAGCGCGAACGGCTTGTAGGGGCGGGCCGGAGTTTGCTCGCCAGCGGCGGGCGCGGCCGCCGCTGAAGCTGGGGCGAATCCCGTGCCGAGGCCGGCCGCCGCGAGTGTTGCCGCGGTTGAAAGCTTAAGAAAGTCTCTGCGATTGTTTTTCATCATCATCCTGTCCTCTGTCCTTAGAAGTGATGGGCCATGCCAGCCCGACAAAGTATCACAGCACGATGCAAGATGGAAGAGCCGTGGATTCAGGGTCCCCGTCAAAGCCGGAGTGGATGCGTGGGGTAGCGCGGACCTGCGCCGGCCAAGTTCGCGAATTTACTCTGTACGGGGGGATATCAGCCACGGCCATCCTATGCTGCAGCCGCGGCCTCTGGCCGGAGAGGTGAAAGCCCTCTCCAAGTCAACGCAACTTGTAACCAACTGTAACTACGTCGTGGCAACACGGGGTGGAGAGCCGGATGCGGGAAACCCGCCAGTCCGGTTCGGAGGGAGGGAAGCCGACTTACTCGGCTTTCCCTACCCCTATCAGCAATTGCCCGTCGCTGAATTACGACACGCCGTATAGCTGTTATTCTGAGCAAAGCGAAGAATCTGTTTTTGTGTTGGAGCATCGGCCCGCGAGGTTTTTCCTTCGCTCCGTTCCGGACTGTCTTCGGCTGCTCAGAAGGACGCGCCTGCGAAGTTTTTTGAACAACCACCTGGAAGCCCGGAGTGCTACGCCGCGTGATCCCGCAGTATTTTGGTTAGGCGATCCGCGATTATTTTGTCTTCGCCTGGCTTCAGCATCCATGCGCTCAAGCCCAAGCTATTGCTGGAAAACCTTCCGCCGCCGCCCATGATAATCGAAGGCTTTCCGTTTTTCAGCAACTCCGAAGCTTGCTTGGAAGTAAGCGAAACGCGGCGCGGATCCCAGAAGATCTCCATTCCTACGGTGTGGTTGGCAATCTGGTTTGGGTTCCAACGGTAGGCGGTGCTCACGCCCGGAACTTTGTTAACCTCGTGAGCCACGGTGTCCAGGCGGCTCCAGTACTCCTTAAGAAGAGCTTTTTGATCCGATTGGAGGAAAATTTCCAACGCCTTCACCATTCCGACGATTTCTTCTTTTCCTACCTTGGCGTTCCTGCCGATCGTATCCTCGTAGGGGCTGTTGTTGAGAAGGGCGTTGTGGACCATCGCTTCGCGCCCGAGCAGCAAACCCGCGCACTGCGGCCCGCGAATGTCTTTGCCGCCGCTGAAGGCCACCATGTCATAGCCCATGTTGACGTATTCCCACAGGCGCGAGATGGGAGGCGTATCCGCCGCCGCGTCATTGAAGCAAGGGAGCTTATACTGCATGGAGAGCTTCACCCATTGGTCCACCTTGATCTGCCCCACGGGATTAAACAGATTGGTGAAGTGCATGGCGGCCGTGCGAGGGTTAACGGCCTGGCGCAGGTCATCCAGCGTTTCGATTTCGACGAGCTTTACGCCGGTGGCCCGGATCTGGTGATCGAACGGGTAGCGGTGCGATTTCTGGATGATCACCTCAGACTTCATGCCCGTCAGGTCCGGCAGCCTCTTGATGAATTCAGGATTATCACCCGTAAGGAAGGCAGCGTAACCGCAGGTAATGGCCCCGGCGGCGCCGGAGGTCACAAGGCCGGTGTAGCCCTGAGGCAGCTTGAGCATTTCGGCAATGCGCTTTCCTGCGGCGGCTTCCAGATCCGGAATGCTCACAAACTGCCGCGCGGCAAGCGCCATCACCTTCTCGACTTCCGGCGGAATTAAAGACCCGCCCATCCACGTCATCGTACCGACCCCGTTAATGAAGGGCGTGACGTCGAGCTCCGCATAAACGTCGCCCGTCGATCCGAAACCGGTGATTTTATCCACATTAGGCCAACGAAGGGTAGCCTCTTCCTGGCCGCGGGCGCGCGGCCAGGCGCGAAGCTTTTCGGCGCCCAGCAGAGAACCCGCCGCCACGCCGAGTCCTCCCAGAAATGACCGGCGGTTCCAACCTGTCTTGAATTTCATGACCTCCTCCTTAATCCGTTTTTGGATTCACAACCGCTGCAATGCCGTTAATTTCGAGCAGCGAATTGCCCGGGACCCCGGCGACGGAGACCGTGCATCGCGCGGGAGCGCCGTTCGGGAAGTACGAATAATAGACCTTGTTCATGGCCTCGTAGTCCTCAAGCGTTGCCAGATAGACGTTGAGCTGCAGGATGCTATCCATCGTTCCGCCGCCCGCCTCCACGACTCGCTTGATGTTTTCCATCACTTTGCGCGTGTGTGTCTCAATGTCATTGCTTTCCACTTTTCCGTTGTCATTCGCCCCTTGGCCTGAAATGAAAATCAGTCCGCTGTGGGTGATAGGCCCGTGGCGGCGCTTTGGCCGCGGCGCCGCTTGCGCTAGCAGCTTGGGTACACCCGCCACCGACCCTGCAATCGCCGCCAAGCTCCCGAAAAATGTACGGCGGGTCCAGTTTCCCTTTGCATCCATATTATCCTCCTTGTTATTTCAGGTTGCGATGAGTGATGTGAGCCGGCAAAAAAAGCGGTCGAACGCGCCGCTTTCCTGCCGGTAATGCGCGGTCTGCGCATTACCGGCATCGGCTTGCCTTTCTCAGTGTTGCCAGATCACCGCCCGATTGCAAGCGCTGACCCGGGGAACCTGCCGGGGCCCCGGCTCGTGCGCTTCATCCTGCGCAGTGGCGCGCCGCACGCAGCGCCGGCAGTACGGCGGGAAATCAGCGGGGCAACGCAAAGCTGAAAACGTCGCTGCCCGCGGCGATGGCAGTGTATTGCCTGCCGTTAACGGTATACGTCATCGGCGAAGCCGTGAGGGTCTGGCCAGTGTTAAAGTGCCAAAGCGGTTGGCCTGTGCGCGCATTCACGGCCTCGAAAGAATCGGCGGCATCGCCAAAGAACACCAAGCCTCCCGCCGTGGTCATCGTCCCGCTCGCCCCCCAAAAGCCCACCTGCGCGTAGCGCCACGCAATTTTGTTCGTGTCGAGGTCATATGCCAGAAGGAATTTCCGCGCCCGTTCGCCAGGGACGCGCTTGACCCCGGTGGCGTAATACGTTGTCCCGGCGGCGTAGCGCTGGGGCTTAGAGTAAAAGATGTTGCAGGATTCCGTCGCGGTAAAATAAAGGAGGTGGGTGGCGGGGTTATACGAAGGAGCGAACCAGTTCGTCGCTCCGCCGTAGCTGGGACACACGCGCGTTCCACCGGGCGTAGGGACAATGCCCGTGCGGATCGGGCGCCCTCTCGCGTCAATGCCCGATGCCCAGTTTATGCCGCTGACAAAGGGAATGGCTGAAAGGAATCGCCCAGTGGTGCGATCGAGAACGTAGAGGAATCCGTTGCGGTTTGCCTGAAGCAGCAGCTTGCGTGGCTGCCCTTTATAGATAGCGTCCACCAGCACGGGTGTCTCGACGGCGTCGTAATCGTTTAAGTCATGCGGAGTAAATTGAAAGTACCATTTTAGCTTTCCCGTGTCCGGATCGAGGGCCAACACGCAATCGGTGTAGAGGTCGTCGCCGGGCCGCCCGGCGCCGTCAAAATCCGGAGCTGGGTTGCTCGTGCCCCAATAGAGCGTGTTGGTTTCTGCGTCGTAAGTCCCAGGCATCCAGGTGGTGCCTCCGCCCCGCAGGTAGCTGCGGCCGGGCCAGCTTGAAGAGCCGGGCTCGCCGGGGGCTGGAATGGTCCAGAAGCGCCAGCGGAGTTTTCCGGTGCGCGCGTCAAACGCGGCCAGGAACCCGCGCACGCCATCGTCGCCGCCCGACGTTCCGACGAGGACTTCGTTCTTGAGGACGAGCGGCGCGCTTGTGGCGCCGTAATTTTCGGTCGTCGTATTCGCATAGGTGACGTCCCAAATCACGCTGCCGGAGCGCGCGTCAAGGCACAAAAGGTGGGCGTTGTCCGTTTCCGCGTAGACCCTGGAATGCCACAACGCCACGCCGCGATTGTGATGGCTGGAGGCATCGTCGATCAAGCCCTCGGTGATCGGCCGGAGGTGGCGCCAGAGGACGCGTCCCGTGCGGGCGTCCAGCGCGAAGACGTCGTTTGCCGACGTCACGAACATCACGCCGCCGGCCACGACGGGCGTGACCTCCAAGCGGTCGGAGCTTGAGGCGTGAAACACCCATTGGGCGCGCAATTCGCGCACGTTACTCACGTTGATCTGATCCAGGCTGCTGTAGCGCCGCCCCGTGTAATCGCCGTTGTACGTGAGCCAGTCGGCGCCGGACGGTTTCACCAGAAGGGCGGAGGTTTTAACGTCAATCAGTGTGGAGACCGGAGCGTCACTGGTGTTCTGGCTGGCCGCGTTCAAACTCAGGCCTACGCAAAGCATGGCAACCGTGAACGCCAGCGTGCGCAATGCCGTTGTCATGTTATTGCGACTCCCCCACCGCCGGCGAGACCTGGGCTTCGCCCAACGAGCCCCGGTCCAAGCCTTGTGGGTCGACCAGATGAACAGACACTCGCGCTACGGATACGGGAGCGGGAATCATCTGGCGCAAAGTCACGAGGTTCAAAGGATCTGCTGGTTCGAGGCGTACCACACCTGCGGGCATTCCGTCGCGATCATACAGATGCGCGACGAGCTCACCAGCGTAAAACACGCCGAACGACCCGGAAAGCGCGACGCCGGCCTGTTCCGCCACGGCAGAGAGCGGAGCGCTGACCACACCGGCGTAAGTTGCCTTCGTAAAGTGCTGCCCCGTACGCGCGGGGCGCCATTCCGTGTCCATCGTAAAAGTCTTCCCAGGCTCCAGTTCAACCACCGGGCTATTGACTTCAGCTTCCATGTAATAAATCGGATTGGGCTGCGGCGGCGGAGGCCCGGCCGCGCCGGGATAATGGCGCGAGACGTAGGGCTGCCCCGTGGTGTAAAAAATCACCGTCGCCTTGCCGGGATAATCAGCGCCCTTCTGATAATGAAAACGCTCCACCATCGCGTAGCCCGTCGTGCCGTCGACGACAGCGAGCCATCCGCCGGGCGAATCAACCCAGACTTCGCCCCCGACGTGCATGTAGCGCAGCGTGAACATTCCATTTTGTACCGCGTACTGAGGATTTTCCGCCGGGCCGGCGCGTACGTGATACCCATTCAGGTAAACGCTGTCACGACTTGCAGGCGTATAAGCCCCAAAGTCGTGATTGAAGCCACTCGGATCCGGCGTATCACCTGCGTTGTATTGCGATACCGATTGCTCCGACCAATGAACGGGATGCCCGGTGACGTTTTTCATTTCGGCGTGAAAAGAAATTCCCGGCGAGAGGTTTGTGATACTTACAACGCGTGAGTATTGCAAGCCCGTTTGGGGATCGGCCGGACCGGTGAGGCGCACCGCGCAGGTTGAGCCGCGAGATAGAATTTTGAGTGAAAAGGCAGAGTCATCCAGGGGCTCGCCCACGGCCCCCGCCCAGTGCTGCTCGTCCTTCGATCCCTCCGGCATCGGCCAGATTTTGTCGCCGCCGTAGTTGTACCAGCGGTTCTGCGCGGCTTCGACGGACGGCGGAAAGTATTGGCCTTTCAGCCGCGCGTTCACGAACAGATAACTGTGGCTGCCGAACGCCACCTGCATCAGCCGCCCGCCCAGTTGGGGAACGAAAGTGAGCGCCACCCATTCGTTTGACATCTGTTCCGATTTCCACCCATTGAACGTGACGCTGGCGAATTTGCACGCGGGAGGCGCCGGCTTAGCAGTGAGAGAGGTAACGCCGAAAGCCATCAGGCTTAACAGCACCGCCGCGCCGGAGGAGACGAAGTTTAACCGCATAAATCGCACCACCGTAGGAGTGCCGCACCGGGTCGCGGCGGCGCGCCTTTTCTTCCACCCTTAAACCACAAATGAAAACACGGATTGTCTGATGAAAACATTCAAAATGCAAGGGCATTTTCCGAATCCTTGACAAAGCGGTTCCATCGATTTGTGAATCGTTGCGAGCGCACGCGTTTGCACGACGAGTTTCGTCGTGGAGCGATCCCGCCGGCGCTGGCGCCTCCACCTCGCGCGGCGCATTGCTGTTGTCCGCATGAACCGTTCGCGGATGGCGGCTCGGCGTTATCCGGTGAATCATGTAAGTTATTCACTGTATGGCAAATTGTACCTACCGATGTTATCGATCACAGACGATTCGGGCCGGCAATCGCTTAGATTTCCATAGTAAATGTCCTAAAATCAAATGGAACTAAACATGCGGCAGGGCTTAGTTCGCAGGAAGAGGGGCTTCTGGCTACACCGGTCCCGCCACTCGTAGGACCTACGATCGACCATCCCGCGCTCGACTAGCACAATCGGCGTTTATTACATATATAATATGTTATGTATAATATATAAACTGTAAACCAATATATTTATACTCTTGGTAGCCCCTTCCCGTCGCTAAAAGGACGGGTTTTGCCTGTCATTTTGAGCTTACGCCTGCGGCCAATGGACACTCTTCAGCCGCATGTTCGCCGAACTGCAATGAACCGAGAACGAGGAGAAAGATTCGCATGGAAAAGTCGAACACCGCTCGCCACCCATTTTCTCTTAAAGCCACCCTTTTATTGATCGGCGTATTGGCGGCTCTGGCCTTGGCTTTTCCGGCCGTTGCAGCACCTGCCGCCACCAGCATCTGGAGCAGCACTGCGCTGCCGGTGGACCCCGCTGCGCCGGACTCAGCGGCGGTTGAGGTGGGCGTAAAGTTTCAATCGGACGTGACTGGGAGCATCACGGGCATTCGGTTCTACAAGGGCGCGGGCAACACGGGGACGCACATTGGGAATCTCTGGACCAGCACGGGTACACTACTGGCGAGCGCGACGTTCACGAACGAGACGGCCACGGGCTGGCAGCAGGTTAACTTTTCCTCCCCGGTGGCCATCACGGCGAGCACGACGTACATTGCCTCTTACCACACGGACACCGGGCATTACGCCGCTGACCACGGATTCTTCACCAACAACAGCGTCTACAACGCGCCGCTTCGAGCCTTGGCGGACGGAACGGATGGCGGAAACGGGGTTTACGAGTATGGAGCGACGGGTTTCCCCTCTGAGAGTTACGAAGCCACTAATTATTGGGTCGATGTGGTATTTAGCCCTTCGTCGGCCTCCGGCAGCTCCATCTGGAGTAGCACTGCGGTGCCGGTGGACCCCGCGGCGCCGGACTCATCGGCCGTTGAGGTGGGCGTAAAGTTTCAATCGGACGTGAATGGGAGCATCACGGGCATTCGGTTCTACAAGGGCGCGGGCAACACGGGGACGCACATTGGGAATCTCTGGACCAGCACGGGCACACTGCTGGCGAGCGCGACGTTCACGAACGAGACCGCCACGGGCTGGCAGCAGGTCAACTTTTCTGCCCCGGTACCGATCACGGCGAACACGACGTACATCGCATCGTACCACACGAACGTCGGGCATTACGCGGCTGACAGCGGATTCTTCACCAACAATAGCGTCCACAACGCGCCGCTTCGAGCCTTGGCGGATGGAAGTGATGGCGGAAACGGGGTTTACGAGTATGGAGCAACGGGCTTCCCCTCGGAGAGTTACGAAGCCACGAATTATTGGGTTGATGTCGCTTTCAGTGCCTCCAGTACCTCCAGTACCTCCGGTGTCCCCAGCCCGCCGAGCGCTACTACGCCGTTGTCGATCGCGACGACGGGCTTGCCTGTGGCAACTGTAGGGATTCCTTATACGACAACCTTATCCGGGACGGGCGGAACTCCCCCTTACTCGGGCTGGAGTGTTGTCTCTGGGCAACTGCCACCCGGGCTCTCCATGAGCTCCTCCGGTGTGATCTCAGGTACACCCACAACCGCTGGGGCGTT
>JBOGJT010000392.1:0-5412 GCA_050745065.1 Terriglobia bacterium
GGCCCAATTGCGAGCTGCCCAGGATGATGTCCCGCTCTCCTGCCGGGCATTGATCGCACCGGTGCAGGGCCACGGCCTCTTCGGCGATTCGCTGCGCGTTGCCGGGCAAGTCCATTTCTTCCACCAGGTCGTAGCCGCGCGTCTGGTATTGCCCGCCGAAGGAATTGGGATAAGAGCGGCGTTGAATCTCGTTGTTAGCAAACGACGTTGCGACGCAGCCGGCGCCGGTTTGCGCCTTGATCTGCCGGATTTCTGAGCCTTCGCTCGAAAGGAAAAGCTGATCGATGTGGCGGAAATCCATCGCGGTTTCCGCCAGCGTGATGCCGCTGACCTTGCGCATCTCCGCATCCGCTTTAAGCATCAAGTCTAGGCAGGCAGAGACGGGGACGCCGAACGGATCGATCTTGCACGCGGCTTCCCATCGAGCGACCACTTTTTCTTCAGGCGCCAGGCGCACGTCGTGCTTTTTGCAGAGGGCGCTCGCTCTGGCGATTTCGACCGCACGAGCCGCCGCGGCGTTCACCGATGCTGGCGAAAGGTCTTCCGTTGAGGCGAACCCCCAGCCGCCGTCCGCCACCACGCGGACCCCCAAGCCAAGCGATTGCGAGTCGCGCACCTGGCCGGCGCGCCCGTTCTTGGTGGAGAGGTAGCGCTGGCGAATATCGATGACGCGCACTTCAGCGTGGCTCGCGCCCCGCGCCAGCGCTGCGTCTAACGCATTTTGCGCCCATGATTTCACGTTGTAGCTGCCATGAAGGATTTTGGAATTAAGATTTGAGATTTGAAATCTGAGATTTGAGATCTGAAATTTGAAATCTGAATCCCAATCGCGCGATACCCTGGGAAGTCCTTGATCTTGAAACGAGCCACCGGCGCGGGGGTGATCGTAAGAGGAGGATTGCGACCGGTTGATTCAGAATTAAAACTGACAAGGCCGAAAATGTAATCTCAGACACCAAGCATCCAACACCGGCGCCGGAGGCTAAAGACTAACCCCGAGATCCCAACCCCGGGGGCTAGGTTCCTTCAGACCACGAGGCCAGGTATTCCACCTGCTCGGGGGTGAGCGTGTCGATGGTGACCCCCATCGAGTTCAGTTTGAGCCGGGCGATCTCCTGGTCGATATCGGTGGGCACCGTGTAGACTTTCTGCTCAAGGTGCTTGGCGTTCGCTACCAGATACTCAGCGGAAAGCGCTTGGTTGGCAAAGCTCATGTCCATGACGACGGCGGGGTGGCCCTCGGCGGCGGCCAGATTGATCAGGCGTCCCTCGCCGAGCAGATAAATCTTGCGGCCGTCGCGCGTTGTGTATTCGTCCACGAAATCGCGGTTCTGGCGCTTGCCGGTGGAGAGGCTTTCGAGCGCGGGAATATCGATTTCCACGTTAAAGTGGCCGGAATTGCACACAATCGCGCCGCTCTTCATGGCGGCGAAGTGCTCTTTGCGGAGGACGTTCTTGTCGCCCGTCAAGGTAACGAAGATGTCGCCAATCTTGGCGGCTTCTTCCATGGGCATTACGCGGTAACCGTCCATCACCGCTTCGATGGCGCGCGTCGGATTCACCTCGGTCACGATGACGTTGGCGCCGAGGCCGTGCGAGCGCATGGCAAAGCCTCGTCCGCACCAGCCGTAGCCCGCCACCACCACGTTCATGCCGGCAATGAGCACGTTGGTTGAGCGGATGATGCCGTCGAGCGTGGATTGCCCCGTCCCGTAGCGGTTGTCAAACAAATGTTTAGTGTCCGCGTCATTGACGGCGATGATCGGAAACTTGAGCACGCCGTCCTTAGCCATGCTACGCAGCCGGATCACGCCGGTGGTGGTTTCCTCCGTGCCGCCCACGATCGCAGGGATTAATTCGTGTCGCTTGGTCAAAATCGTGGTCACGAGGTCAGCGCCGTCGTCCATCGTCATCTGCGGTTTGTGCGCCAGGGCGGACATAATATGGCCGTAGTACGTGTCGTTGTCCTCACCCTTGATGGCGAAGGTCGAGATTCCATTATCCTTCACCAGGCTTGCGGCCACGTCGTCCTGCGTGCTCAACGGATTGGAAGCGCAAAGCACCACGTCCGCCCCGCCCTCTTTCAGCGTGATCATAAGGTTGGCGGTTTCGGTGGTCACGTGCAGGCAAGCGGAGACGCGCAGTCCTTTCAGGGGCTTCTCCTTGCCGAAACGCTTGCGGATCAGCCGCAACACCGGCATCCACTGCTCGGCCCATTCGATGCGGATTTTACCTTTGGCCGCAAGACCCAGATCCTTTACGTCGTAAGCTGCATTCACCACCGTTGTTGCCATTAGATTCCAGCCTCCTTGCGCAGAGCCGCAACTTTATCGGTTTTTTCCCAGGTGAATTCGGGCTCATTGCGGCCGAAATGGCCGTAAGCCGCGGTCTTCTGGTAAATCGGCCGGAGCAGATCCAGCGATTCGATAATCCCCCTCGGAGTCAGGCGGAAATGCTTCCGGATCAGCTCCACTAGCTTGGCGTCACTCACCTTGCCCGTGCCAAACGTATCCACCATCACGGAAACCGGTTCGGCCACGCCGATAGCGTATGCCAACTGCACCTCCGCGCGGTTGGCCAAGCCAGCCGCCACGAGGTTTTTGGCGATATGCCGTGCCATGTAAGCCGCAGAGCGGTCAACCTTTGACGGGTCCTTGCCCGAAAAGGCGCCGCCGCCATGGTGCGCCGTTCCACCATAGGTATCCACGATGATCTTGCGTCCGGTAAGGCCCGAGTCGCCCGCCGGGCCGCCGGTCACAAAGCGGCCGGTGGGATTGATGTGAAACTTCGTGTTCTTATCCATCATGTGCGCGGGTATCACCGGCTTAATGACGCACTCACGAACCCCTTCGGTGAGCGTCTCAAGGCTTACTTCCTCCGTGTGTTGCGTTGATACCACGACGGCGTCCACGCGCTTCGGCTCGCCGTTTTCGTACGCAACCGTAACCTGGGATTTGCCGTCAGGGCGGACAAAGCTCAAAACGTTTTTACGCCGGACGTCGGCCAGGCGCTGGCAAAGCTTGTGCGCCATCATGATGGGGAGGGGCATCAACTCGTCCGTCTCGTCGCTGGCGTAGCCAAACATCAGGCCCTGGTCCCCGGCGCCGCCCGTAACCACGCCCATGTCGATGTCAGCGCTTTGCGCGGAAAGGTTGACGGTGATCTGGCACTCGTCGGCGCTAAAACCGCATTTGGGGTCCGTATAGCCGATTTTGCGTACCGTCTCCCGCACCAGGGCGTTGATGTCTGGCTTGGACTGGGTTGTAATCTCGCCCATGACATAAACGGACTGGTCCTTCACCATGGACTCGCAGGCTACACGGCTGCGCGGATCGCCCTTGATCGCGGCGTCGAGCACTGAGTCGGAAATCTGGTCGCATACCTTGTCGGGATGGCCTTCTGTAACTGATTCTGAAGTAAAGAGATAATTCTGCTCTGCTTGGGACACTTTGAACCCTTTCCGTAGGTTTGAGTCGTAACCGGTCAGCAAAACCCTAAGCCTACCATGCGCCTTCAGAGACTGTCAACGCGGCGCGAGCCGCTGTCGACTTGTTTCTTGAGGGAGGCTGGACCAATCCAGAGCAGGGCGGCGGCGTCGATCAGGATGTGTGTCACGATCGCAGGGTAAATGGAGGCGCCGAAGACAATGGGCGCGGCAAGCAGCGCGCCGAGTAGCGTCGCGCGCACCACGCCGCTGAATCGCTGGTATGCATGGCAAAGACCGAAGGCAATAGACGAAACGGCCCAAGCAAACGCCACAGAATGTGAACTCCGGGCGAGCTGCGGGAGCAGATACCCGCGGTAAACAAACTCTTCGCAAATTCCCGCCGTGGGAGCGACGACCAGGAGAGCCCACACCTTTTCGCTGTGCGTGACGGGGATCAGCCGCGCAACCAGAGGCGCTTCGCCGGGCCACCACCCCATCGCTTCGAGCAAAAGGCCCAGCCCAATTCCGGCAAAGGATGCGCCAATAAGCCCGGCGGTCCAGCGTATGGAGCCGCCCCAGGAGGCGATGTTGAATCCCCAAAACGGCGCCGAAGTGAAAACGATAATCACGGCGGCAAGGATGGCAAGGGACCATTGCGAGACAACGGCGGAGAAATAGAGCGATTTGCGCGGCAGCATGAGAAGCTCGTCCTGCCGCGCCGTGAGGTATGACATCACAGGCACAACGACGATCAGGAAAAGCACAAACAGATCGTTGACGACCCTCGCCATAGTAAGTCTCTGCCTTAAATGGGGCGCTCGGCGCCAGAGTCCAGGTGAGACGCCGCAAAAGGAATTGTAGCGGCGGTCTCTGGCCGCCGGATTTTATGGCACGGGCCGACGGCCGGAGGCCGCCGCTCCAGCCGTTACGCTAAATTTCGCCCACTTTCATGAAAGAAGGTAGGATCCGAGAACCGCCCGGCAGCGGTCCCGGTAGGCTTCCAATGCCGTGGGCGGGCTCGCCGTCATCCACTGCAGGCAAAAGCCATCCACCAGGCTGCGCAGGGTGCGCGCGGCGTCTTCCGGCCTGACTTGGCGAAATTCGTGCTGCGCGATGCCCTCTTCGACGATGGCCGCGTCCCGGCGCCGGCACTTTTCGAAAAACGCCGCGAGAAGCGCCCGGAACCGTTCCTGGCGAAGGCTCATGGCTACAAAATCGAAGAAAACCACGTAGAGCTTGCGGTTGACGTCGGTACTATGGAAGAGCAATTCGATTTCCGCCGCTAACCGCGCCCGCGGCGACTGCTGTCCAGACGAGACTTCATCCAGCGTGCGGTCAAGCTGATCGAGCAGCCATTCAAAAACCGCATAAAAAAGGTCGTCTTTGGTGCGGAAGTAATATAGCGCGCCGCCCTTGCTTGACTCGGCTCGCTTCACCACGGAATCGATGGTTGTCGCCTGAATACCCTTTTCCAGTATCTCGGCATACCCGGCGCGGATCAGCGCGTCGCGGCGCCGCACGGCAAGCTCCGGGTTGGCCCGGCGTGGACTCACAATGCCTCCTCAAGGACCAAGCGGTCTGGACGGATTATAACATTCTACATTTTCCTGCTTCAGCGTTCTCCCACGCGAGGGCGGCGCGGACGCCATTTGGCGCATATGGTACACTCGGTAGCCTGCTGGGCTTGTGGCGCTATACCCCGGATACAAAGCCGCCTGCACAGGGTCATGCCCGCAGCGGATTACTGAAAAATCCTAGTGTGCTCTCATTCCGTCCTGAAAATGGGGAACGGCAACTTTGCAAACAGGTGGCTTACGAGATTCTTCGTAGCCTTTGGCCTCAGAATGACACGCTTGGCCTGGATTATTCATGAAGGGGTAGGAGGGCGGGGTTTTAACCCCGCCGAAAGCTTGCATCGTTCTATTCCCTTTGTCTTGCCGGATGAGCGGATTGTTATAACGATCCGCTCAGCCGGCAAGACAAGG
>JBOGJT010000393.1:0-9500 GCA_050745065.1 Terriglobia bacterium
TGCTTTTTCGACTCTATTCGGTCGGCCAGGACACGAAGCGCTAACGCCTCGGTGTTGGCGATGGCTTCCTCTTTCGTTTCCCCGTAAGCCATAACCCCAGGCAGAGCTGGTATTTCAGCGATCCAACGCCCGTCAACTTCTCGTTCGGTTTCGATTTGGTAAGCCATAACTCGGCGGGGGGCCAACTCCCCCCTTTACATAATACATTTACGACGAGCCAAGGTTCGTGGCGATGGGAGGTGGTTGGATGAGGTTGTAAGTTGTTGAAAATCAACCATCGTGGAAACGGCGATACGTGGGTTCGTGGCAGAGAGTGATGGTCTGTTCCAAAATATAAAAATTACACTGTTTAATAGTATCAATAACTTAGGCCTGGTGTGTAGATTTTATATTTTGGAACAGGTGTTGAAAACAAGGTACTTATTGGACTAGCCCTGCGTTATTTTCGGAACGAATTTAGGAACGACCAATAAAAAAGGAAAACGCACCATGTAACTATAAGATAATAAAGTGGATTGATTTTTGGAACGAGAATTTACTTGATATATTTCGATTTTTCGTTTGCGCAAACAGACCGGCTAGACGAAAGGCGTTTCCAACAGGTAATAGGCTACAAAGGTATACGATGTGTCATAACTATATACCCGAACAGGCATAAAAAGCTGAGGGATTTTGGCCAAGAGGCACGTTTTAGCAATCCATGAGGCAGAAAAGATGATTCAAAGGACGGAAAGTCGTCCTCGCCGGGCTAGTCGTTACCTTTTTTAAGGAATGATTTCAGGCGCTTAGCGACGGCTTCGGCGGTATTCTGGTAATTCAGGGCGCATCCCTTACGATATGCCACATAAAGGCGAGGCGTCGTCGCTCTGCCGGCTTTTATTAGCAACCAGCTAAAGCTTCTCGTGGGGCCCCTTCTCTTCTTGTTCCTTATCGATGGTGCGAGAAGCCGATTTTGCGATGCGGACAACTATGAAAACAATCAAAACGGCGACCAAGACTCCGAGGATAACTCCCATAGCGTCCTCCTTTCTGCTGAGGCGGAAAGGCGAGAAACCCCGATTGGCTAGGTCTCGACCTGGATAAATCTTGCCGGACCCAAGAAGAGCGCGGGCGCGTCCCAGCGATCGCGGGGACGCGAGAAAGACCAAGCTGCTTTTTGGATACGATCCACTCCGGGAAACAGGAGGTATTTTAGCTTCAACCGCCATGAATTATCAAGGGAAAACTAGGAATGAAGATCATCTTTGTCGGAAATCCATTTCCACATGCAGGCCCTTCTAATAACATACTCCGCAACATCTCCGAGGGCGACCTTCATCTGTCCTTTTCCTCGTCGCCCGAGGCCGGATGCGGCCGGAGGTTGTGGATTGTTTGGGCTAGGATACCAGCCTTCTCGTCTCTCTGCGTCGCCATCGCCACGATCCTCCGCAATCCGCCATCGCCACGATCTCGCACGCCCCATCGCCACGATCCTGCGACACCCACAACATTCTGTCAGCGTTGTAGCCCCTCGTCAAGGTCAATCGGCAGAAGCTGAACCGTCCATGATCCGGTAGAACGTATCGCGTGTGATTGCATCCGCCTGCCGCGCCGTCATGCGATAGACGCTCGCCTTCCTTATGGAACTCACGCATCGCCGCGACCTGCGGGCTCGTAACGGCAATCGATACCCGATGGCCGCCGACCGCGCCCCGCATTCGTCAGAATACGCCACCTGGATTATTTGCATGCCTGTTTCGGGAACACTATAGTACATGGGTAGCCGGGACGACGCGGTTGTAGCGTTGTGAGCCCGCGCCGCTCCAGCGCCTGACCAAGCCTTTCACTGCACGCACGCAGAGCGTGTTGAACCGCAAGCTGAAAATGCCTTCTCAACGACGCAAACACGCCGAGCCTCCATGGCTCGAGACATCTTTTTATTCGGTTGCATTCTTCGGGTTCTTCTCTCTCGCACTCTCCGCCTTTGCCAGCCCCCCTGTCCGCGTGCTCACGACAACTCTCGAACCGGAGACAGTGGCGGGCTTTGCACGCTACGTCCAAGCCGCGGAGGCGCGTATCGCCAAGGAGGAACGCGACCCGCGCGCATTCCTCTATTTCGACCGGCTCCCGCCGGCGCAACGCGCGCCGGTGATCGAATCGTTGCAGCGCGACCAGGTCTTCATTACCAGACTGACCACGCTCGATTCCTCCGGCCGCGCGATCGCAGCTCCAGGCGGGCTCATTCATCACTGGCTCGGAATGGTGTTCATCCGCGGCGCCTCGCTCCGTCAGGTTCTTACCACCGTTCAGAACTACAACCAACAGCAGGAGGACTATGCGCCGCAAGTGGTCCGCTCCCGCCTGCTCTATCGCAAGGGCAGCGATTTCAAGATTTATCTACGTTTGCAGGAGAAGGAAGTGATCACCGTCACGCTCGACACCTGGCACGATGTCCACTATTCCCGACTGGACGCGACGCACGTCTCGAGCCGCTCCATCTCCACGCGGATACAGGAAGTGAGGAACGCGGGCGAGCGCGACGAGTACCTGATGCCGGTGGGCCGCGGCGGCGGTTTTCTTTGGCGCATCAACAGTTACTGGCGGTTTGAGGCGCGCGACGGAGGTGTTTACGTGCAGTGTGAGTCCATCTCTCTGACCCGCGATATCCCGACCGGGCTCGGCTGGCTGGTTGGACCCTTCGTCACCAGCATTCCCCGCGAGACGCTCGAAAACACGCTTAGCGAAACGCGCGCCGCGGTAATATACCCGCGGACATGAGTCCGCGACGCCCCGTGTTGTAGCGGCGGCCTCTGGCCGCCGGTCTTTACAATTGAAAACCGGCGGCCAGAGGCCACCGCTACAGCAAACGCCCGTCGCCCACTTATGACGCTCCGTATAACCTCGCACTGTTTCTCCGTATCCAATCTACCCGTAATTCCAGCCATGCAATCATTCCGGTTCGCCAGTGTTTGCGTAGGCGGACTCCCGATCTTCGCCACCCGCGAGAAAAGCCGCAGGCCCAACCCCTGTTCAAAGGTGCGCGTGCCTCCGGCCGAGCCGCGCGTACCGCCCGGACGCACATTGGCGCTGCGACGCCAGGCTGCGCAACTTATACGCGGCCTCGATGTTTTTGAGCGGAGGACGGGCGGCGAACTGTGCGCAGGAAGATTACACGGCGCTTAACACCGAAAAAGAGTGGAATCCGCTTACCCAAAGTGGAGATAATTTATCTATCGTTCACTTAAGGAGATTACAGATGGATATAATACTTCATAAGTAATAGCGCCGCGTAACCAGCCCCCGCTCAAAGAGATATCGCACCTCAAGATCAGCGCGCCCAAAGTGGACCGGAAATTGCCTTGACGTAAGCTGTCGTAGCGTCGAATGGCCGAGGAGTACAGCATATCCTCACCAGGTCAAAGCGGGGGATTTCCTAACCGTCCTTCGTTGATATTAACCGGTGGCTTAACGGTAGGCGGGAGCGGTGCAACAATCTGAACGGTTGCGCACTCGGAGCCAGAAAAAAGCTTTTCCCTGCGCGCCGCCCAGCGTTGGTTTAAGCGAATCTTAATTCCAGAAGGAGAATTTTCCATGACGAAGACTCTTAAGATATTGGCCCTTGCGGTGGCTGTGGCCGTGATGTTTGCCATGGCGTCGACCGCTGCAAGAGCAGATGACATCAATTTTGCCGGAGGTATGGCGCTTGCGGGACAGGGATGCACGGCTGGCGCATGCGCGTCTCAAAATATCACGTTTGGCTCGAATACTACGGTGAGTTCAACGAACCCGAGCCCAGACAGCCTGCTGGGTGCTTCGGTTTCGCTGCCCAGTTTCAACCTTAGTCTGAGCGGCTCGAACCCGGTGTTCAGCCCGGCGAGCGGCGCAATCTCGATCAATGCTGGCGATGCCAACGGCGCCGGCGACTTGGCAGGGACCATCTCGTGGATGGACATCGTTCCCGGCGGCACGCTGGGCGCTTACAACATCAACGTTGGCCTGAGCGGTATTACGGGGACTTCCGGCACGAGCAGCGTGCTGGATGCGTTCCTGTCGTCCGGGCACGCCAGCGGGCTGGTCACGTTCCAATTTACGGTGGGTAACGCGACCTCGGTCCAGCAATTGGTGACTGCTGACACCGCGACTGCGTTCAACACGTCAGAATCCGGATCGGTTACGACGCCTGAGCCTGCTTCGCTGCTGCTGTTCGGCACGGGCTTGCTGGGTTGCGCGTTCCTGCTTCGCCGCAAGGTGCTGGCTGCCTAATTTCAGGCAGCGGAGCGCCGGGCGGGTCCGCACTTAATCTACCAACCTATCGTAACTGCATGGGTGGCTTGCGTGGCCGGTCCGAAGCCGAACCGGCCATCCCATCCATGCAGTCTTTTTTTTGCTGCGGCCGCTTTGGACATCCAGACTCCCGATTTTCTCCAGCCGCCAGAGACGCCGCAAATTGAACCTCCGTTCAGATCTGCAGCGGCCGCCAGCCCTTCGTCGCCAGAGTTCCGCGCCAAACGCGCGGAAGCACGCTCAACGAAAGGCGGTCAGTGTTGACGAAACGCGTCCAAAGGGGCAAACTGAAGAGTGATCGCGGCGGAATCACTCCACCCCGGCTGCCGGTGAGGGCACTGGCGCGCGGGTTTCGTTGCGGCAGACGAAGCTAACCCTGCGCTTTTTTGCCCGCGTCCAATTCATCAGAGGGGGACAAAACGCTGCGAGTGTGTGTGCTTGAGGAGGAACCCTATGCGATTTCCGCTCGGATTGACGGTTGATCTGGCGAAGTATATCGGAGGCAAGCGCCTCCGCGGTATCGATCAGTTTCCGCTGGTGATGATGCTAGAGCCGCTGCACGCCTGCAACCTGACGTGCACGGGCTGCGGCCGCATCCGGGAATATAAATCGACCATTAAAGATAAACTGACGGTCGAGCAATGCATGGCCGCCGTCGACGAGTGCGGCGCGCCCATTGTCTCAATCTGCGGCGGCGAGCCGATGATCTATCCCGATCTTCCCCGCCTGGTGCGCGAAATCCTGGGCCAGAAGAAGCACATTTATTTGTGCACAAACGGAATGTTCATCCGCAAAAAGCTGAAAGACTACCAGCCCACGCCTGACTTCTTCTTCAACGTTCACCTGGACGGCTTGGAAGAGACGCACGACCTGTGCGTCGAGCGGAAGGGTGTTTTCAAGGCGGCCGTGGATGGCATCAAAGCGGCAAAGGACGCGGGTTTTCTGGTGTGCACGAACACCACGATCTTTAAGCAGACGGATCTAGGCGAAATTGCCGAGCTGCTCGCATACCTCCGGACGCTCGGCGTCGATGGACACATGATCTCGCCGGGATATTCCTACGCCGCCGTACAGGGCAAAGACATTTTTATGACGCGCGAGGAGGTGCGTGAGAAGTTTCGCGTGGCGACGACCTTCCTGACGCAGTACAACCTGATGACCTCGCCCATTTATCTGGAATATTTGACGGGTGAGCGCGAGCTGATGTGCACGGCCTGGGGCAATCCCACCTACAACCCACGCGGTTGGAAGAGTCCTTGCTACCTTATTACCGATGATCACTACGAAACGTTCAAGGATTTCATGGACAGCACGCCGTGGGAAAAATACGGCCGCGGGCGCGACCCGCGCTGCGAGCACTGCATGGTACACGCGGGTTACGAGCCCTCGGCCGTCTTGGGCGCGAACCGCACCCTCGGAGATAGCTGGAAGATGCTGAAGTGGAATCTGACCAGTCCAAAATCCGCTTCGCATCACGCCTCGCTGAATAGCTTCCTGTGACCTCACTTGTTACCGGCGCCAGTGGCTTCGTCGGAAGCCACTTGGTGCGCCTTCTCGCCAGCAGGGGCGGGCGCGTCCGCGCGCTCGCACGCCGCACAAGCGATTTCCACGCCATCGAGGATTTGCTTCCAGACAGGCTTGAGCGGTTCGAGGGCGATCTCTGTGATCCCGCTTCATTGCGCGCTGCCCTCGCAGGCATCGCACAGGTTTTTCACGTCGCCGCTGACTACCGCTTGTGGTCAAAGCATCCCCAGGAAATTTACCAGTCAAACGTGGAAGGTACACGCAACCTGCTCGAGGCCGCGCGCTCGGCCTCGGTCGAGCGGTTTGTCTATACAAGTACCGTCGGAACCATTGCTGTACCGGTTCCGAGCGGCCTCCCCAGCGAAGACACGGCGGCGCGCCTGGACCAGATGGTTGGGCATTACAAGCGGTCCAAATTCCTCGCCGAGCAGCTCGCGCTCGCTGCCGCGCGCAGCGGCTTGCCCGTGGTCATCGTGAACCCTACCACGCCGGTCGGCCCCGGCGATTGGAAGCCCACCCCCACTGGAAAAACCATTGTCGATTTTCTGAACGGCAGGACACCCGCCTACGTCGAGACGGGTCTGAATATTGTTGCGGTGGAAGACGTGGCAATGGGCCACCTGCTCGCCGCGGAGCGCGGCCGGGTGGGGGAGCGCTACCTGCTGGGAGGTGAAAATCTAACCCTGAGAGAAATCTTCGCGGCGCTCGCCGAACTCAGCGGACTTCGGGCGCCCCGTTGGAAAATCCCGCACGCGTTCGCGCTACTGGCCGGATACTTGGACACAGGTCTTTCCGCGCTGACGGGCCGGCCGCCGCGGGTCCCACTCGAAGGCGTTCGCATGGCAAGGCACCGGATGTTCGCCGATTGCTCAAAGGCCAGGCGCGAGTTGGGCTTTCATCCCGGGTTCGCTCGTGATGCCTTGCGCCGCGCTGTTGAGTGGTATCGACAACACGGATACGCCGGCAAGTAAAATCCCGGCGCCTTATCCAAGCTCCGCCAGCAGTGCGGATGATAAATCCTGGGCTTCGAGGAAGGCGAGTCCGGCTTCGGCATCGGCGCCCTCCCGCCGGGGGTTAACCCAAATGACGCGGCTCGCGACTGCGTATTTCTTCCCTTCGCGGGGAATCACCGTCACGCGCTGGCCCGGCTGCAGGTGTAAGGGTGTTCGCACGCGTGCGCCGAGCAGAGACAGATCCACCGCGAAGGCATGGTTTAAAATTTGCTGGCGTCCTGAATCCACGACCAGAGCCAGCTCTTTAGACGAATCCTTGCGCTTCGCCCTCCTTCGGTCCATCGAATGCGTTTCTGGCATGGGCCCTCCCCGCTGGTGATATTTGAAATTCAACGGTATCGCAGCCGATGTCCATTGTCAACAAGAGTATTAGTATATAAATACACACCTACGAGCCCTTGCCCTGCGCAGCGTTCCTGCGTAAGCGCGCGAAGCGAATCCAAAAATAATTATAATGCGTCTCGGACCCCGATTGGGACGGGGGTTATACTCCCGGATCCGTGCCAACCGCTTCGCAAGCGCATCCTGCCATGTTCAGACGCGAAGTTATCCTGCGAGAACAACGCGGTCAATTCACAAGGCGAATTGGCCGTGGGTAACATTCCGGCGCGCAATAATCGGGCGTTAGTCGATGCCCAGGCGGTGCTGCATTTGTTCGAGCGATATGCCGCTCGTCTCGGGGTAATAGAAAAGGACGATAAAGAAGTCGAGCACCATCATGGCGCCGAAAAAGACGAATGGAGCGGCGCCGGAGGACGCTGCCACCAAAGGAAACACGGCGGAGATGATCGTATTGGTGACCCAATGGGAGGAGCTGCCAACGCTTTGGCCTTTAGATCGCACGCGGGTCGGAAATACCTCACTGATATACACCCAGACGACGGCGCCCTGCGATATGGCGAAACAGGCGATATACCCCATGAGCAGCCAGACGAGCCAGTTGAGATGGCTATGGGAGAGAAAGAGGGCGGAAATTGCCCCGAGGCACAACGTAAGCCCCACCGTCCCGATCAGCAGTAGCTTCTTGCGGCCAAATCGATCAATCACGGACATCGCCACCAACGTTGCCACAAGATTCATGGCGCCGACGGCGACGGCCTGCAGGTCCCCGGAAAGCGCGCTGGCGCCGGCAAGGGAGAAAATATAGTTCAGGTAATACAGGACGGCATTAATCCCCGAAAGCTGGCAGAACATGCCCACGGTGATGGCAAGGAAGATGGGCTTGCGGTAGCGGCGGGAGAACAACGGGTCGGGCGTTCCCGTCCGCTCCAGATGGATGGAGGCAACGATCTCGTCGAGCTCTTCTTTGGGCTGTTTGACGCCGGTGAGATGGAGTACGTCGAGCGCTTCGTCCAGCCTTAATTGCGTAGCCAGCCATCGCGGGCTGCGAGGGATGAAGAAGAGCGTCACCAGGAAAATGGCCGCGGGGATGCCCGAAACACCGAGCTGCCAACGCCATTCGGCCAAACCCAAATGCAGACTTCCAATAATGAAGTTCGAGAGGTAGGCCACCAGAATGCCCACCACAATATTGACTTGAAAAAATCCCACAAGCCGTCCGCGCCACTCGGCCGGTGCGATTTCGGCAATGTACATCGGTCCCAAGACGGACGATCCGCCGATGCCCAAACCTCCGATCACGCGAAACGCAATCAGAGCCGGCCAACTCCACGCAAGTCCGCATCCCACGGCGGAAATAACATACAGAAGAGCCATGACGCGCAGGCTTGTGCGGCGCCCAAACCACTGTCCGGGAAATCCCGCGGTGATGGCTGCGAGGACGGTACCCCACAATGCGCTTGAAACCGTCACGCCCAGCAGGGCGGGCGAAAGATGATAGGTGAGGGTTAATGTGTGGGTAGTGCCGGAGATGACTGCCGTGTCAAACCCGAAGAGAAATCCGCCGAGCGCGCCGACCACCGTACTTTTGACGACATGAGAGTTGATGGTCACTTTGGCGCTGGGAAAAGCGTTCGAGTCGTAATGACCATACGCGAGGACATAAGTCCGCGACGCCCCCGGTTGTAGCGGCGGCCTCTGGCCGCCGGTCTTTACTACTAAAAACCGGAGGCCAGAGGCCGCCGCTACAGCGTAAGATGGCCGTGGAGTTACATCCCCCCGTCTATAACCGTTGGAAAAAGTTTTGCCGGATCCCCACTCCAACGCACGACGAAGTATGGTTCGGCCAGAATTTCCTGTCAAGAACTTAGTAAACGTTTCACGCGCTACTTAATGAGGATGACGTGTTATAGCGACGGTTTTCGCACTAGCAGCACTCTCTGCACGCCGGAATGACGGCGGCCAGAGGCCGCCGCTACAGGGATACCATCAGTTGCTCGCCCGCTGGAATCGTGAGCTCCTCCCGGAATCGAATGACGATTTCATTCTCGTTGTGCTGAACGGTGTGCGCCAGGACACGAGACCCAAGCATTGCCGACGAGGGTCCAGAACTAGTTCCTGAAGGCGCCAAATGAAGCGAGGCGGCCTTAATGTGCCCGAATTGAACTGCAAGCGCAAAGTGCGTGCGATGTTGTTTGAGATACGATGAAAACGATCCCCAACCGCTCGCCGTAGACCAGAACGAAGAGAAGGAGTCCTGGCGAACGAGCGGCTTGACCTCAACTTCAGCCTTGACCCCGTGATAGCGGAAGCCGCTGAGAGCCAGCAGGGCCGCCCAACTCGCCATAGGCCGGGCGTAGT
>JBOGJT010000394.1:0-6930 GCA_050745065.1 Terriglobia bacterium
GCCGGAATATCACTGCGGCCCGGATCGTTCTCCACCATATCCACCTGGTGCGTGAGGCTCAGCGCCGGATTGGTCACCGTCATCTGGCCCACCACCGGCATGATGGTTCCCATGAAGTAGACGGCTACGCTGCCCTCGGCGTAAGCTCCCGTGGGGTCGGCGCCGAGCTTAGCGATGGTGCTCGCAAGGTCGATGGCAAGTTTCTGCTGTGGCTGGATCGTGTTCGTGGTGAGCAGCATCTGGCCGAAGGTGTTGCGGATGCCGATGGTCAGGTCAACCGGCTTGGGCGAATCGCTCACGAGCATGAGCGTGGACTGGAAGCCGTCTTTGAGCGAGTAGTAGGGGAAGTCGATTTCACGCGGCGCTACTCCGGGAGCGGAGTCGCCCCCCCCCGCAACAGGCAGTGGCGGATGGCGCGGGCAGCGGCTGCGAGGATTGCGCTTCAACCGAGAAGGGATGTTCGTAGATCAATGCGGCGGAGATGAAGACGCTTGCAGCAACAACTGGCAAGAGGGCCCTGAGTCTCATAGCTTCCCCCAACTCAAGAATGATAACGACCCAAGTGATGCCCCCGAAGCTATCAAGCTGTGCGGCACTTGTCAAGCGGAGTTTTCACGCGGGATTTTGACGCTGGCTGGAGTACGGAAGATAGATTTCTCCGAGCATCTTGAGGCCGGTTTCTGTTAAAATGCGATACCGTCCGCCCTGGCAGCTTGCTGAAAAAGTCGATCTTGTCATGCTGAGCGAAGCGAAGCATCTGCTTTTCGCATTGAAAAGGAAACACCTGGATTCTTCGCTTCGCTCAGAATGACAGGCTTCAAACCCTTTTTCAGCAACCTGCCATACGGAGCGTCATAATTCAGCGACGGGTATTTCCTGTAGCGGCGCTCTCTGAACGCCGAAAAACGGGCGGCCGGAGGCCGCGCTACAAAATTTGGTGTCACTATAATATGTAATCCTCAGTAGAGAGGCGGAAGATTTAAGTTTTGACCGCGCCGCAAACCATCGCAACACCGGGATGGAGCGTTATAGCCGAGACCGCCTTGCGTAACCGTTGGACAATGGGCGGCGCGGGAAAACCCCGCAAGCAACACCTGCGGGCGATCGAGGGGTGATATCCGTGAAAATCGCAAAAACAGTATTTGCCGCCAGCCTCACGCTCGCTCTTATGCTCGCTCCGCGTAGTGTTAGGGCCGCGCAAGGCGCCGGAAGCGCGGCGGTGCGGGCATGGCGGGGGAGCATTCAAATTCCCACGTACCTCCTGGGACCGGCGGACCCCAATCCTCCGTTTCCGCTGCTGAACTCAAACCCCGTCTACCCCTACACCATGCTCGACAGCCTTACCAACCAGCGCGTTCCGAAGACCTACGCGGCTATCTTTCTGGAGAACAAATACCTTAAGGTGACGATCCTTCCCCAGCTCGGAGGCCACGTCTACTCCATCTATGACAAGGTTGACCAGCGCGAAGTCCTTTACCGCAACCACGTCATTAAATATGGCCTCATTGGGCCGCGCGGCGCGTGGATTTCCGGCGGCATCGAATTCAGTTTTCCTTTCGCGCACACGGACGCAACCGTTTCGCCCGTCGAGTCAACCCTGCGGCGTAATCCCGATGGGAGCGCCACCGTCGTCGAAGGCGCGATCGATTGGGTCTCAAACATGCACTGGGAAATCGCTCTGACGCTGCGGCCCCAAACGTCCCGCTTGGAACAGCGGGTGACGCTCTTCAATGCCACACCCATCGACCATCTTTATCTGTTTTGGGCCAACGCCGCGGTAAAAGCTACGGACGATATGCAATACATCTACCCCATGCGCGAGACGATTTCCGATAATCCCTTTGCGGTCGTCCAGAGTTGGCCTGTCTGGAAAGGCGTCAACCAAAGTTGGTACAAGAACAACCCCAGCGCCATGGCGATTTTTGCGCGCGCCTCGCACCGGAATTTTTTTGGAGTCTATTACCACAAGTCGAATTACGGCGTGGTGCACGTGGCGAATTTCCGCCAGGATCCCGGAAAGAAGCTCTGGAGCTGGGGAACGGCAGACAGCGGATTGATCTGGGCGAGCATCCTGTCCGATCATGACGGCCCTTACAACGAGATTCAGAGCGGGCGTTTCTTTACCCAGGGTTACCGGGAATTCATGCCGCCCCGGCGGGTCGAAAGCTGGGCCGAGTATTGGTATCCCGTGCGAGGGCTGGACGGCGGATTTGTCGATGCCACCCGGCAAATGTCCGTCAATGCGGCGTATCTGAACGGCGACGGCCGAAGCCCCGAGGTCAAGCTGATCGTAAGCCCGGCGGTAGACGTGCCGGATGCGACCTTAGTAGTGAAACTGGGATCGAACCTGCGGCGCGAATTTCATCATCTCCATTTTGAGCCGCTGCAACCTGCGGCGTTCACCGTTCCAGTCGCAAATTTGGATGAGGCCCGGAAGGCATTCAACGTTCAGATTCAGTCTGCGCAAGGCCGCGTGCTGCTGCGTTGGTCCGCGGCGGAGCCGGTTGATGGGAATCCCGATTTTCTTCCCGCCGCCGGAACCCACCTGAAGAAACTTTCCTACACGGCCGCCACGCCTTTGCAGGAACTTTATCTGCACGGCGTTTTTTTGCAGAAGCGGGGAGACGCTCAGGCGGCTTTGAAAGTCTACAATCAAGTCCTGGCGCGCGACCCTGGCTATGTTCCGGCGTTGTTGCGGGAGGCCTGGCACGATTACCGCGCTGCGGACTTCACAAGTGCGAAGTCTCTTGCCGCGCGCGCTCTAGCGCGCGAACGCGAAAACCCGTCCACCCTTTATGCCGAGGGAGTGATCGATAGAGCCGAGGGCCAACTCACGCGCGCGCAGGATGCATTCTGGGCGGCCATTCATTATGGTGGCTCACCGGCGCCGGTATTTGTGGAGCTCGGAGAAATCGCAATCCGCCAGGGGAAATATGCCGAAGCCGCCCGGCTCCTGCGCCGCGCGTCCAGCTATGACCCGGGTGACGCTTTCGCTTTGGCCGACCTCGCGGTTGCTGAGCGCTTGAGTGGGAACACTCGTGAGGCCGGTCAGACTTCGGCTGAAGCGGTGCAGAAGATGCCCGTGCTGCCCTATGCGTTGGCCGAGCACTGGCTGGATGCTCGCAATTCCGCGCGAACGCCCGCATCCGGCGCGCCGGGCAAAGAGAGCTGGACCCAAATCGTCAACCCGGACCCGCAAAATTACGTCGCGGTCGCAGCTTGGTATCACAACCTCGGCGCGTGGCTATCGTCGGATGCGGTGCTGCACGTTGCAGCAACGGCGCAGCCGCCGCAAAGCCTTTCACCGTTGATTTACTACTATCTGGCGTCGAACGCGCGGCGCGAAGGGAAAGATGCGCACCACGACGCTCAGAAAGCAGCTTCAATGCGATGCACGGGCGTTTTTCCTAACCGCCTTACGGACGAGAAGGTGCTCGAGGAGGCCGTTCAACGCAATCCCGCGGATTCGCACGCCCGATATGCGCTGGGCAACTTCATGTTCGCCCACGGACGCTACGCCGAGGCTTCTGCTCTCTGGCGGAAGGCGTTAGACCAGGGGTTCAATAATCCCGTCCTGCTACGAAACCTTGGCGTGTACAACTGGAAGGTCAAGGCGGACTTGCCCGCTGCAGCCGGGTTTTACGCCCGCGCCATTCATCTCAGCCCTGGCGATTTCAGGCTCTACTCTGATCTTGACAGGATCTACACTCAGGCGGGCGATACTTCGTCGCGAGCGGCCCTCTTCCATTCTGCTCCCCCAGCCGTCCTGCAACAAGACCCGGTCCGCGCACGCCACGTGCTGTTTCTTATGGAGCAATCCCAGTTCGATCAGGCGCTGAGCCTGCTCACCGACCATCAGTTCAAGCCGTGGGAGGGCGGTGTGGAAATTCACGAGATGTATGCCGCCGCCTATACGGAAAAGGGGAAGGAAGCGCTCGCAGCTCACCGGCCCGCGGAGGCCGCGGGCGCGTTCCGCCGGGCGATGGAATATCCTGAAAACCTCGGCGTGGGAAAGCCCGCTCGGCCAAGCGATGAAGAACCGCTTTACTGGTTGGGAGTGGCGCTTCAGGCACAGGGCAAAACGACCGAAGCGAAGGTGGCTTGGAGCGGCGCGGCAGCGGGGGCGATGGGCAACCACGGCGCCAGCGCCGTTTTCTCCGCGCTCGCGCTGGATAAACTTGGACAGCGCGATGAAGCGCGGCAAATTCTGCGCCGCTGCGCGCAATCCGCCGCCCAACCCAATGCCCGCGCTTCAAATTACTACCTTGCCGGCGTGGTCAAGCGCTACAGTGGTCACGCGGACGTTGCCGGCGGCGATTTTCACCGCGCTCTCGCGCTCAACCCGTTTTTCTGGCAGGCCCGCGTGGCGCTGCATGATTCGAACCCTCCGTAGCGCCCCGTGGCGCCCTCAGAACGCCGGACCACTTCACGATTTCTGCCCGGCGCCGCGGTCAAAATGTAAGAAGCGCTGCAGGAGGAAGTCGGCTGTGATGGGCTCGCCCGTCAGCACCATGGCGAGCATTTCTCCACCGAGCACCTGCGGCGCAATGACGAGATCGGGCTGCACGAGTTTGACCCGCTCCATGTGCTTGTTGTCGTTCACCACGACCACCGTCTTGGCCGTGCCTTTGAGCTCCTTGACGGCGAGCGCGATGAAGGCGTTTTCAGAATCATCGGCCCGCATCGCGAGCACGGCCTGCGCGTGCTGCGCGCCCGCCTTGCGCAGAATTTCCAGGCTGTTGGCATCCCCGACGATCACATCTGCCTCATCAGCGTCAACCCCCGGGGTGGGCTGAGGGAGGATCAGCGTAACAATCTGTTTACGTTTTTTGAATTCCTGATACGTGTTGAAGGCCAAAGGGGTGGCGCCCACGATGATGAAATGATCCGTGCGATTCATCGGCTTCTCCTTCCGCGACATAAAGCGCTGGATGTTCCCGCTCACGATCGGCCCAATGATCGCGCTTACCGAGGTGGCAAAAACCGCAATGCCCAGGATGATGATGGAAACGGTAAACAGTCTCGCGTGGGGCGTCTTCGGCGTAATGTCTCCGTAGCCCACGGTGCCCATGGTGACAACCGAGTAGTAAAAGGCCGTCACCAGATCGTTGATGGGTGGCGAGAACTGGCTGCCCATGTAAAGGCTGCCAAACACGGCGTAGATCAGAAGCAGCAACGCGCTGGTGACGGCAAAAAGCGTTCCCGCGGCCAGGCTGCTGCGGTCGAAGGCTCGATACGACAGGAGCAGGACAATGAGTAGCGCCGCATCGTAGTAAGTTACGGAGGGGTAGGCCAGGTGCCGGAATCTGAGCACGATGAGAAGCGTGATAATCGTCAGCACCAGGCCAATGATCCAGGCGAACCGCGACCGGAAAAGCAGCCCCACGGACATCAGGAGCATCGCAACTCCGATGAGAAGATAGGGCATGCTGGCGGGAGGGAAGTTGAGAAGATTGGCAGGGAAATCGGCAACAAGCACGCGCCATCTCGCGCCAAACGTGATCAGCAGCAGAAGAAATCCGCCAAAGGCAAGGGCAATCGAGAGGGGGACTTGCGGGAACCAGTATTGGGCGCGAGTGACGCGCGCCACCTTTCGTGTTCCGCGCCGGAGATGGTCGAAACGAGGATGCACGTTGGGCATAATCGAACGCGGCGATGTTAAGTTCGTTGAGCGAAGTGTTAGCGCACCGCTTCAGCAGACTGCCGAAATACTCCTCTCGTGCGGAGCGTCCTAAGTCAGCGACGAGGAGTTGCCGTGGCGGCGCGCTCTGAGCGCCGGAATGACGGCGGTCAGAGGCCGTCGCTACGGAGCGGAACGCCGCGGCGTTTGACGTCACGTATAGAGTTTCTTCATCGCATTCGGCTGCCCTGAAAATAACCACGCCCGGTGTTAGAAAGAAAATAGGCTGTGGCGTTCTTCGTAAGCACGCTGCTTGCTGCGTCCAGCGTGTGAGGGCGCAGCAAGCAGCGCCCCTACGCCGTATTTTCATGCTTTGCGGGCGCCGCCAAGCGGTGTGGCCGGCTGCTTCTTCCCCAGTTCACACAAGCCGGCTCCTTGTTTCGGCCAGCATGACGGAAAAGAACCCGTCATCCATCATCGCCGCGCTTTCAACCACCGCTTCTTCTCCTCCGATTGCGGCTCGCCCACCGTCTCGACCGCGTGCCTCAGCCGTGCGCGGCACAGATCACGGCCCAGGATCTCCATCATGTCAAACAGCGGAACAGAAACCGGGCTGCCGCTGATCGCCACAAAGACAGGGCGAAGAAAATCGCGCGTCTTGGTCTCCATCTCCGCGGCAATGACCCTCAGCATGTTCTCGATTTCCGCTTTGTTCCATTCCAATCCTTCCAGGCGTGCGAGCGCCAGGTGCAGCGCGATGGAAACGGTATCCCGGTCGAGCTTTCCTTCGAGTAATTGGGCAGTGGTGACCGCAACGATGCCGGAAAAAAACGGCGCTGTTAAAGGGCCGAGATCGCTCAAAACGGAAACCCGCGAGCGCACCAGGGGCGCGAGGCGCATCAAATACCCTTCGTTGAGCCTCCAGCCGCGTACCCGGTCGGCAAACTGGCGGTCGTCCAGATTTTCGCGAATCCAGCGCCCGTTGAGCCAATCGAGTTTTGTGAGATCAAATACGGGCCCGCCGAGGGACACCCGCTCCAGGCTGAATTCTTCCACCATCTCCGCGAGCGGGAATTTCTCCTCGCCCGACGGCATCGACCAGGCCATCAATCCCAGATAATTCAGCAGCGCCTCCGGAAGATAGCCCATGCTCTCGTAGAACAAAAGGCTGGTGGGGTTTTTCCGCTTGCTGAGCTTGCTCTTATCGGGATTGCGCAGCAGCGGCAGGTGGCACAACGCGGGCATTTCCCAGCCGAAATATTCGTAGAGCAGCTTGTGCTTCGGAGCCGAGTTGATCCATTCTTCGCCGC
>JBOGJT010000395.1:0-19463 GCA_050745065.1 Terriglobia bacterium
GCGCTTTGGAAAGTCTGGATTTTGACGGGTTGCGTGAAGGCGAAAAGGTGGATTTCGAATTGGAAAGAGGGAACAAAGGGCTTCGAGCCATCCACGTGCGCGCGAGCGCCAGCTAACTCCCACCATCAACCTTCCGGCGTGCGCTCCGCGCGATGCGGACCCCGGACCGCGAACCACGGACCCGGGCGGTGGCCGTGTGCGCGGCGGGTACTCTATGCGCTGGACAATTCTCGAGACAGACTCCGACGCCACGAACAGGCTTTCGCGGGAGCTTAATTTGTCGCCGCTCGTCGCCCGGCTGCTCGTCGAGCGCGGCTGTGCGGCCCCGGAGCAAGCTCAGCGCTTTCTCAATCCCTGCCTTAGCGACCTGCATGACCCCTTTCTGATGCGTGATATGGCGCTAGCCGTCTCCCGGCTGCGGCGCGCGATCGGACGCCAGGAAAAAATTCTGATTTACGGCGACTACGACGTCGACGGCACCATGGCAGTGGTCGTGCTTCTTACCGCGCTTACGGCGCTAGGCGCACGGGTTGAATCTTACATCCCCAACCGCCTCACGGATGGTTACGGGATGCGTGAGCCTGTCATCGAGAGCGCGGCTGCGGCGGGTGTGCGGGTGATTGTCAGCGTGGATACGGGAATCCGCGAACACGACGTTCTGCGGCGCATGGCGGCTCTTGGGATCGATGGCATCGTGACGGATCACCATTTGCCCGGCGATCACCTCCCCGAGGCGTGTGCGATTTTGAATCCCCGTCGCCCCGATTGTGGCTATCCGGAAAAGAACCTGGCGGGTGTGGGCGTCGCCTTTAAGCTGGCCCAGGCGTTAATGGGGCCCGCGCTCTCGGAGGCGGCGCTTCGCTCTTATCTGAAGGTGGTGGCAATCGGTTCGATTGCGGACATCGTGCCGCTCACGGGTGAGAACCGTGTGATCGCCCAAACTGGTCTTGCCGGACTTACACAATCGGCCATGGCCGCGCCTGGCCGCCAGGCCGGCAGCGCAGGGATCTCGGCGCTGCTTGAGGCCGCGGGCCTCGAGGGGAGGGCCGTTTCGGCCGGGGACGTTGCCTTTCGTATAGCTCCGCGCTTGAACGCGGCAGGGCGGATGGAGAATGCCCGCCAGGTAATCGATCTTTTCACCCTGCGTTCAGACCGCGAGGTTCAGGCGATCGCCGCCTGCCTGGAAGGTTTGAACCACGACCGCCAGCAGGCGGAGTTCGAAATTGTTCGCCAGATCAAAGAACGGATGAAGTTGGCGCCCGAAAAGACGGAGCGGTACAGCCTGGTTTTTGCGGGCGAGGGCTGGCATCGGGGAGTCATCGGAATCGTGGCGCAGCGCGTGGTCGATCTTTTTTATCGTCCGGCGCTGGTGCTCTCGCTGGAAGATGGTATCGCGCACGGCTCCGCGCGCTCCATTCGAGGCTTCCATCTGCTCGACGCGCTAACCCGTTGCGGGCGCCTGTTCAGCCGCTTTGGCGGCCACGCGCAGGCGGCGGGTTTTTCCTTGCCCGCTTCGCGCATCCAACAACTTGAGGACGAATTTGAACTCTGCGCCCGCTCGGTGCTCTCGCCGTCAGACTTGATACCGCAGTTGCGCGTTGATGCCGCCGTGGAGATGTCTGATCTAAGCCGTGAGTTTTACGCAAGCCTGAAGCAACTTGAGCCGTTCGGCTGCGGGAATCCCACGCCTGTTTTTACAGCAGAAGCGAACGTAGCCATTCCTCCCCGTATCATCAAAGAGAAACACCTGAAGCTGTGCGTCACGAGCGGGGGAAGACGATTCGACGCCATGGGCTGGGGCATGGCTGGGCGTGCGGCAGAGCTTGAGGGGGTCAGGCGGGTGGCGCTGGCGTTCAGTCTTTCGGAAAACACCTTTCAGGGCAGCACGGATTTGCAACTCGTTCTCAAGGACCTACGGCCAGCGTGATCAGGCGTCTTGACGGATGATCCGTTTGAATGTTGAAGAAGAAAACACCTCTTGAGTTACAGGAAAAGCGCTACGGGGGACGCCGCAAGAGCATTAAGCGGCTGCTGGGGCTCATTCTGTTCATCACCCTGACGGCCGTCTTCTTGGGCGTTCTGGCCAGCACCCGCCGACGGGGCCGGGTTACGAACTCCCGGGCGGAGCTGCCGGCGAACGTCAGCCGCCAGCACTCGGGTGTGACGGTTACGCACTCCGAAGGCGGCCGCCAAATTTTCACCATTCACGCCGCGCGCACCCGCTCCTACCAAGGCGCGCGCACGGTTCTTGAAGGGGTTCACGTGGTTATTTATGGCCGCACCGGCGCGCGCCACGACGAAATAACCACGGATCGCTGCCAGTATGACAACAAGACAGGCGCTCTCTCATGCGCTGGCAAGGCCCTGTTGGAGCTCGAATCGCAGTTCGCGACTCCCGGTGTGCCGGCGAGGAAGGCAAACCCGACCCGCTCCGGTTCGGAAACGCGCCAGCCGCTCATCATCGAAACCTCAAACGTTTCCTACGATCCGGGCCGCACCACGATTGAAACACCCGGCGCAGTCCAGTTTAGACTGGGGGCGGCGACGGGCTCTGCCGTGGGCTTGGCGTACAACACCCGCAGCGGCGGCCTGACGCTCCGGAGGAATGTATCGCTCAGCATCCCCAGACTCCGCCGCGTCGGCGCGAAAGCTGCGGATGAGGGCGCCATCCGGATGTCGGCGGGAGGGCTGATCTACAGTAAGCGCGCAAGCCTTGTCAGGTTGGATTCACCCGTAAATTTGACGCAGCCGGGGCGCAAATTGGAGGCTGCCGGAGGTGAGCTTCATCTTGATTCTCAAAACCGGATTACCCGCGTGGACTTGTCCGGTGTCCGGGCCGACGGTCTTCTGGCGAGCGGCGAAGTGAAAGGCTTCGCGGATCATTTCGACGCCGATCTCGACCCAGCCACTAACCGCGTTCTTTCTCTCTCGGCGGGTGGGCGCGTCGAGATCGAAGACCGTCAATCGCACGGCGGCGGATGGCGCCGGGACCTTACGGCGGACAGAATGACCGTTGCCATGGCGGGAGTTCGCATCACGCCCCACGCGGTGCTGAGATCCAAGCCTGCGTCCGCCGTAGCTCAGGGTCACGTAAAGCTCGTCTTTGATCCAGCGCAGGGAAGCGAGCGTGCCGAACCCGCATCGGGTGGAGCGCTGCGTGTTGCGCCTGGGGAGCGAATCCTGACAGCCCCTCAAGTGGCCTTCACATTCGCGCGCGGTGGCGCCCTGAAAGAAGCGCACACGGTGGGACGGGGCGTACTTCAATTAATTCCTTCGGACCGGAGCCTTGACCGGCAAACGCTGACGGCCGGACAGCTTGCCGTGGCTTTTGATCCAGCAGGGCGGATCGAGACGCTCCAGGGCGTTTCCTCCACGCGCGTCGTGGATCAGCCTTCCCCCCTTGCCGGTGGCCGCCCCGCCCGGATAGCATCTGCCGATGATCTTACCGCGCGCATCGACCCTAAAACTGGCGTGCTCTCGAGCATTCACCAAAAGGGCCACTGCAAATTCGAGGAGGGCGCCCGCCACGCGGTTGCGGACGAAGCGCTCTATGATGCCCGGAAACAAGAGCTTGCACTTTCTGGAAATCCGGAGGTCTGGAATCCGCAGGGTCGCCTTCGAGCCCGACACATGCTGATCAACCTCGGAACCGGGCAAGCGCTGGGCTGGGGCAATGTGCAGTCCGTTTACTATGATCGGCCTACGAAAGGAACGGGCCGCCCGACTTCTCCGGGTCTCGCGGTAATGGTGCAGGACAGGACTCCCGTCATCGTTTTGGCGGACCGGGTGACAATGAACAAGGCGCGCCAAACGGCGCGCTACGAAGGGAACGTCCGTGCTTGGCGCGGGCCCGACGTGGTCGAGACTCCATCGCTCGAGATTGACCGGAAACAAGAGCGATTAAGCTCCGGGCGCGGAGTCGTCACATCGCTGCTGCAGCCGGGCGTACCTGCCGGAAAGGCGGCGCGAGGCCAGCCGAAGCAAAAGGCTGTGCCGCAGCCTGTGACCATTAGCGCGGACCACCTGGATTACTTTAACGCGCGCCGCGAAGCGGTGTACGCGGGAAACGTGCGCATGGTTTCAGCAAATACTACCTTTCAGTCCGACCGGCTGGAGGTCTATTTTTCAGCCGCGTTCGGGACACCTGGATCCGGGAGTCCGGAAATCGAGCGGGCGACTGCCGAGGGAAACGTCCGGGTGACTCAGCCACCCGGGCGGCGTGCCACAGCCCAGCGCGCCGAATATGACGCCTCCGCAGGCAAAATCGTATTAACTGGCGGCCCTCCGGCGGTGTATGACCAACAACTTGGTTATCTAACTGGTAAACGTTTGACATTCTTCATACACGATGCTAGCCTTCTCGCTGATGGGGGAAAGAAGGCACAGACTGAGTCAAGGCGCCGTATTTTAAAGCGATGAGCCATGCAAATCCTTTCCACAGTTGACCTTACGAAGTCTTATAAGGGACGGAAAGTTGTTGATGGCATCAGCTTGCGGATCGCTCAAGGCGAAGTGGTGGGGCTGCTTGGGCCGAATGGAGCGGGTAAGACCACCACGTTTTACATCATCGTGGGTCTAACCAGCGCGGACGCCGGCCGCGTGCTGCTGGACGGGGTGGACATATCCGGATTTCCGATGTACCTCAGAGCCAGGAATGGCATCAGTTACCTCCCTCAGGAACCCTCGGTCTTTCGAAAGCTAACGGTTGAAGAAAACCTTGCCGCGATTCTCGAGACGATCCCATTGGCAGACAACCAACGGCGCGAACGCCTCGAAGAGCTGCTGGAGGAATTTGGATTGCAGAAGGTGCGCCGAAGTTACGGCTACCTGCTTTCCGGCGGCGAGCGGAGGCGCGTGGAAGTGGCCCGTTGCCTTGTCATATCACCTTCATTCGTCCTGCTGGACGAGCCGTTTGCCGGTATAGATCCGTTGGCGGTTGTGGACATTCAACGTATTATTCTACAGCTCAAGGCGTCGGGCATTGGCGTGCTCCTGACGGACCACAACGTGCGCGAAACGCTCCAGGTGACGGACCGCGCCTACATCATCACCAGCGGCCGCATCTTCCGCTCGGGAACGCCCGAGGAGCTCGGGAACGATACCGAGGTGAAGAAGGTTTATCTTGGCGATAACTTCAGACTGGCAATCTAGATGAGCAAGCCCCAAACCAGACTCGGACTGAACCTCAAGGTAGCTCAGAGGCAGATTCTGACGCCCGGCCTGGTGCAGATGGTCACCGTACTCGCGCTCAATAAGCTCGACCTCTGCGACATGATCAACCAGGAGATGGTGGAAAACCCCGTCCTCGAGGAAGTGGCGGAAAGCGTCCCGGCGCTCGACGACGTGCAGAAAAAGAACGAGGAAGCAGAGGCTGTGGTAGAACCACCTACCGAGGCGGCAACGGCCGCGGACAACAACCATGACGCGTTTAATGAGGTCGACTACGGATCGTTCTTTAACGATTACCTCGACCCCGGCTACAAATCCCCCGCCGCCGAAGACACCGAGCGGCCCTCCTTCGAGAACTTCATTTCCCGGCCCACATCCCTCGCCGAACACTTGCAGTGGCAGGTGAATCTTTCGCCGTGCTCGGAAGCGGTGCGCGACGCCGCCTACTCCATCATTGGCAACCTCAATGAAGACGGATACCTGACGGCAAGCCTTGAAGAGCTGGTTGAGGCAGGGGGACACGGTCCGAAGGATGTGGAACAGGCGCTGACGCTCGTGCAGGAGTTGGATCCGGCGGGAATTGGCGCGCGGGACCTTCGGGAGTGCCTGCTGATCCAGCTTCGCATGGCAGATGCGGAGAGCCCGCTGGCGGTCGGGATTGTTTCCAATCACCTGGGCGACGTCGAAGCGAAGCAGTACCGCAAGATTGCGAACGCGCTCGACTGCTCCGTTGAAGATGTGGAAACTTGCCTGGAGACCATCCGGCGGCTCGATCCCCGGCCCGGCCAGCGGTACAACAACACGGAACCGCGCTTGATCGAACCGGACGTGGCCTTTGTGAAGGTCGATGACGCGTATCGCGTGATTATGAACGAAGAAGGACTGCCCCAGCTCCGGCTCAGCCATCACTACCGCAGGCTTCTCGCCGATGGGAACGCGACGGGTGATGTGCGGAAATACGTCCGCGAGCGCTTCAACTCCGCGCTCCAGCTCATCAAGAATATCGAGCAGCGCAAGCAGACGATTGTCAGGGTTTGCGAGGCGATTATCCGCCGCCAGCAGGAATTTCTTGATCGCGGATTGGACTATCTCCGCCCAATGATGATCAAGGAAGTAGCCGAGGAGGTGGGCGTCCATCCCTCGACGGTCAGTCGCGCGGTTTCGAGCAAGTACGTGCACACGCCGCAGGGCGTTTTTGAATTGAGATATTTCTTCTCGGAGGCCGTGCAGGGACCTTCGGGCGCCAACACCTCGCTCGTGATCCTCAAGCGCATCGTCGCCAAGATGATAGAGCAGGAAGACGCGGCTCATCCTCTGACGGACGACCAGATTACGCATCGCCTGCACGAGGCGGGCATTAACGTAACGCGCCGCACCGTGGCGAAATACCGCGAGGATTTGAAGATACCGAGCACGCATCAACGCAGACGAAAGGCATGACAGGGATTGAAAATCCCGCTTCGATACACGGCGTCATACGTCATCGACGTTCGACTCTGTAGCGGCGTCCTCTGGCCGCCGTCATCCCCGTGGCCAGAGAGCGCCGCCACCGCAAATGCCCGTCGATCACATATGACGCTCCGTAGAGATAAGCAGGGGCATGGCGTGGTCACAGGTTGCTGACCTTTTTCGGGGAGGTCTTTTATGCGGGTGGAATACACGGGACGCCAGATTGAAGTTACGCCGGACCTTCGTCAGTACACGGAAGAGCGTTTGCGCAAATTCAACCGTGCGGTGCGAGAGCATAGCAGCATCCACGTGATCCTCGCCGCCGCGAAACACCGCAGAACGGCGGAAATCACGCTCAAATGGCGCGACCACACGCTCGTGGGCGTCGAAGAGACCACGGACCCGCTCTCCTCAATTAACGGCGCTCTTGACAAGTTGGAGCGCCAGGCAGTGCGGCTGCTGCAGCGCAAGTGGACGCGAAAACGCCGTCCTGGACCTACGTCGGCCGTGACGCTGAACGTCATCAAAGCGTCGAGGTCCGAAGGTCATCGCCGTGAAACCCAGACCACCGAAAAAATGCCCGTCAAGCCGCTTTCGGTGGAGGAAGCGATCGAGACTATCGAGGCGAACGCCACGGACCTCGTTGTCTTCCGCAACACCGGCACGGAGCGGGTGAACATCGTCTATTGGCGGCGGGATGGCCGCTTGGTTTTGATCGAGCCGGAGTCTTAAAGCGCTGGCGCATTTCCTATCGCAGGGTCCGCAAGATTGTTACAGAATCGGGCCGGCGCGCACGCAGCTGAGTTTTGCCCTGAGTGCGTTGTTCAAAGGCCGCACGCGCCGCAAAATGCGCGATGGATGCGCCGCCTGCTGAGAATGACGGTCCACCCGGCGCGGGGGATCTTGCTAAAATGCACGCCGCGCTGGCGCCGCGCCAAGCCACCCGTGCAAAATCCGCGTGACTTCCGCTCCCTCCAACCCGCCCAAACGCCCCCGTAAAACGCGCCCTGTGCGCAAAAAGAGACCGCCTCGTAAGGCGGTAAAGCAGTTTGTCCTGATCACCGGCTTAAGCGGCTCGGGTAAGGGATCAGCCCTTAAGGCGTTCGAAGATCTCGGGTTTTATTGCGTCGACAATCTCCCGGTTGACCTCATCGTGAAGTTCGCCGAGTTATGCCGGCAGCCGGGCGGACGGATTGACCGTGCCGCGGTGGTGGTGGACGTTCGTGAAGGAGCGGCGCTGAGCCAGCTTCCCGCCATCTTTCAACGCCTGGCGCAGCAGCATCCGCGGCCCTCGCTCGTTTTCCTGGAGGCGGCGGATGATTCCCTGGTCCGCCGCTTTGAAGAGACGCGCCGTCCGCATCCGCTGGGAATGCATCTGCCGGTGCGCGAGGGAATCCGGCTCGAGCGCATGCTCATGAAGCCGATGCGGCAGCTTGCGGACGTTGTCCTCTCGACGACCCGTCTGAACCCGCACGAGCTCCGCGAGCTCATCCAGCAGCGCTTCGGCGGCCTTAAGGCGCGGCGGCCGTTGTTGATTTCAGTGCTGTCGTTCGGGTTCCGTTTCGGCGTTCCAGCGGATGCGGACCTTGTTTTTGACGTCCGCTTCTTGCCCAATCCCAACTACAGCGCCGGGCTCAAAGAAAAGACGGGAAAAGATCGTGCCGTCCAGCGCTACATGGACCGGTTCCCGCAAACGCGCGAGTTTCTGCGCCATCTCAGCGATCTACTGCTTTACCTGCTGCCGCACTACACGCGAGAGGGTAAGAGTTACCTCACCATTGCGCTCGGCTGCACGGGCGGACGGCACCGGTCCGTCGCGCTGGCGGAGCGTCTCGCCAAAGTTCTGCAAGACGAGGGCTACAAAACCCGGCTGACGCACCGGGATATCGGCCGCGCGACGAGCTAAAGGCGTTGGCGCGATCCGGAATCCGGGAGTGGAGCGGCGCGATGGGCTTTATTCGGCGGCTGCGGTGAGCGTCTCTGGCGTGGGGCGGCGGACCGCTTCGCGGGCAAACGCGCCCGCCGTACCGAGCCCGAGCGGCAGGCGCATCATGATTCCCATGGTACTGATGGCGAGCCCCACCGTGAGAATTGCGGCGCGGGTGGCATACGAGTGGAACCCGAGTATTAGTACCGCCTGGAGCACACCCAGGCCGGCTGGCGTGATGGGCAAGGCGCTGAGGAAAAGCTCGGCGGGCTCAAACGCGAGCACCTGGATCAGCGGCACGTGCACACCAAAGCTGCGCAACTGGAAATAGAGAGCAAATCCTTGCGCCGTAAAGATGACCACACGGATAAGGATCAGGCGTGCGTAATGCGAAAGGCGCGCCCGGCGGAAGCTGAGTAGCGACGGGCGGTCATAAATCCAGCGCAAGAGCGCGGACGAAGGCCGCCCGCGCAACCAAAACCAAGCCACCAGACAAATACCCGCAGCGAGAAAGGCGGGGTAATACCACTTCGGCCCCAGCCACGAGCTGGGCACAAGCAGCGCCGCCGCCAAGCCCATCAGAGCCATCACGAGAAAGTCGATCAAGCCTAAAAAAATTAGCGTGGCGCCGCCTGAGAACATCGGGACGCCCTTGCGCCGGCGCATAAACAGAATCAGCGCGGCGCCGCCGGCCACCTGATTGATGGCCTGCAGGAAGTACTGCGCCGCATTTGCGGACAGCATCTCGCGAAACGAGGTGCGTACGTGGAAGTAGCTGAAAAGCTCGGAGTAGAGGACGGTTTCGCCAAAAAACCAGAAGGCGAATGACCCGGCGCACGCAAGCAGGAACCACCACGGGTTCGCCTGCCGTAGGATGCTCTCGAATTGGGCGAGCGAAGTGCCGCGAGCCAGAAACACGATAATGGCGGCAGCCAAGCCGTAGGCGAGACCATCACGCACCCAGCGGCGTTTCTTCCGGCCGGGCGGCCGAGCCTCTTCCGCATCGGGCGGCGCCGCTTGCGGCGGCCAGGAATCCGTAGTGAGAGAGTCTGCGTCAACTGGAACAGGACCGGGTGCTTGAAGCAAAATATCCTCTAACGGTGATCGGCGCCCTGGCGGCGTCCTTCGAGATACGCCCACCTAGCGTGCCCGGTTATTATTATATCGGCAATGAGCTTCAAATGCTCGTCTGCACCGTTCCGTCCGTCATCGCAGTCCGGCCAGCCATTTCCCGGAACGTTGTAAGCCGGATGCCATGTTTTTCGATTGCGCCCCGCACGGCGGGGCTGGTGAGGATCGCGGTCTCCTCCGCCTGTGAAGACCACATCGGCGGCTGCCCGTTCACCTCGATCGAAGGATGAAAGTAGAACTCGGTCGTACCGCCCTCCGGCAATCGCGCGAGCACTCCGAGAACGTACGGTTCGCTAAGATTGCCGGTCTGGTGAAAACCAAATAGGCAGTCGTTCCCCAAGAGTCCTCGCCGCTGCATCCTGCGCCGGGCGCGCCCTGAAAGCGGGTGGAACAGAACATGGTCGCGCAGTTTGCGCGGCCAATGGTCGTGATTGAGCGCAAGCGTGGTCAAAACCGGCTCACGTACGAGGCGCAGGCATGGCACGCGGTATTCGGCCGCGAGGTCAATGAGGATATCTGCCAGTGTGGGGTGAAGGTGCAAATTGTGATGTCCGTTAATGTGGTTCAGGTACCCCATCAGATCGAGATGCCGCTCGATCTGGGCGCGGAATTCGTCACGGAGCTTCCCTCTCAGGCTCCCCAGGACCGCATAGCGCAGCCCGGCCCAGGCTTCGTGCTTGGGGAAGCGGCCGGAGGCGTCTACCAGTCCCCAAAGCTGACGGGCGGGCAACAGGCTTCGCCCGTTGCAGGCTACCACATGAAGGCCGACATCCAGCTCGGGGCATCCGCGGGCGGCCGCCGCAGCTTCAGACGCCGCCGGCTCCGCCACCATCAAGCTGGCGCTGGTAAGAACTCCGTGCCGGTGCGCGCGCAGGATGGCGGCATTCACCTGCGCCGAGCGCCCAAAATCGTCCGCATTGATGATAAGCCGCTTCATCGCGCTGGAGTGAGGCAGAAGGCTTATCCCCCGTTTCTGAACGGCGGAATGAGCCCTCCGCGACATCGAACCACTACCATAATACTAAAAATGCGCTTGACTTAGTGCCTGCTGGCGGGGGAGAATCCCAAAAGCCGCGACCATATGTCTGGTCTCGCCAATTCACTAAGGAAATGGGGTGTATGCTGCTTGGCAGAAGTTCGCCTTCAGGAAGGTGAATCCCTTGAAAACGCATTGCGGCGCTTCAAGCGCAAGGTGCAACAAGAGGATATCATCAAGGAAATCAAGAAACATTCGTACTATCTGAAACCGGGTGAGCGGCGCCGCGTGAAGGAAGCGCTGGCGCGCAAGCGGGTTCGCAAGAAGGCCCGCCTTGAAAGGGACTGAGCGCCCCGGCATCCCACCGTGACGCGCTGGGCTTTTCTCGCCGTCATCCCTGGCGTGACAATCGAAGACAAACTATTTCCGTATTCGCAAAGGGGCATCCGATGGAGTATAAGGATAGAGTTCTCAAGTGCGCGGAGTGCGGAGGTGAGTTTGTCTTCACCGCCGGGGAACAGCAGTTCTACGCCGAGAAGGGGTTCAAAAACGAACCTAAGCGATGCAAGGCGTGCAAGACCAAGCGAGGCCAGAGTGGATCTCAAAGCTCTGCCCGGGCTGTCACAACGACGACGTGTTCCCAGTGCGGAAAGGAGACCACAGTCCCCTTTAAGCTGACACAAGGGCGTCCCGTTTATTGCCGGGAATGCTTTCAGCAAAGGCGAACCACGGCTACCGCAAGCTGACGTTCCCGCCACACTGATCGTTTGACGGCCGCTTTGATCCCTGCGCCCGCGGGGAAACCCTGCCCTTTACCCAACGTCCGCACAAAATCAACGCGGGCGAGGGTCCGCCGTATTGTTGATATCTACGTTTCCCTGCCGCCTGTCGATCTTTGTGGCGATCCTGCGTCTGCCGCCCCTCCGTTGAACCTTCGCGTCTTTACGCGCCGCTTTCGGGCGCCCAGTATGAACGATCTGAGTATAATCGGGACTGTACGCCGGGTTTGCGGGAAGATGCCATGTTTAAAAAAATACTGGTTGCGAACCGCGGTGAGATTGCGGTCCGCGTGATGCGGGCATGCCGCGAGCTCGGCATCGCCACCGTGGCAGTCTATTCCGATGTGGATCGAGGCGCGCTTCACGTGCGTTACGCCGGCGAGGCATACCCCATAGGCCGGGCGCCATCAGTTGAAAGCTATTTGTGCATTGACCGGATACTGGAGGCGGCGCGCGCGAGCCGCGCCGAAGCCATTCACCCTGGTTACGGGTTTCTTTCGGAAAATCCGGAATTTGCCACCGAGTGCGCAAGGTTGGGCGTGGTGTTCATCGGGCCCGGCGCTCATGCGATGGAGCTGATGGGATCGAAAACAGCAGCCCGCCGCGCCGCCATCAAGGCTGGCCTGCCGGTGGTCCCCGGCGCCACGCTTAACCTCGATAGCTTCGAGGAGGTGGAGCGGGCGGCCGCGAATCTTGGCTACCCCGTGATGTTGAAGGCCGCTGCGGGCGGGGGCGGCAAGGGCCTGCGCCGGGTGGAGTTCGAAGCGGAGCTCGAGTCTGCTTTCCGCACAGCCCGCTCGGAAGCACAAAACGCGTTTAATGACGCTTCGATCTATGTCGAAAAATACCTCATCCGGCCTCGCCACATCGAAATACAGATTCTTGGGGATCTCAACGGAGAGATCATCCATCTGGGCGAGCGCGAATGCTCTCTTCAGCGGCGCCATCAGAAAGTCATGGAAGAGTCGCCCTCGCCCTTCGTCGGCGAGGACCTGCGCCGCCGGATGGGTGAAACGGCTGTACGCATCGGCGCGCTTGCAGGTTACACCAACGCCGGCACGGTCGAATTCCTGGTCGATGAGGAGCAGAATTTCTACTTTCTGGAGATGAACACGCGGCTGCAGGTGGAGCATCCGGTGACCGAGATGGTTACGGGGATAGACCTCGTGAAGGCCCAGATTCGTGTTGCGGCGGGTGAACCGCTGCCTTGGCGCCAGGAAGCGATTGCGCATCGCGGCCACGCGATCGAGTGCCGCATCTATGCCGAAGACCCTGCCCAGAATTTCTTTCCATCTCCGGGCGTAATCCGCCGCCTGCGCGTGCCGATGGGGCCCGGTGTGCGGGACGACAGCGGTGTTTATGAAGGTTGGGCTGTGCCGGTCGAATATGACCCGCTGCTGTCAAAGCTCGTGGCGTGGGGAGACAGCCGCGGAGAAGCGCTGGCGCGCATGCGGCGCGCGCTCGGTGAATACGAGGTGTTGGGCATTAAAACCAATATCGGGCTTTTTCGCCGCCTTCTGGAACATCCGGATTTCGTGGCGGGAAACATCGACACGGCATTTCTAGATCGTGTGCTGACGGACGGATTTGCCGGAGAAGATGATGCTCCCCACGATGCGTTGCGCTGGTCAGCCCTCGCGGCAACGCTCGACGCGTCGCGGCACGCTCCGCCGCCCATAAACCGGAAGAGCCACGCAAGCAAGTGGAAAACCGCCGGACGCGGCGCGCTGCTGAATAACCGGCCATAGAATACGGCAGAGTGTGGGTAGCGGCGTTGTTGGTTCATGAAATGCCGGGTCCCTCGAGGACGGAGGGTTCCTCCGGGGTCTACTCACGAATGCAGCGAGGGACGAACGAACGGGGGTAAACACTCGTTACGACGGGCTTGCTCCCGCCTGCCGCCACTAATGTGACGCGATGAAAATCACAGTGAAGATCCAATCCGGCTCGCAAGCCAGCGAACATACAATGGAGATTCCGGCGTGGCGGCCAACGCCGGCGGCCTCCGGGTTCGTAGAATTTTCAATGGATGACGAGTCCGCGGCGGCCGCTTGGGCGGAAGTCGAGCCAGGGGTTTATTCCTTTCTCATGAACGGCAGGTCTTACGCGGCGAGTGTATGGCGGGAACCTGCCAAGGCCATTTGTTCCCCTGGCGTTGCGAACCACTACCGCTACCAGAGTTGCGTGGCCGGGCGCTTGCTTGAGTTGGAATTCGAAGATGCCCGCTCCAGGCGGCGATTCGCATCCCGCTCCGGCCATAGCGGGCCGGTCGAAATCATGGCGCCCATGCCGGGCCGAATTGTAAAAATTCTTGTTCCGGAGAATGGAGAAGTCGCGCAAGGCGGCGGGCTGATGGTCATCGAAGCGATGAAGATGCAAAATGAAATTCGCGCGCCGCGGTCGGGGCATGTGGCCAAGATTTATGTCCAGGAAGGCGAGGGCGTGGAATCCGGCGCGCGGCTGCTCAGCTTTGGATGAGAAGGAGATAACTCCGGTGGGTTCTCAGCAAAACGGAAGAACGCACTTCACTCGACGCCCGCGGCGGAGCCGTGGGCCTGCAAAATCTCTTGCGCGAGATAATCCACGATGTGCGCGTGGCTGCGAAGATTTTCGATGTAGGCGGCTTTCAGGACCTCTTCCTTCTCATTGGTGAGCATCTTGCGGATGGAGGCCTGAACCTTGGTGTCCGAGACGGGGCGCTGGCCGGCGTTGATCCGGTCGAGCAGCTTAAAGATTCGATAACCGGAGCGGTTGTGAATGATTCCGGTCATTTGTCCCGGACGGAGAAAATCCAAAGCGCGGCTGAGCTTGGGATCTGAGGCGAATGAGGAGACAGGGATAAAGCCCATGTCACCGCCGTCCGGAGCGGTGCGCGGATCTTCCGAATAATTCTCCGCAACCTTGGCGAAGTCCTTTCCGGAAGCCACTTGCGCGTAAAGCGCCTTAATTTTGCGCTCCGCCGCGCGCTCGTTGCGAGCGTCATCATGCATCAGGTTGCCAACGCGAGCATCGGGAACGGGTGTGACGAGAATTTCCGCCAGATGAACCTCGCTCTGCGGCTGGTTGAAATCCGCCTTGTTGCGATCGTAATAACGCGCAATTTCGCCCGCGGTCACCGTAACCTGAGAGAGAATTTCTTTCTGGATGAGCTCTTGAAGGACAAGGTTGTCGCGAACCTCCTGGCGCGATGCCGCGACCGTCATAGATTTCGACCCGCTCCCGGGTTGAGGCTGGGAGTCTGCTCCCTGCATTGCCGCCATGCGGTCGTCTACTTCCTTGGCGGAGACCGTTACCTGGAGCTCGGAAGCGCGATCGAGTAAAAGCCGGCGGTCGATGAGCTCGTTAAGAATTGCCAGCTTGAACGAAAGGGCTTGCTCAGGCTTGGCGTCGCCCGGCAGCATTGTCTTCCGGCTGCGGTAGACGGCTTCAACCTGAGATCGCTTGATCGGAGCGCCATCAACCATCGCCCATACTCCCTTGTTTCCGCCGCGTGAGCACGATATCAGCACGAGCACAAAAGCGCTCAATTCCAGGGTGCCGACGATCCGCCAGCGGTAAACGTGACGATGGCGCATAATGAGAATTGTAACGTGGTTTCCGGAAACTGCGCGACTTCACAGGCAAAGAACCGCTCATTTTGTCCGTGATACTGCTCCGAAAAGCTGCCGATGTCACCTCCGGAAAGGCGCGGGGTCCTTGTGGATTCCCGCTTTCGCGGGGACGACGGCCGGCGCTACGGCATAGGATGGCCGTGGACTTACGCCCCGCGTTTAGCGGGCCTTTTAACCCATGCAAACTGCTCCCCGCGAGCCCGACCTTCTTGCCCGGATACCTTCGCCGTCCGCGCGGCTCTGGGTGGGCCTATGCGTCATTCTCTCCATCTTCATTGTGTTCGCCGTCTACAGCATTCATCAAATCCGGTGGCTTGAGTATTACCAGATTAACGTGGTGCAGAGGAACCGCCGGGCGTCTTTGGTGCTGCTCCGTATACAAGACAATGCGCACCAATTAGAAATTCTGCTCCGGGACATGACCTTGAAGCAGGAACAACACCCGATGCTGGACTGGCAGGCGTCGTTTGACCGTCTCCAGGGAGACATGGCGAATGCGCTGGCCGTCGAAACGCAATACGCGGTGCGGACGGCTGCGACGGACGATAAGATCTCAGAGCTGCGCCGGGAGCTGGATACATTTTGGCAAGGTGTCGATCACGCGTTTAATCTGGCCCAACAGGGCCAGGAGCCGGCTGCGCGAGATCTTATGCAGAATGGTTTGCAAGGAGAGAGCGCGGCACTGGTCGCTACAGTGGCAGACTTGTTGCGCATCAACGATCAAGCCCAAGTGCAGGCGGCGCGGAAGATCAATCGCGTCTACGGAAGCTTCAAGCGCGACAATTTCATCGTGCTGGGTGTCCTCCTGCTGCTTGCCGGCGCAACCGGTCTATACACTTTTCAGGCCAACCGCAAAACCTTCGAGCGGTTGGGACACTTGGCGCAGAGGTTACAGTCGCAATCCGAGCAATTGCGCAAACTTTCCTGGAAGCTGATTGACGTTCAGGAGGATACGTTGCGGCAGGTGGCGCGCGATCTGCACGACGAATTTGGACAGATTTTAACGGCGATTGGCATTATGCTAAATCGTACAGGACAAAAGCCCGGCACACTCCCGCTTCCCGCGCTGAACGGCATTCAGGAAGTGAAAGGCGTCGTCGAAGAAACGCTGCAGAATATCCGTGACCGCTCCCAGATGCTCCGCCCGGCGATCCTCGACGATTTCGGGTTGGGAAAGACTCTCGAGTGGTTTACGGATCAGTTTTCGCGGCAAACGGGTATCATGGTTCATTTCGAGGGAAACCCTGAAACGGTCAGCTTCCCCGGCGGCGACGCCATTCACGTGTACCGCATCGTACAGGAGGCGCTGAGCAACGTCGCACGTCACTCTGGCGCTGCGGAGGCGTGGGTTGCCGTCAGTCAGGATGAGGGCGCCTTGAGTGTCGAGATCAGAGATTGCGGAAAAGGGTTTTCTCGCCACGCGGAGATGGATCAGGCGTCGGGAGAAGGGTTCGGACTCATGGGAATGCACGAGCGCGCCCAGCGGCTGAACGGCGCGTTGGAAGTGCGCTCCGCACCGGGCTGGGGCACGGTGGTGAGCGTCCGCGTTCCCGTCCGTGCGGCAGGGCCGGCGCAAGCGGACGGATTGGAAGGGCTCGCAGAACGCCAGGGAAGGTCCTCATCACAACCCGCGGAGCAGAAAGTGAGATCATGATGACGGCTGAGACAGGCAAGAAAATACGCGTGCTGCTGGCGGACGATCACACCCTCGTCCGGCAAGGTTTCCGGCGCATTCTGGAAGACGACCCGCGCATCAACGTGGTGGGCGAGGCGGCGACCGGTGTTCGCGCCATGGCCCTCGCCAAAGAGCTCCGGCCGGACGTAGCGGTGCTCGACCTTTCGATGCCTGAACTCGGCGGCATCGAGGCGGCGGGCGAGATTCTGAAAGCTAATCCCGAAGTTAGAATTCTTATTCTCAGCATGTATTCGAACGAAGCCTACGTGCGCAAAGCGTTCGCCGCCGGCGCCAAAGGTTACATGCTGAAGGATGCCATCGAGCTCGATCTCACGCGCGCGGTGATCTCTCTTGCGGAGGGGAAGGCCTATATGAGCCCGGGCATTTCCAATCTGGTGATTGAGGGTCTGCGGTCAGGCACGATGCAGGATGAAAGCCACGATCCCTACGAGCAGTTGTCACTGCGGGAAAAAGAGGTGCTGCAGTTGATCGCGCAGGGAAAGTCCAATAAGGAGGTGGCAGCGCTCCTCAACATCAGCGTGAACACCGTCGCGGTGCATCGCGCGCGAATGATGGAAACACTGGGATTGCACCGCACCGCGGAGCTTGTGCTTTACGCGGTTAAGAAAGGGCTCGTGCAGCCGCAGTAGGACTCAGATCTCACCACTCAGCGCCGTGTTGGCGAGAAGCTCCGGTCAGGACGTCTTCGCCGGGCGGCGGCCTTTCACCTTAGCTGAACTCGCCGTGCTTCATTTCGTCGGCAATGTGATCGGCGGCGCGCATGGCAAGCGCCATGATGGTGAGCGTGGGGTTCTTTTCCGACGAGTTGAGAAAACACGAGGCGTCCGTGACGTAGAGGTTCTTGATCTCGTGCGTCCGGTTGTACTTGTTGAGCACCGATTTCTTCGGATCGTCTCCCATGCGCACGGTTCCGGCCTCGTGAATGCTCCAGCCGGGGGGCAAGGGCGTGGTGCGCTCGCTGAGCACTTCGATCCCCGCCACCTTAAACATTTCACGCTGGGTCTCAATCATGTCTTTGGCCATGGCCAACTCGTTCGGACCCCACTCGATATTGAACTTGAGCACGGGAATGCCCCAGGCGTCCCTCACCACCGGGTCAATCTCCGCGTAGTTCTCCGCTCGAGGCAGGATCTCGCCGAATGAGCCCATAGAGAAAATGGTTGCGTAATTCTTCTTGATGTCTTCTTTGAACTTCGCTCCAAAGCCTGGAAGCTTCCGCGCGAACCCTGGGAATTCGGAGCTGCCGCCGCCGCCTTCGAATCCGTACCCGCGGATGAAGTCCATGCGCTTCTTTCCAAGGTTGCGGAAGCGCGGGATGTAAACTCCCGTGCCGTCAGGTTTCGCGTCGCCGGCCGTGTTCTTATTGCCGCGAAGCTGGGGCACGATGCCCATAATGTCCCCGGCCATAATCTGCTCGCAAAAATATTTGCCGAGCACGCCGCTCGAGTTGGCGAGTCCGCCGGGAGAGTGTTCGTCCTTCGAGTTCAAAAGGATGCGCGTGGATTCCAGACTGCCGGCTCCCAGCACAATCACTTTGCCAAAGGCTTCCTGTGGCTGGCGCGTGACGCGGTCAACGTACAAAACGCTCTTTGCCTCGCCTTCGGGGCCGAGCAGTACCTTCCACGCGACCGCGCCAGTTTGGAGCGTCAGGTTGCCGGTCTTCATGGCAATGGGGAGCAAAACCCCCTTGGAGCTGAACGACGCCGCCACGTTGCACACCCGGCCGCAATGGCCGCAATAGTGGCAGGGGACGCGGCCGTTAATCGGCTCCGTCGCTACTGCCGAGCGGCCGTGGATCACGTGCCGCTCGGGGACATGGGATTCGATCGTCTTTTTGAAAATGGCTTCCGGGCAGGTGAACGGGACCGGTTTCAGAAAAGAGCTGTCGGGATTATTCTCCAGGTGGTCCGCGACGCCGCAAACCCCGATCATTTTCTCCACTCGCTCGTAGTAGGGAGCAACGTCGTCGTAGGTGATCGGCCAGTTCTCTCCGTAACCGTCGTAGCTCGCGGCCTGAAAATCCCGCGGGCTGAAGCGAAGAGACACCAGCCCCCAGTGCAGCGTTTTGCCGCCCACCGCGCGCGCGCGCACCCAGACGAATTTCTTTCCGGTATAGGGATTTTCCAGCTCGTTGACGAAGTGCGGCTTGTTCCACTCGTTAGCACAATAGTTGTATTTGGCTTTTTCGCGCGGCCGGATCTGGCCGCGGAACGGAAACTGATAGGGCTTCCAATGGTGATGGAAGGCCGTGGCGATGTCAAGATCGGGGCCTGCCTCCAGCATCAGAACCTTCATGCCCTTCAAGCACATCTCTGTCGCCACCATGCCTCCAGCAGCGCCTGAGCCAACAACGACCGCATCAAAGACATTCGCCATGAGTCCTCTTCCTTCCCCGGAGCACCGAAGTGAATATTTCCCTCACCGTTGCAAAGACTAACAGTTTACCGTGAACTCAAGCCGCTGCAAGGAAAAAAGTTTGGGTTGGCAGCAGCCGAAAGAAGTCATACGAAGAACTCACAATTCCGTTCGAGATGAAAACGCCCAAAATGGCGCACCAACGGGCGCAATTCGGCCATATAATCTCCGACAGGTTGCTGAAAAACTCCGACATGGTGTCATTCTGAACAGTTTTCGAGTCGCTTTGCGACACCCCGAAAAATGAAAATAGGGCGTAGGGGCGCTGCTTGCCGCGCCCACCCTCCAACCGGCGCAGCAAGTAGCGCCC
>JBOGJT010000396.1:0-4202 GCA_050745065.1 Terriglobia bacterium
TTAGAAGCGCTCCGGGTGCAAAAGAGCGTACAGCAGATACAAAAACAGCACGAGTGCGACAATCCCCGCAATCACAAACACAGGTCCTCTCCTACATCCGCTCGCAGGCCTTGACGAAGGCCCAGCAGACGGCGAAAAACACGATCGCGATCCCGATATAAAGCGCGTCAAACATCATTCATCACGCTAACCCTGACGGCGTAAGGAAGTCATAAGGAAGGTGTAAGGATTCCCTTAATGGGTTGGTGCAAAACCCCAGGGAGGTCTCATTCTGAGGAGCCGAAGGCGGCGAAGAATCTGGCAAGGTGTTGATTAATGAGAAAAGCAGATTCTTCGCTTCGCTCAGAATGACGGCCGGACGGCGTTGATTGGCAGCGTATTGAAGCAGAGGACCGGCACGGAGGAAAAGTGGCGCAGACCCGCGCGAGGGGCGCGTCTACGGCCTTTCGCGCCCCGTTCGCCGGGTGGCGAAAACGCGGCGCGCACCGGTCCGCACCGCCCACATGAAGCTCGCCAGCTATTCTCGCCCTCCCGGCAGGTAGAAGCGGTAACCGACCCAAGGCTCGGTAAGCAGATAGCGGGGTTTCGCGGGGGACGGCTCAATCTTGCGGCGAAGCTGGTTGATGAACACACGGAGGTACTCCACCTCGCCGCCGTAATCCGGTCCCCAGATGGCCTGCAGCAATTCGCGATGGGGAATAACGCGGTTCGGACGGATCGCCATGAATCGCAGGAGGTTAAACTCCTTGGGGGTGAGGCGAGCCGCGCGGCCTAACACCCTGGTCTGCCGCGATTGGAAATCGATTTCCACTCCTTCCAGCGTGATTTTTTGCGGCCCGGCGTCGGGCCCGGGCGGAACGCGGCGAAGCGCGGCACGGATCCTGGCGAGCAGCTCCGGCATGCTGAAAGGTTTAGTGACGTAATCGTCTGCGCCGGCGTCGAGCGCCCTTACTTTGTCCTTCTCGCCACTCCGCACGGTGAGGATGATGATGGCGAGGTCCGTGTCGGGCAGCTCTTGGCGGATCATGCGGCAGGTCTCCAGGCCGTCAAGGCCGGGCAGGTTCATATCCAACAGAAGGAGGTCAAAAGGGCCGGCGCGAAGCGCGTCGAGCGCTGCCTCTCCGCTGCGCGCGTCACTCACCTCGTAGCCGCCGGAGCTGAGGGTCGCGCGCATCACACGCCGGATCTGCGGCTCATCGTCCGCCACCAGAATGCGTCCAGCGCTCAAGCCAGCGTCTCCTGAGAAGAGATGGGGAGAGAAACAAAAAACTCGGAGCCTTGTCCCGGCTTGCTTTCAACCCAGATATCCCCTTCGTGCGCGCTCAGGATTTCCCGCGCGATGGCGAGGCCGATGCCCGTCCCTCCCGCCCAAGCAGCCTGGCCCTGGACGCGATAGAACTTGTCAAAGATGCGGCGCTGCTGCGCCTCCGCGACGCCCGGCCCCTGGTCCGCGACTGAAATCACCATTCTGCCATCCGCAACTTGTGCGCGGAGCGCAAGCGGCGAGCGCGCGGGTGAATACTTGATCGCGTTATCGATCAACTGCCGAAGGGCGAGTACGATCAAGTCCCGGTCAACCGTGATCGCAGGCAAGCCTGCGGCCGCGTTGACCTCAACGCTTCTTCCTTCGAGCGCGGCTTGCATCGGCGCTAGCGCTGCCCGGATCAGCGCCCCGGCGGAGTGGGCGCCGTGCGTCAACCGCATCCTGCCGCCTTCCACTCGCGCCGCCTGAATCGCTTCGGTCACGAGGCGCGACAGGCGATCGGCCTCTTCGTCAATAATCGTCACAAGTTCATGGCGCTCGAGCGAAGCCGGTGCGGGTACGGCGAGCAGCGCGCTGGTCGCTGCCTTGATGGAAGTCAGCGGCGTCTTGAACTCATGCGCGATGGCGTCGAGCAGCGTGGATTTCAGCTCCTGGCTCTGGCGCGCGGCTTCTGCCTCATTGGCCGCCTCTTGGCCGCGCACGCGTTCAAGGCCAATGGCGACCATGTTAGAAAGGGCGTGAAGCGCGCCGTCCGAGAGCGACGGGCCGCGCCACGCGATGCTTCCAATGGGACCGCCGCCCAAGCGGATAGCCGCAATTGTGATCCGGCCGGGCGCGTCCAGAAAAAGCGTGCCGCGCACCGCCACCTCACGAAGCCTGTCGTCGATGCCGGTGAGGTCTTCGGGACCGGCGCGCAGGATCTCGCCGCCTACACGGTCGTAGAGTGCGAGCGCAGGAAGCTCAAAAATCTGCGCAATTTTGAAGGCGATCTGTTTGCCCACAGGGTGCGCAGGGTCGATCAGGAGGATGGCGCGGCTGAGCGCATACAGGCGCTCCATTTCCCGTCGTGCGCTTTCCTCCTCTTCACCCCGCGGAGCCCCCCGCGATGCCAGGAGGCTCACGCCGGCCGCCGCCGCCAGAAATGCTATAAGGGCTTCACGGTGGGACGCCGAACTAACGCCGAAGCTCCTGACGGGAGGCATGAAGAAATAGTCCAGGCAGAGAGTCGCGGCGGCCGAAGCCGACAGCGCCTCAACAACCCCCCAGCCCGCCGAGAGCGCAACGATGGCGACCAGATAATAGCAGCCCGCCACCATGGCGCCCATGGGGACCGCGCGGAAGCAGACCGCCGTGATCGCGGCGACCGCGGCCAGCGCCCCGGCGACGCGCAGCATCCGCGCGCCCTGCTCAACAAAGAAACCGCGGGCCACTCCATCAGAACTTGCGTCAGCAGTAAACGGCATGAGTAAAGCCTAGCCCAATGAGTTTAGCACCGTTGCGCCCCGTTTTATTCCCCGCTGAAGGCTGGGGCTGGAGCGGTGAGCCGCTGCCGCGCAATCTCCACCCACGGCCGGCGGACAGACGATGAATTGCCGCTCAATACTACTGAGCAATTTGCCGATAAGAATGGATGAACACCCGGGCTGCCGCGGCGCCATGCCCCGGCCACCGCCGGGTGGAGCACTTATTCTCAAGAGGCGGCGATGGCATTGCATAAACAGAACCCGGCAAGCGCGCGTAACGGTGCTCAGGATCTCCAGTCGGCTGGACCCTCACCGGCGGACCTCTCACGGCTTAAAGACGAAGCGGTCCTCCTCGTCGCCGAATTCCAGGACAAGCTCCAGCAGACCCTGCACGCCTTCAAACTGAAGGCCGCCAAGCAGGTTGTAGACGACCTCCCGAAGATCACGGGAAAGCTGAAGGAGCGGTCTTCCATCGAGTACGAAGAACTAGCCGCCTCAACCGCCGCGAAACTTCGCGAGGTGTTAACAGCCGCCCGGACAGAATTCAGCGATTCCGCCCGCCAACAGCTTGCCGCTCTCAGCGAAGAGGCTGCGACGGCCTGTCAGTCGGCGCTCCATGCGTCCGCCGAAGCGGTCACGGCAAAAATGGCCCGCTCCGTAGAAGAGCAAGTGCAGGCCGCTGCCAGCAATACGGACGACGCGGTGCGCTCCGTCCTTGCGGCGGCAAGTGACGGCGCCACCCGGCTCCAGGCGACCCGTGAAGAGCTTGAGTCTTCCCTGCTCATGGACCACCAAACCCGGCTCGTCGAGCTCGCCGCCGCAGGGCGCAATGCAGGCGCGGTGCTGAGTTCCATTCAAACCGCGGCGAATGACGCCACGGCTCGCTTGGAGGCTGTGCGCGCGGACATCGAATCGTCCCTCGTCCCCGAGCACCAGAAGCGGCTTGCCGAGCTTTCCGCGACGGCCAAAGAACTCGATCGTAAGGCTCAGTCTGGCCTCGAAGACTTTCAGAGGCAAATTGAAAGCACGCTGAGTCAATTCAAGCGCAAAGCCGCGGCGCGCATCGAAGAGGATCTCTCACAGGCCGCGGCGGAGCTGCTGCAGCATTCCGCGGAGCGCCTGCAGAAACAAATCGAAGAAGCCCGCGAGCGGCTTCTCTCCGACCTGAAACGTTCGGGGACAGCGGTCCTTGAAGACACTGAACGCCAACTGGCCGGCTTCGAAAAGAATTCACTGGAAGCTTTGAACGCCAGCGCCCGGACTGCCGCCGCGACAGCCGTGAGCCAGGCTGCGCACGCCGTGGAAGAACAGGCTCAGGCAGCCGTCGAACGGTGCACCAGCATGGCGATCGGCCGCATCGAGGCCGAACAACAAAAGCTTCATGCGCACGCCGAGATCAGCATCGCCGATCATCAAAAGCAGCTCCTGCAGCTTTCGGTGCACGGAGTCGAAGGAATTCAGCGCCAGCTCGACGC
>JBOGJT010000397.1:0-7305 GCA_050745065.1 Terriglobia bacterium
CGCCGGCCTTCGCGTCCCAGACACCGTAATACTCACTGTCAAAAAGCTTGGAGAACTGATCCTGGCAATAGAGGCCGCATGTTTCCGGCTTCAAATCGTAGATGCAGCGGAAACAATAGGGATAAAACACGAATTGACCACGGTCGCTGAAGTGGCCGTAACGCCGCCGGTAGCGGTAGCTTGAGGTGATGGCGGAAGCGCCCAGCGTGCGGCCGTGGTAGCCGCCCATAAACGCAAACATGAGGTTCTTCCCGGTGTAATTGCGGACGATCTTCAGCGAATCCTCGATGGCCTGCGAGCCGCCCACGTTGAACTGCACTCGGCCTTTCACCCCGAACCGGTCCTCGCAAATGCGCGCGATCCGCGCCGCGACCTCCACTTTCTCCGCGTGAAGATATTGGCAGGCAAGCTGCGGAAGGGTATCCAATTGCCGCTTCAAGGCATCCGCAAGCCGCGGGTTCTTGTAGCCGAAGCTCGCCGCCGAATACCACATTTGAAGGTCTAGATAGGGGGTGCCGTTTTCATCGAAGAGGTAGCTCCCTTCGCAACCCGTGAAGACCTTGGGAGGCTCGAGATAATGCACCGTATCGCCAAAAGAGCAGTACCGCCGTTCAAGTTCAAGCAACTCCGCGGTTGAGCGGGAGCTTTCAGTGATAGGCAATTTCGATTCTCCTGTAAGATTAAGCGGCCCGGAACGGCCCGGCGCAACGCGGCGTTGCCACACCCAAACTCGACGTCATCCTGAGCGAAGCGAAGGATCTGCCTCTGCTGGAGGACTCCATGGAAAAGCGGATTCTTCGCTTCGCTCAGAATGCCAGGTGCTGCGAGATGTTCTGACCGGCGCTACGACGGCGACAACTCAAGCGCGGGCGCGTCCGCAGCCGATCGCTTGCGCGACGCCTCGCGCATTTCAGCCTCGGCATCTCCGCCAAGCCAGCGCGAAAGCGCCTCCGTGATGTCCGCGAAGGTATCAAGCGGCCGGCAAGGGATGCCGCCACGGCGGCACAAATCGAGCAACGGCTGCCGAGCGTAGACAAAATCCGCACGCTCTACCGCATGCCGGTCCGAAAGGCCATCGCCAACATAGATCACCGGCCAATGGCCGCCTCGTTGACGATCAATAATATGCGGCTTGCACGTCGCGCATCCATGCGTGCACGAATCGGCGGCGTGCGTGAACGAAACCGAAAGCCGTCCTTTGACCAGACGCCCGGAGGTCGAAAAGAAATGAATGCCGTTGCGCGGACCTGCGTGAAGCCCCGAGTGGGCGAGCACCCTGCGGATAACATAATCCAAACCGTCGCTGGTCACGACAAAAGGGACGTGGTTTTTCCGGATGTACCGGACAAATTCCACAAAGCCGGGATCGACGGGCACCGAATCAATGACGTGATTCAATTCCTTCGCGGACGCCTTGACCAGCGCGAGCTGCCTTTCCAGACACTCCCGCGATCCGATGATACCGTCCCTCCACAATCGTTCAATCTCCTGCCAGGCGGGGTCCGCCAGCCGCGACAGGATCACGTCGGTGACGTCAGCCAGCGTGATGGTGCCGTCAAAATCGCAGAAGACGATCGGTCTAGCACGGTTGGAATTTTGCATGGTCATATCGCCGGCCGGCTCACGTCTCCCGTGAGCCTGCTGGCCATCGGCGCCAAATTGAGAGCTTCGGACCGCACAACGAACCACAGGCAACGAGGAACGGACGCCTGCCTCTGCCTTATTCGCTTGCCCGCTCGTCCACGAGACGGCGAGGCTTTCTCGCGGGCGGGAAACTACCGGCGGAGAGAAACTTAAATGCCAGACGGTACATATCGCAGGCGTGATTCGCCCAGATATCGGGATAGCGCCTTTCGAGGTTGCGCGACACGGATTCCTCCACCCGCTGACGGTCAACGCCGTTCGTCAGCTCCAGCCGGAATTCCAGGATATCCCGCCGGTCCTCCTGCCGGACAGCCACCTGCCAGTTTCCGCTGATGCCTTCAACGTCGTAGAGGACGCGCTCAAAAATGACAGGATGCATGTTGCCTGCGCCCATCACCACCATGTCATCGCGCCGCCCTTTGATCATGTCAAGCCGCACGAGAGGCGTGCCACAAGGGCACGGACTCGCGTCAAAACGGGTGATATCCCGCGCGCGGTAGCGGATGAAAGGCTCGGTGTAACGCGAAAGCGTGGTGAATACCAGCTCGCCATAGCCCTCCGCATCCGGGTTGATAATCTCGAAGAGGAAGTTGAACTCATCCACGTGGTAGCCCTTCCCCTGCCGGCACTCCATGCCCATACCCCCGCCCGCCTCCGTCGAACCATATCCCAGGACCACCGGCGCTTTCCAAACTTCCTGCACGTAATTACGGTAAACGTCGGTCATCCGGTCGCCCGCGGCAAGGATCAGCTTCACAGGAAAAGTGCCTTCCTTCTCGGCGATCTCCGTAAAACTGACCAGCCAGGTGGGATCCGCTGCGATCACGTTGTAATGGTAGACGCCCATCCTTGAGTAAAGCTCACGCGGCTGAGGCTTGCCGACAGCCGAGCAGAAAACGCCGAGATGTTTTGCGGCAAGGAACGTGACCCAACTGCTCACCCAGTAGCCGGCGTCAAAAGTGCAAACCATGCGGTCTCCCGGGCGGACGCCGTTTTCGCTGAGCGCTGCCGCCTCGTAACGTGCGGAACGGTCAAGCTCATCGTAGCCGAAATAGATGCGCTTGGGAGGCCCGGACGTGCCGGTAGTCTCAAAAACAGCCTGGGGCTCGCGGCACAGAAAGTCTTCCGGGGGCCGCGAAATCACATCCTCCGGAGTGGTGAAGATGTCGCCAAGGTCCTGCGGCGCTCGAATCTTGCGCGGGTCCAACCCGCGTTCGCTCAATTGCGCGGCGAAGAACTTTTGATGGCACGCGGCGTAGCGGACCACACGGCGGAAAGCACCGGCCTGCATCCTGCGAACGAGCGGCCGCGGCGCCGCCTTCCCCCATTTGAGCAAGGAGGACGGCGAGTCGCCAATCACCGTGCGCTCGAACAGCCGCCTGATGTCAGTAAGCATAACTGAACCGTGTTGCAGCTAACACGTCTCTTGAAAACTCTTTTTAGCCGCCAGTCCGTTCTAAAAATGGGGAAAGGCAACTTTGAAATCAAATGGCTTAGGACGTTCACCGTAGGGGCGCCGCTTGCTGCGCCCTTTGGACGGTGGGCGCGGCAGGAAGCGCCCCAACGTCCTATTTTCGTCCTTTGCGGGTGTCGCAGAGCGACGTGAAAACTCGTCAGAAAGACACGCTTTCGGAGTTTTTTCCGGAACCTGCCGAAATCCGTCATCCGCCCATCTCCGGTCATCCCGGACTTCGCGGCGCGTTCACATCAGAAAGGCTGATTCGCCCGTCCGCAAGGGCGGCGGAGCAAGTAAGTCAATGTACGTTTCCTCTTCCAGCATGGCACTGCCCACTTGTGCGATGGCGTGCCCGGCATCGGGTCGTGAGAGCTCACGCGCCCGCTGAGACATGGCCCCTCGCTTTTCGGGCTGGCGGAGCAAGCTCACGGTAAGGGGAGGAATTTCCTCCATGCTCTGCGCGTGGATGGCGACCCGATGTTGGACCAGATAGCGGATATTTCGCTCTTCCGGCCCGGGAATCGGGTGCGTCAGAATCATCGGGAGTCCCGAAGCCAGGGCCTCTGAAACGGTCAGGCCGCCTGGTTTGGTAATAATCAAATCCGCCGCCGCCATCAATTCGGGAACACGGTTTGTCCACGCGAAGGAAGAAAGCTCCAAAGCAATTTTCCCGCGCAGCCGTTGAAGCCGCTCGAAAAGCGCCCGGTCGTGACCCGCCACGGCAATCGTCTGCAGCGGCACGCCGCAGCGCGCAAGATAAGTTGCAATTTGATCCAGCGGCGCCATGCCCATGCCGCCCGCCATCAGCAGCACCATCGGGCTGCGAGGCTTCAGGCCCAGCGCCCCGCGTAACTCTTCTTTATCATGGGGTAACGCAAAAGTGGGGTTGATCGGGATGCCGGAGATCAGAATGCGATACGGTGAAACACCCCAACTGATCAGTTGGGCCTTGGCTTGTTCCGTGGCGACGCTGTAAAAGTCGATCTCCGGCTGCACCCAGGGCGGCTCCGCGTGGAAGTCGGTCAGCACCGCCAGGACCGGTGCGGAAAACCAGCCCTCGCGCTTCCCCAAAGCGGCGATCTCCGCCGCGGCGATCTCCGTCACGATCACGAGGTCCGGCCGGAACTGCTTCATCTCGCGCAACACCTTCACGCAGCCATAGCGAAAGACCCAGCCCGGCGCGGTGGAGCGGTGCCTCTTGTGCTGCCGCCGCTCATACAGCGCCCGCCAAAGCTCGCGCCGGTAGCGCAACATCCACCAGTAAGGCTGGACGTAGAGCCAGGGAAACCAAGGCTCCGCCAAGTCAATGGCGTCAAGGGTCCGCACGTCGATAGGGTCAGAGCCGCCGGCGAATGCATTCTGAATGACGGATGACGCCTGTACATGCCCGGAGCCGACGCTGAGCGTGAGAATAAGAACCTTCTTCGCTGCGTTCATGTGCCTCCACCGTGAAACGGTTCTGATAGGCAAAAATCGCCCCGGCACTCCATGCGCGCTGACCGGCGGCCCCTTCCTGTATTACCACGGGCTCCGGCCGCCATGACCACACGGAGTGCACAGAAATGACATTCAGATCTTCAGCCTGTCACCCATCAGCACGGATACACGCATTTCGAACAACGCAACGGGCGCCGCGTCCCGGTGCGCCGGCCACGCCCGGCCAGCTACCCGAACCGTTCGACCAGCAACACCGCGTTCAGTCCTCCGAAGGCGAACGAATTTGAGAGCGCCGCGCGGACCGGCGCGGACCGCGCCTCGTTGGGTACGTAGTCGAGATCACATTCCGGGTCTGGCTGCGTGTAGCTCGCCGTAGGTGGAATCGTGTTCCGCGTGATGGCAAGCACGGTTGCCACCATTTCAATCGCGCCCGTGCCCCCCATGGCGTGCCCGTGCATGGATTTCGTCGAGCTGATGGCCAATCGCCGGGCGTGCGCGCCAAACACGTCCTTGATAATCGCGGTCTCTGTGGCGTCATTCAGCCGCGTCCCCGTTCCATGCGCGTTGATATAATCCACCTCTTCCGGATTGATCCCACCTTCCTCAAGCGCCATGCGAATCGCCCGCGCGGGGCCTTCCACGCTCGGCTGCGTGATGTGACTGGCGTCCGAGCTCATGCCGAAGCCGGTAACCTCCGCCAGAACATTCGCCCCACGCCTCCGCGCGTGATCAAGCTCCTCGAACACCAGTGTGGCTGCGCCCTCGCCGATCACCATGCCGTCGCGGTCGGCTGAGAACGGGCGGCAGGCCCGGCTGGGATCACCGTTGCCGCTGGCGAGCACGCGAACGGACTCCCAGGAGCGCAGCATGCCGTACGTGATGGGCGCATCCGCCCCCCCCGCCAGAACCACGTCCGCCATGCCATACTTGATCAGATGAAATGCCTCCCCCATCGCGTGACCTGACGAAGAACACGCCGTGGCTGTGGTGAATGACGGTCCGCGCGCGCCAAACTCCATGCACACTTGAGAAACGGAGGCGTTGTGCATGATCTTTGGAATGGTGAACGGATGCAGGCGGGTGGCTTGCTTGTTATACAGATTAAAATAGGCGTCGTCGAGACCCTGCGCCCCGCCCATGCCCGAGCCCATCACCACGCCAAATCGCGAGCGCTCGTCTTCACGCGGCTCAAAGCCGCTCGATTTCATTGCCTCCCGCGATGCGATTAGCGCGAATTGTGTGAACCGGTCGAGCAGATCCAGCCGCTTAGGCGGAAAATACCCCATAGGGTCATACGCGGAGACTTCGGCGCCAATCTGGATGCTCAACTCGGAGGGATCGAAGCGCGTAATCCGGCGGATGCCGGATGCGGCGTGACATAAGCTTGAAAAAAAAGCCTCAACATCATTGCCCGTGGATGCGATAACACCCAGGCCTGTGATCACAACCCTGCGCACGGTGCTCCCCCGGATCTCGCCGGATCAGTTGCCGGTGGCCTGCGGCTCACCTTTCGCCAACCCGACCAGGTCAGAGATGTCTTTGCCTTCCAGCACCCGCCTGAGACTGTCCACGACCTGCTGAACGCTCTTCATGTTCTGCGCAACGCTGTCTGGGATGTCGATCTTGAATTCCTCTTCGAGCGCAAAAAGGATGTTCACCCCGTCGAGAGAGTCGATTCCCAACTCCGCGAACGTGGAGTTCGGCTTGACCGCGCCCGGCGCCAGATGCTGCTCGCGCGTGATGATCTCAATCACTTTTTCCTCTGCGTTCATGCGAATCTCCTCTTCTGCGCACGTCGGCTCGCCGCCCGATCGGGTCTCAGGAAGAGATGCCAATGGAGTCTTCCTTGACCAAACCGGCGACCAGATCCAGCAATTCGGAGAGCTGGAAGGGTTTCTCGATTAACCCGTCCACCCCTAACTCGATCGCCAGCTTCCTTTCGGCGCTGCTGATGAATGACGACATCAGAATAAGCTCGTGCTTGCTCTTGCGCCGCCGCAGATCTCCCAACAGCTCGAGCCCGCTCCCGCTCGGCATACGTAAATCAGCGATAACAATGCGGTAGCTTTCGTCCTCATCGAGGGCGGACCGGGCCGCGCCCGCGTTTTCAACCACGCCAACCGCGTACCCGTTCGTCGTAAGCACTTCCGAAAGCAGCTCCCGACTCTCTTCGTCATCATCGACAACCAGAACTTTAGTCACGCTTGGCAAATCTCCGAACTGGCACGCTCTCAGGGAATCCTTATGGCATTATTGATGCCATTCGCCGTTTTCGACAATAACTTGTTTACTTTCAATACGTTGATGTCATGAAGAAAAACCCTGAACCTTCGATCTGTGCCGTCACATTAAAATAGAGTGGCAAAATGCCCCACCGCAGTGACTATGCCACAAGTTTGCAAGTCGGAACCAGAAGAATCGCGCTCATGGAGTTCCAGGATTAAACGCAACACTGTTCACTTAGGCAGCGTCCTGCCACTGTGAGAAAGAAGTAGGCACCTGTCATTCTGCTAGGAAAATAGCCCATGTGTACACTGAAAACACAGGACTTATGTCCGCAGGGCCATTTTCATCCTACGTGGTGCGCCGCAGGCGCATGGGGTCTGTCCTGAAAATAGCCAGATCCGGTGTTGAAAATGAATGGGTTGTGGGGTTCTTCGTAGGGGCGCTGATTGCTGCGCCCTTTAGACGGTCGGCGCGGCAAGCAGCGCCCCTACACCCTATTTTCATCCTTCGGGGTGTCGCGAAGCGACATGACAGACTGAGCG